>JBAZQV010000026.1:0-12512 GCA_041645025.1 Candidatus Aenigmatarchaeota archaeon
CAACTTTGAGGAAACAAAGAAACATCTGATAAATGCCTCGTTCTATGGTGAAACGGACAAATTTGAAGGAATAATTGAAAACATACTGGTAGGCCAGATAGCTCCTGTTGGAACAGGAATGGTGGAGCTGGCTGTTGATATGGACAGGATGAAGAAGATGCGCAAAAAAGAGTAGTTGACTATCCGCAAATAACATTAAGTTATTTGGGATGTCAAAATTAAACGGAGTTGAATTTTGAACATGATTAAAGACGATAAAATGATAATAGGCGCCAGACAGATAGCTGTTGCGGTAGAAAATGGAAAGGTAAAGAAAGTGGTCGTTGCGAAGAACTGCCCAAAGACCATCATAGCAAAACTGGGCAACATTAAGGTGGAAGTCTTCGACGGCGACCAGATACAGCTCGGCACGAAGTTGGGAAAGCCGTTTCCGGTCGCTATGGTCGGCTTCAAAGACATATACAGTGAATTAAAATAAGGCTTTTCTTTGAAAAAGAAAATCCTTATAGCTCTACAAGGAAACAAACAAGATATTACTTCCTTGTGAGCTATATGTGAACCCAGTAAATCATATCCAGAATCTTTACTGGGTTAACTATAAGACAAAAGAAACATATTAAACAAGAAGAGATTAATCAAAGAGGATAATATGAAAGTAACCCTTGACCAGAATGCCATTCAATCGATGAACATATTTCAAACTCTAACCGGCGCTTCGGTAATGGACGCCATAAACGAAGAGGATGAGATTTATTTTGTTATCGCTCAGGGCCAATACGGCTCTACGGTCGGCAAGAATGGATCAAAGATAAAGAATGCCGAGCGTGTTTTCAAAAAAAGCATAAAGGTTTTTGAATACGCGGAAACTCTGGAGGATTTCGTAAAAAACATCATACCTGGCATACAGGAATTCACGCTTAAGGATAATGCTATCACGGTAAAAATCAAGCCTTCGGAAAGGGCGCGGGCAATCGGCAAGAACGGCAAAAATATAAAAGTAATAAACAAGTTCCTCCAGCGCCTGTTTGACGTAGCGTCGCTCAAAATAAAATAGCCAGAGGTTCGTTTTTAAGCTTTACATCATAATTTACCGAAGATAACGAAGATAATATTGAATTGAAGTTCTTGTAGATCCCATGTTTTTCTTGGGAATACAAAAACTTCTTTTTTCAAAAAGAAGGGTTTGTATGGCAGGAGAATTTGCAGCAAGAAAACTGAAAAGAGACAGAAAGAAGTACAAGTGGAAGCAGATTAAGTATAGAAATAGGATTCTCCAACTCAAAAAGAAAAAAGATCCTTTGGAAGGCTCACCGCAGGCCAAGGGCATAGTTCTTGAGAAGCGAATAGTCGAGCAGAAACAGCCGCACTCGGGGCTCATAAAATGTGTCCGTGTCCGCCTTATAAAAAACGGCAAGCAGATAACTGCTCATGTGCCGCGAACAGGCGCAATAAACCACGTTTCCGAGCACGACCAGGTGATAGTCGAGGGCATCGGAGGCAGCCAGGGCGGCGCAGTGGGAAGCATGTCCGGCGTAAAATACGCGGTCGTAAAGGTCAATGATATTTCTCTGGAAATGATAAGAACAGGCAGGAAGCAGAAATCCCTAAAATAAGTGGTAATATATGAGAATGTCCAACAGAACAACAGATAGAACAGATGGCGAAAGAAGAGACAGGACTGATGAAAGAAGACCGTATGAAAGGCGGGAAAGAAAACCGCGAATTGTAAAGCAAGTCAAGAAAAGGGAAAAAACTGTATTTGATGTTAAACTCTTTAACCGATGGGATTCCAATGTTGCTGTAAATGATCCCAGCCTCAAGGGCTACATAAATCTTGATCCAAAAATATTACCGCGCTCCGCAGGCACCCAGCGCGGGCGATTCCACAAATCAAGAATGCACATAGTCGAAAGGCTTGCACTAAAAATGCTTGTTTCCGGCCACGTAGGCAAGAAACACCGACTAACATCAGGCAAATTCTCCGGCAACTACATAAACGTGCTGGATGCAGTCGAGCGAGCGCTGGGAATAATAGAAAAGAAGGAAAACAAAAACCCGATAGAAATTCTCGTCAGGGCAATAGAAAATGCGGCACTGCGCGAAGAGGTTATTTCTTTCCAGATGGGGAGTATAATGGCGCGTGAGTCCGTGATAACAGCGCCGCAGAGACGCGTTGACAAGACGCTGCGTGCTATCGCGCAAAGCGCCTACAGGCGTGCGTTCAACAAAAACAAGGGGCTCGCTGAGGCACTGGCAGACGAGTTGCTGGCTGCGTACAAGAACAGCGGCGACAGCTTCGCGATAAAGGAAAAGGAACGTGTAGAGCGCGAGGCAACCGGCGCAAGGTAATTTCGGATCTCCTCAAAAGTTGAATGAAAGGCCTATTTTTCCCGAAAAACTCTGTGAAATTAGAGGGTTTGAAGGGTGCAAAATCTTCTTTACGCCCGATAAAGCGCTTTTCCCGATGTAAAAATCTGGGTGCGTGCGAGAAATCCACGAATCTTGCAAATCGATGACAACGGCAAAAATATACCCAGAAATTACCATTCAAGCTTTGTGATATTCCGTAATTTCATACCTTTTGATCTATTTAAATTCATTATAATGTATTATAATAGTGATAAGAATGCCACAGCCATTCCAAGCCAAACTCAGAAGGATAGGGACTTCTATAGGTATATTGCTGCCTAGCGAGCAACTCAACGCAATCGGCTCAGATGTAGGCGACGACGTGGAAATAGTGCTTCTCAGGCATAGAAAAGGCAAGGATATAGAAAGAGGCTTTGGGATGGCAAAAGGCTTCTCGAAACCTTTCAAACGTGACAAAAAAACAAGAGAATTCTGATGCTGCTCGACACTTCCTGCTGGATAGAATATTTCAAAGGTACAGGAAAAGGCGAAAAATTAAAAGAGCGCATGGAGAATCAGGAAGTATTCTACACGTGTCCCATAACTATTGCTGAAATATCCGTCTGGTGTCATAAAAACAATAAACTACCCAAGGATTTTATAACATCAATAAAAAAACTGTCAGTCATGATGGATATGAGCGAGGATATCCTGGCAGAAAGCGGCAGAATTTATCATGAAGAAAGGAAAAGAAACGGCAAAATAGGCCTAATAGACTGCATGATTTATGCAACGGCACAGATGCATGAACTCGTCCTGCTCACAAAAGATACAGATTTCAAAAACCTGAAAGATGTTAAAATACTTTAGCAGTATCCGCCATCTACTTCCTTTGCAAATTCAATAGCGGTAGCCCTTCCGATTCCCCTGCTAGAACCAGTGACAAGAACAACTTTGTTTTTGAATCTCATGGAGTAACTTTGTAAATAAATCCTTCACAAGTTCCTTTAGGGTGTAGTCGTCCACACACATCCGCCTCTCTCCCTTGCCTGACGCTCGTACTCGGCAAACTGCTCGCGGTATTTTACGTTTGGCTCGTAGATATGGACAACAGCAAGACCTTCTGCAACCATCTCCATGTTGATGTTCGCATCGTCAAGATAAACATACCTGAGCAGGCGGCCATACTGGTCCTTGTCTTCCTTGTCAGCTTCCAGTGTTATGTTCTTGAGCAGAACAAGCTCTTCCATGCGCTCCTTGGCCTCGGCATAGCAGTTCTCTCCTTTCTCGCGCGTGTCAATATTCAGAAGGCGGACGCGCTGGCCGCCCTCGATAACTATGGTGTCGCCGTCCACGACCTTTGTAACATAGGTTTCTTCCCTTATAGGCGGGATAGAAGAATTAATCAAATAGGCCGCAACCATGATAATGACGAAAACAAGTGACATTGTCCTTTTGCGCATAATTAAATTTGATTCGGCGGCTTTTATAGCTCTACAAGGAAACGGTTGATATTATTTCCTTTTGAGCTATATATGAACCAAATAAATCATGTTCTGTTTATTTATTTGGTTCATTATTTTTCTTATAGCCGCCTGCTGTTTCGTACGGCTTTTTTGATTTGTAGGGGTCTGTATTCATACCGTAGAAAAAGGCCTCCACTGCGCCTTTTGCCTCGCCGTAGGTAAGCGGAGCGTCGCTGTAGTCTGCCTGAGATGCGTACTTATCTTTTTTCTCTTCTGGCTGAGCAAGATTATAACGATCGATACTCTCACGAATCAAGTCTTTTACTTTAAGCCTCGCACCCAAATCCATACGTTCAACGGTACCCATCAACATTCTTGATAATTCTTCTATTTCCGCCTCAGAAACCTGTGATAGATCTGTTATGATTTTGAATTGTGTAGAAGATGATATATCAATGCCCGGACTGTTTATCATCCCAAACCAACGCAGGTTGGATCTCTTCATAGCAGATTTGAAAAACTGATAGTTGTCAAATAATGTCATCTCTATGTTGCACATGTCAAATATCAGGTCATCTGCTCTTCCATTGTAAAAGCTGCCGGAGTAAACAGTGCACTGCTCGAATGTGCATGTCTTAAAAGAGCAGTTCCTGAACGTACAAAGTAAGAGCTTGCAGTTACGAAAAACAATATTCTCAAAGGTCGCGTCAGCTATGTCAAAAAACTGCATAAGGCAGTTGGAGAAAAGACGCTGACCACCCTTATACAAATCGAGAAACTGCTTCTGCGTGATGATTTCCTGCATGATGAAAATAATATCATGAGAAAAACTTAAGAGTCTACAAGCTTGGTACTATCTGCCCTTCCTTTATGGTGTTGAGAACGAGCTTTGTTTCGGTACGCTCCACGAAGTCATAAGTCTGTATCCTTTTGAGAAAGCGATCCATTTCCTTGCGGCTCTTGAAATTTGCAATTATCATAGTATCGAAGGAGCCGGTCACATCAAAAACAGCAGAAACATTAGGATGGTGTGCGATTTTGCTTTCAACCTCAAATAACTTGCCCTTAGAAACGCGCACATCTATGACAACCTTGATGTCGTACCTAAGCTTCTCGTAATCCAGTTTCGCCGTGTATCCCTGGATTATCTTTTCCTTTTCCATTTTTACTATCCTGTTCATGGCTGTAGTGACGCTTACGCCTAGCTTTCTAGCTATCTTTCTGTAGGAAAGCTTTGAATTCTCCAGAAGGATGTTCAGAATTTTGATGTCAAGCTCGTCTATCGCCATAAATGACCACACAAATGTTCAATAAAGTTCAATATAATTAAGTGATATTAAACAAAAGCTTAAATATTCATTAATTTTTCAGACAAATGTATACAAAAAACCATAATAACTATATACATATTCTAGTGCAAATAATAGCATCGGTGGGTATGAACGTATTGTTTGATTACAGGCAGGTGGACGGCAAACTTATAGGAATACCTAGGGGCGTAATTGGAAACGACAACTGGATATATAGCCTAGATGGAAGTCCTGATTGTGTTGTTAGTAGAAGATACGGCGATGAACGAAGGATGCACATTGACGAAATAGACCAGAGTATTAAGAAAGCACTTTTAACGCAAGTAACACACTAAACCATGATAGCAACAGGAGGAAGGGGTGTCGGTATGATATCAATAACAAAAATGCGCGGCGCGTGCCCTGAATGCGGCTCGTACAAGTATTTCATATCAAACAACAAGGCGTACTGCGGCGAATGCGAATACTATGACTAGGTGGATAAATGAGCTACAAGCAGATGTCAAACTTTGCGAGAAAAAATAAGGTTGTAATCGCTGACGTAAGGTTCACGGATTTGTGGGGGACATGGCACCATATATCTGTGCCGATAAGCTATCTTAATGGGGCCGTAACAACTGGCATTGGCTATGACGGGTCGAGCATACGTGGCTACCAGTTGATCGAGTCGAGCGACATGGTGCTTAGAGTCGACCCAAATGCGCCCTACTTCATGGACCCATTCACAGAACACCCTACTCTCGCCGTATTTGCAAATACATACAATCCTAACGGTGGAGATGAATACACAAAGGACCCGCGCGTGGTCGCGCAGAGAACAGAAGCGTACCTCAGGAAAAGCGGGCTTGCTGACAAAGCTTTTTTCGGGCCTGAGGCGGAATTTTTTGTATTTGACGAAGTCGAATTTGTAAAGGGCGGGAACGGAGATCCTGTACTGAAGGTTTATTCGGAAGAAATTGAAAGTGATGGAAAAAACCACGGCCATACGCAAGTGAAAAAGGGCGCTTATTTTCCGCTGATGCCAGACAAGCTGCAGGACATAAGGACCGCAATCGTTCTGAAGCTGGAGGGTGTCGGTGTGGATGTGGAGGCGCACCACCACGAAGTGGCGCGCGCACAAAACGAAATCGACATGCACTACCAGACACTTACAAGGATGGGTGATTTTCTCCAGATTTACAAGAACTTCGTTGTGACAGAAGCACGCAAAAGAGGCAAGACAGCAACATTCATGGAAAAGCCTTTGCCAGATGACAACGGCTCAGGCATGCACATACACCAGAGCCTCTGGGCAAACGGAAGGCCGCTGTTCGCCGGTAGGAAATACAGCGGGCTCAGCCGCGAGGCTTTGTGGTACATTGGCGGGCTCAATGAGCATGCGCGCGCGCTTGCGCCTATCATATCGCAGAATGTGCTTGCCTACGAAAGGTACAGGCCCGGCTTCGAGGCGCCAAACCTTGCGCGCGGCTTCTCGGCAAGAAACAGGAGCGCGCCGAACAGGATACCTGTATACTTTGACAGCCCGAAAGCAAGAAGAATAGAATTCAGGCCGCCGGGTCCAACGTGCAACCCGTATCTCGCTTTTAGCGCAATGATACTCGCAGGCATGGACGGAATAAGTAGGCACATAGACCCCGGGCAACCGCTGGAGAAAGACTTCTACGAACTGGATGAAAGGGAAAGAGAAGAGTATGGACTTGTAACGATGCCGGCTTCACTGGAAGAAGCTGTAAAAGAACTCGAAAAGGACCATGACTTCCTGCTAAGAAGTGGCGTCTGGACCGAGGAGCTTCTGGGCACGCTCATTTCAGAAAAGAAGAGAGAAGTCGAGCAGGCAAAAAAAGACCCGATGGAAACGCTCAGAAGATGCTACTCGTACGGCATCTGAAACCTATTTTAATCTTTCTGCTCAATAGAATTGTGATGCCAGGTGTTCTTTTATTTCATGAATAGGCGAAACGCTTAGCGGTCGTTTTCTTCTTGTTATAAATTGAAGTCAATGACGACCCACACTTGGCACTTGGTGATGTAAATGGCGAAAGACCGAATCGAAGAAATGGCAGCTCTGATGAAAGAGCCGACGCACATAAGAAATATAGCTATCGCAGCCCACATTGACCACGGAAAAACGACACTTACAGACAGCCTGGTTGCAGGCGCTGGCATGATGTCAGAGCAGCTCGCAGGCACGCAATTGTTCACGGACTTTGACAAGCAAGAGCAGGAACGCGGAATAACAATTTTTGCTGCCAACGTAAGCATGGTTCATGAAGTTGAAGGGCAGAACTACATGGTAAATTTAATAGACACGCCCGGTCACGTTGACTTCGGCGGCGACGTCACAAGAGCCATGCGGGCAGTAGACGGCGCAGTCATTCTTACAGATGCGGTGGAGGGCGTAATGCCGCAGACAGAAACTGTTGTTCGTCAGGCTCTTCACGAAAGAGTAAAACCGGTTCTTTTCATAAACAAAGTAGATCGTTTAATACGCGAGCTTAAGCTTACGCCAGAACAAATGCAGGAAAGATTTGTTGGAATAATAACACAGGTCAACCGGCTCATACAAAAATACGCTGAAAGAGAGTTTGCAGAAAAATGGCTAGTAAAGGTTGAGGATGGTTCTGTGGCCTTTGGCAGTGGGTACAGAAAATGGGCAATCAATATTCCTTACATGAAAAAGGAAGGCATAACGTTCAAGGATATAATAGAATACACAATTGACGGCCGTGATGATGAATTGTCAAAACGCGCGCCACTGCACCGCGTAGTTCTTAACATGGTTGTCAAGCACCTGCCGAATCCGGCTGATGCACAAAAATACAGAATATCAAAAATATGGCACGGGTCACCAGAAAGCGAAATTGGCAAGAGCATGGAACACATGAACCCGAACGGTCCTCTGGCAGTAATAATAACAAAGGTTGTTCCTGATCCACATGCAGGCCTTGTCGCAACGGGGCGTGTTTTTTCTGGCACACTGAAGAAAGGCCAGGAAGTACGCCTGGTCAACCAACACATGACCAAAAGAATTCAACAGGTCTCCATATACAAGGGGCCGCAGCGTGTACAGATGGAGGAAATTCCAGCGGGCAATATCGTAGGAATAGTTGGACTCACTGATACTTTTTCCGGCGAGACCCTTTGCGATCCTGAGAGAGAAATAGAACCGTTCGAAGCGATAAAGCATATGTTCGAGCCGGTTGTTACAAAGTCAATAGAATGCAAGGATCCAAAGGACCTTCCAAAATTAATCGTGTTCCTGCGCCAGGTCAGCCGAGAGGATCCCACACTGGCTGTAAAGATAGACGAGGAGACCGGTGAGTACCTTGTCTCAGGCCTGGGCGAACTGCACATAGACGCAAAGATAGAGAGGCCGCTGATAGAGAAGGAAATAAATGTAACAACATCGCCGCCCATTGTTATCTACCGCGAAACCGCAAGAGCCGAAAGCCCGGAGGTAGAAGGAAAATCCTCAAACAAGCACAACAGATTCTATGTGACCGTCGAGCCAATAGAGTCACAGCTGTATGAGGATATTTCAAACGGCAAGATAAGCGAGAAGAACGTAAGAAAATATCTAAAAGATCTCATTCCAAAGCTCGTGGATGCGGGCATGGGCAGAGATGAAGCTAAAAAACTACAGGATATTTACAACAGGAACAGTCTTATTGACGCCACAAAAGGTATACAATACCTGAATGAAACCATGGAACTCGTAATAGAGGCATTTGAAAAAGTCATGAACTCAGGACCGCTGTGCGGCGAACCTTGCACTGCGCTAAAAATAAAGCTGCATGATGCTAAGCTGCACGAAGACGCAATACACCGAGGCCCTGCCCAGGTGCTTCCGGCAGTAAGCGATGCTATAAAAGAAGCTATCTTAAGGGCAAAGCCTACATTGCTGGAACCGGTACAGGTAATTCGCATAGACGTTCCTGACGAACTGATGAGCAATGCCATGAACCAGGTGCAGAACCGACGTGGCCAGGTACTAGACGTGAAAACGGAAATGGGCGCTGCTGTAATACAGTGCAAGCTGCCAGTGGCTGAAATGTTCGGATTCGAGGGTCAGTTGAAGAGCGCAACTGGCGGCAAAGGATTCTATTCCCTGATAGACGTGAAATTCGAGAAGATACCTGAGGACTTGAAGATGGGCGTAATACAAAAGCTGCGCGAAAGAAAGGGCCTTTCAAAAGATATTCCGCAGATATAATTATATGCTTTAAAAACATTTTGTCTTAACTATCTTTGGTGAAAAAATGAAGACATCAACAAAAGTAATTCTTGGGGCGGTTGCAGCGGTCGCGGCTGTTGTGGCAACCAGAAAAGCTATTGGGGCGTACAAAGTGGCAAGTCCTGACAGTGTGACAGAATACGGTTCAGGTGTTGCCTGTTCGCCGGTTCCAGAGGAAGTTGCAAGAGCACTGCGGGATGCGCACAGAACAGAATATCGCAGAGATCCTCAGATTAGAAGCCCGCTCGCATGTTACTGAATATCAGTATTCAATGCATTCTTAGATAACAACAGCATATTATTCTTCGAGACAGTTCAGCAGCTTAGTGTTATATCTTAGAAGTGGTAACTATTGAAACCTTTATATAGTTTTCCTTGTTATTTGTTACACGGTGTAGATGGTATGAGTGATGAAAAGTTAGACTTAATTGAACAGCATAAAGAAGATCCAAAATTTTTGATCGGTGTAATAAATGGGTTTTTTTCACATCAACCACTTACAGATGGATATGGGCCATATCCTGTTCCTCATGCAATCAGATATCTACACGGTTCTCAACCTTCTGAATTTTTTGAGGAAACTTTTGATAGACTTGCACGCTCAGAAGAACCTTTCTCAGAATTAAGAGAAAGGCGTTTAGCCAATTGGCATGAAAAGGCCGACGCTGTAATGGGTATAACCAACCAGGCTTACTTAATAGCTTTGGTAGAACGAGTTCCGGACGATTACTCTTTTGGTTATCAGTCACCAGAAGCGTTGACTGTATATGGTGTGACAGACCAAGTTTGGCTAACAAGAATTCTTGCTACAAAAAAGGATCAATTCATTGTTGATGCTGCATTGCATCAGTGTGAAGATGAAAGAATTTTATGGCGATATGCGAACGTACCGGGTGCTGGTGCTCCAGCGGGTTCCGGAAGAGAAACTTATCCAATAGGCGTTTTTCGACGCACTGCAACAGGAAAACTAAAATATCTACACGAAAAGCATTCCACCGCAGCAATAGACGCTCTGAATAACGTTAGAGATTATGGTATTGGAAGCAGTCATGTAGATGATTATGCTTTACTGTATGGAATTACCAAAGGCATATTTGACAGGAAAAGTGTTGTTTTAGCGCAGAGATTGCACGAGAAAATATCTGATTAATAGTAAGAAAAGATGAAATACCGCCTGTTATTATTTGTTTTGTTAATCCCCAAGTATAAACCTTTAAAAAGATTTGTTTATAGGTTTAGAAAGTAAAGAACTTATAATATTTGTACGAATGCAATTCGGACATAATAATTGGGGGTATTGAAATGGCTGATAAAAAACCACACATGAATCTTGTAACGATTGGTCACGTAGACCACGGAAAATCAACACTTGTAGGACGACTGCTCTACGACACAGGAGCTGTACGCGATGAACAGATGCGCAAACTAAAGGATCTGGCAAAGGAACTGAAAAAGGAAACCTTTGAATTCGCTTTCATCATGGACAGGCTAAAAGAAGAGCGTGAGAGAGGTGTTACTATAGATATCATGCACCAGCGTTTTGATACGCCAAAATACTACTTCACAATCATAGACGCACCAGGCCACAGGGACTTCGTAAAAAACATGATTACCGGTACCAGTCAGGCGGACGGTGCCATACTTGTTTGTTCAGCTAAAGACGGTATTCAGGAGCAAACAAAAGAACACGCATACCTTGCAAAGGTTCTTGGTGTCGGCCAGATGATCGTCGCGATAAACAAGATGGACGCGGTAAACTATGATGAAAAGAAATACAACGAGACCAAAGAAAGCGTGATAAAACTTCTAAAGGGTATAGGATTCAAGACCGACGACATGCAGTTCGTGCCAACTTCAGGTTACTTGGGCGACAACGTCGCGAAGAAATCCGAAAACATGGCATGGTACAAGGGCCCTACTATAATCGAGGCTCTTGACATGTTTAAGGTGCCTGAACAGTCCACTGGTAAACCGCTGAGACTGCCTATCCAGGACGTTTACAGTATAACCGGTGTCGGTACTGTGCCTGTGGGTCGTGTTGAAACAGGAACGATGAAGATAAACGACAAGCTTATTTTCGTTCCTTCGGGCGCACAGGGTGAAGTCAAGAGCATAGAGATGCACCATGAGCAAGTACAGGAAGCGAAACCTGGCGACAATGTTGGATTCAATGTCCGCGGCATCGGAAAGGGCGACATAAAACGCGGTGACGTGGCATGCCACCCACAAGATGCGGCAAAGCCTGTCAAGGAATTCACAGCGCAGATAATCGTATTGAACCACCCTAGCGTAATCAGCAAGGGCTACACACCAGTGTTCCACGTGCACACATCACAAGTTGCATGCACGGTCATAGAAATAGTAAAGAAAATGGATCCAAAGACCGGTGCAGCTGTCACAGAAAACCCTGATTACCTAAAGACCGGTGACGCAGCAATCATAAAGATAAGACCGTCAAAGCCTCTCATAATAGAGAAGCAATCTGAAATGCCTGAATTGGCTCGCTTTGCTATTAGAGACATGGGCCAGACTGTGGCTGCCGGAATTTGCATCGACACGGTTGTTTAAAACGTGATTGCATGACTCGACAGGTGCATTACTCGAACTGGGCGGACTTTTAACGCGCAGAGATTATAGAGAATTCGATGTACGATCTAAATGGTGACGAGATAAGAGTAACAAGATCCGCCTAAATAATCCGAAAAAATCAACTGTTTCTAAACTTTATTTTAAACTGTCTAGCGTGAGCTATATTTGGGGGTCGTGTGGTTTTTGAAATTCAATGCGGACATTCGCGTGTTGTAAGGAATGCAATAACAGAGGACAGACATGTTTTTTTGTTAGGATACTGCCTCGGCTGTAAAAAAGATGTGACAGTAAATCTTGCTGACTACGCAAGAACCGAAGAAACAGAATTCGGCAGATCTGTATATGAAATAACCCGTCCATTGCACGAGCATGCAGAACACGCTAATTAACTTTTGGTCCAATAAATTATACATGATATTGCAATGGATTTTCAAAAACAAGCTGCTTGTTATTCTTTTTGCGTTGTCAACGACTTTCTTTGTTTACCAGCATTTTGTGAATTTTTCATGGGACTTTGCCACATACGAAGATAATGCAAGATACTGGGCAGGACAGGGCAGTTAT
>JBAZQV010000027.1:0-12250 GCA_041645025.1 Candidatus Aenigmatarchaeota archaeon
ATTTATTTCAACTAACATTTTATTCTATTGCCTCTTCGACAAGCTTTCTGACAGCGTCGCGAACAGCTTCGCTACGATTAGGATAAACTCCTTTCTTGACAAGAACTTCTATGTTTCTTATCTGCTTTTCTGTCAGTCTTATCTGGACGGTTTCCATTACCATTTTTTACACCTCTATTTTAGTATACTTCTTGGCAGATGCCTCATTCTGTATATTATGTCCGTTGACTCTCCTGGTTTGTCGTTTGACAAGGCAGAGACATATGCAATAGTAGACAAAAGTATTAAACCGCTTGCCAAGAGGGTTTTGTACTTCATCTACGACACCATTACCTGCTGGACGTACTTCGTACGTCTTCCAGTAACTATACAGTCACTTCACGGTAGTACTACAATCGAAACCTTTATAAAGCTTTTAACTACGAGAAAGTCACGAAATCTATGGCATTACGCCAGTGATTTTATTGTAATTACACAAAAACCCTTCGAAAGTATAAAAGTCTTCAAATCAAAAAATAATGATGCCTAAAAAAGTGCTTATTGCCTTTGGCTCACCTTCTGATCTGGATAAAGTACCGATAATAACAAAGACGGGCGATGCATATCATCTTGCTGATGGTGTTAGAGGTAGTGATACCGATTATTATATGTCTGTTGCATCAGCACACCGCACACCAGAAACCGTGGAAAGGCACGCAAGGACAGGAGGATGGGATGCTGTTATAGCAGTTGCAGGCATGAAAAACTTGCTGGTGGATGCATATCTTCAACACACCAGTACAAACACGGACAAAGTAGATAATTTATGTCATACAAATGTTGGCACGCTTCTTGTAGCACTGCCTATGGATGACAAAGTTATGTGTGGTGTTTCTTCAATGCTGTCATCCAGTGAGACACCGCCGGGATATCCCATTGGAATGGTAGGCCTTGGAAATCTGCCGGCAGCTGTCAGATTTGTTAATTATGCACTACAGCCGCACGAAAAAGTCAGCCTGCACTCCAGAGGCTCAACTATAAAATCAGACAGGGCTATGTATGACGTCGCGAAAATGCTCAAGAGACTTGGTGTAGATTACCAGTTTCCTACTCAAATAGAACCAGACACTTTGAATTTGTTGGCTTATGACAATCCATTGACTCCTGCTATAGCTGATGATGTGCCTGTTATTTGCACTTATAACATGCCAGTTGAACTTCGCAGGAACGGACGCTTTGATCTTGCATGGCTTGGTCTTTATCTTGATGGTGTAAACAAACACGATAACTATGTTCATGTGGGTGTTGCTAACGGCGGCAATCTGGGCCTTTATGCGGCAAAGATTGTTGCACGACATGATCCTGATGTCAGAGGCCGCATAGCTGATCTTATAGTCGAAGGGCGGGAAAAATATAATGATTTTAAGGATGTTCGACAGCTTTAGGAGGAATTTGATATGGGAAGCGTAAAAGATGTTGAGGTAAGAAGAAAGCCTACGGAAATAATGATGGGTGACGGAGTATTTCACTTTTCTGACAGGTATTCTGTCTTTGACTGGGGTGAGATGCCTGATCATATCAAGAACAAAGGCGCAGCACTCTGCGCGACGTCAGCATATTTTTTCGAGCAGCTTGTAAAACGAGATATTGTTACACACTACAGAGGAGTAAATACGGGCGACAGGTATGGTCCTTTGGATGATGCGAAGGAAGCGCCTACAAAGATGCGTGTTGCGCTTGCAAGAGTAATAAAACCAATAGTTACAGTTGATGAAGACGGAAAAGTAAGTTATGACTATACGCATGTAAGGGACGCACCAGGCAATTTCGTTATACCTGTTGAAGCTATCTACAGGAATTCGCTTCCGAAAGGCAGTTCTGTTTTTCGCAGACTGAAAGAAGGCACACTGACCCTTGAAGAGATGGGGCTTTCTGCAGTGCCTGTTGAGGGCCAGCGATTGTCAGAGCCTTTTGTTGACGGCAGCACAAAATACGAGGAATTTGACAGATATCCCGGCTGGGCAGGCCTCCAATATCTTGCGGGTTTGAGCGGTGAGGAGTTAAGAGACCTCCAAGAAGCGGTTTTGAAAGGCAACAAAGTCATATCAGATGGAATGAGCAGGGCTGGATTTTTCAATGAGGATGGCAAGTTGGAATTTGTCTTTACACCAGCCAGAACTCTTATGGTAGGCGACACGCTTGGCACTCTGGATGAATGCAGGATAACTTATAAGGGTGTTGATGTAAGCAAACAAATACCAAGAGACTGGTATGCCTACTCGCAGCCGGAATGGAAGAACGAGATAGATGTGGCGAAAAAAGTTGATAAAAAGGACTGGAAATCGCGCGTTACAACACAGCCAGAACCGCTGCCGCCTGCACTGAAAGACGTAATGGAAGCATTGTATGTTTCGGTTGCCAATCGGGTAATCGGCAGAGATCTGTTCCCGGGCGCGGTTCCTGTTGACAAGATTCTTGCGGACTACCAAAGGTTCAAAGAAGCGGAGATGAAATAATGGGAGAAACACAACCAAGAAAATCCAATGTTGATATGATAACGGATGCGCTGGTGCTTCTTGAAGGAAGATATGGCACCAGGGAAATGTGTGATATCTGGGGAACTGATGCACATACATATGTGACTATTATGCAGGCCCAGGTGGAAGGTCTTCCTGTGCTTAATCAACTTTCTCCGGGCTTGATTCCTGAAAGATATATTGATGCTTTGCGTCAAACAGCGAATTTGGATGCTGTTAATCCTGCCTATGTTCGTCAGCTGGAAGCAACGGGTCAGCATGACGTGGTTGCGATAAATACGGCCTGGGGAGAAGCTGCTGATAAAATAACACCAGGTTCTTCTTCGGTGACTAATTTTTTGAGAACCAGTGCTGACAGCACGGAAACAGCCAAAGCTATGCGCTGCAAAAGATCATTTGAAGTGCTTGTAGATTCTGTAGAAAATTTAAGAGATATTGCACTTGAAAAGTCTGTAGAATGGCTGGACGATCCTTACATGGATCAGACACATTTTTATGATGCGCTGCCTACAGTTGCTGGAAGGCCTTTCAGTTTCTATGCAGAAATGCTCCAATCAGATCTGAGATTTATTACATTTGTTTATGCTAATTCGCTTTTTGCTAAATGGGCTGATGCCACAGGAAATCATCATTCGGCTACGACTGTAGGTATTGATGGGATGAAACTTCAACAGGAATATGCCAAACGTCTTGGGCTGCGTTGCATGACAGCACCGGCACAAATACCTGGTCGGGAATTCAATGCCGATGTAATGTATGCGCTTGTGAGAACAAGTGGTACTCTTGCTAATATGGGAAGGTATATACGAAAAGGCCGTGGCGACGATGCAGGAGTTTTTGCTTTAAAGAAACCTGGCAAAGCAAAGGGTTCATCGGCAATGCCGCACAAAGACATAAAGGGCGGTAATCCTATTGCTGAGGAACAGGCCGGATCTCTTTTGCATGAAATGGCCGGCAAGCTGATGACAGCTGTTAATACAATACCTTTTGACTATGGCCGTGATTTGGAAGGCTCTGCCTCTGACCGACTGGATGTAGGTCCTGCTTTCAAGTTCGTTGATCATGTTACAAGAAGAATAGCAGAGGTTGTTTATTATCTGACTCTGGATAAAGCAAGAAGCCTTGACAGAATAAACAGGACCTATGGAGTTGTGACAGCGGAACAGGTAATGACCTATCTTCTGGATCCGAGGTTAGCAAAGGAACCTATGTCAAGAAAAGTTGCCCATGATTTATTAGGTGATTTGGCAAAGCAATCTTACGACGGCAAAACACCTTTCTTTGAAGTACTTGCAGGAAATCCGGAAATATCCAGCAGAATAGATGCAGAAACTTTACTAAGAATAACTGACCCGATTAAATACATTGGCCAGAGCAAGGAAATAATTAAAAGAAATCATTATGGTCTTCACGGGAGAAAAACTTTCTCTTCTCATACACTTTAAAACCTTCTTCTCCAAAAGATGAATATGTTAGGTGGACTTTCAAACAAGCTGCGCGAGGCTATAGACCGGGTAACGGGTGCTGGGAACGTGGATAAAACGGTCATAGAAGACCTGACTCGCGACATCCAGAGAGCGCTGCTTTCGGCAGACGTTGATGTAGCTCTTGTTTTGGAGATGAGCGAGAAGATCAAGAAGCGCGCCTCGGGCGATCTCCCTGCAGGCTTGACACGAAAGGAGCACCTGGTGAAGATTGTATATGAAGCCCTTACGGATATAATGGGCAAAACTAAGTCTGAAGTTGAACTGAAACCTAAGAAAATACTGCTTGTTGGCCTCTATGGAAGCGGCAAGACATCAACCGCTGCAAAACTTGCCAGATTTTATCAGAAGAAAGGACTGAAGCCGTTTCTCATATGCTGTGATACTGTTCGGCCGGCTGCCTATGAGCAGCTGCAGCAACTGGCAAAGAAAATCGACGTTCCTTTTTACGGAGAGAAGGACGAGAAGAGCTCAGAAAAGGTTTTGAAAAACGCTCTCAAGCACGCGCATGGCGATATTATAATCGTTGATTCTTCTGGACGCAATGCACTTGACAATGGCCTTATAGATGAAATAAAAAAGCTCAACCAGATCCTTGGAGCAGACGAGAGAATACTTGTCATACCGTCGGATATAGGACAGGCTGCCAAGGAACAGGCGTCGGCGTTTCATAACGCATTAGGAATAAGCGATGTAATAGTCACAAAGCTTGACGCAACAGCCAAGGGCGGCGGCGCGCTCACAGCGTGCAACCTTACGGGCGCAAAGGTAAAATTCATCGCTGTCGGCGAAACACCGGAAGACCTGCAGATTTATGACCCGGAGAAATTCGTGGCGCGCCTCATAGGATTTGCCGACCTTGAGACGCTTCTGGAAAAGGCACGCTCGGTTGTTGACGAAAAATCTGCTAAAAAAATGATTACCGGCGACTTTACAATGTCTGATTTCATGACCCAGATAGAATCCATGCAGAAGATGGGTTCCATGTCCCAGATACTTGACATGGCAGGCCTTTCGAAAGTAGCCAAGAAAGGAAACGTCGACGAACAGGAAGCAAAAATGAAAAGATGGAAATATGCCATACAGGCCATGACAACAGACGAAAGAGACAATCCAGACATAATTAATTCTTCAAGAATGAGGCGCATAGCAACCGGCAGCGGCATCAAGGAAGCTGAAGTGCGCGAGCTCCTGGCAAACTACAACAAGATAAAGAAGATGATGAAACAGTTCTCGCCGGGTAAGATGAAGCGCGGCGGCTTTGGCGGATTATTCAAGCAGTTTGGCATGAAGTTCTAGTCACTAAGACAAGTGATTATTCAAACAAAGTGGCGGCCTTTTAAGCTTTTCACTAATAGTAAAAAGTTGATCATTCATGACAAGCAATTACGACATAACTGCAATAGTACCATTGGGAGGCGGCGGCACAAGGTTATATCCGCTGACTGTGAACACCCCAAAGCACCTCATACCTATAGCTAATAGAGCTCTTTTTCACGCAGCTGCAGAACACTGGGCATCACAGGGCGTAAAGACTTTTATTTTTGGCGTTACAGGGTTTGATAACAGGGTTCAGTCATACCAGTTTTTTGGCCATGGCGGGAGGTTCAAATCATTTGCACCATCTGGCGAGGTCGATTTTTATTACGCAAATTACGAAGACAGGGATTATAGAGATGATAAAAAGGGGAGTGCAGATGTATTTCTTTGGTCATTGGACAAGTATAGGGGCATCATGGGTAACAATCATGCGCTGCTTATTAATGGCGATAACTTGTCAAACACGTCTTTAGAAGACTTCTATGAATCGCACAGACGCAGAAAGGCATTATTGACTATTGCCGTCAAAGGACTCGAACTTGACGATCCGCTTCTGAGAGGATTCGGTACCGTTGCTTTTGATGATAAAACTATGCGTGTTAGTGATTTTGTCGAGAAGTCTTCAAGCCCATTGTCAAGGTATGCTAATACTGCTATATGTCTTTTTTCTCCGGAAATACGCGAAGTTTTAAGGTCAAGAGAGGTTTCTGATGGATTGGATGAAATCAGAAAAGCGAAGGGAAGACTGGACGTTGGCAATGATTTGATACCATTATTGACCAAATTAGGAGCAGATGTTTATGCACATCCATTGAATGGTTCCTGGAGTGACGTAGGAACTCCCCATAGTTACAGGACAACTACCAATGACATACTTCACGGGGAATATCCTCACATAAGACTTGGAGGTTATGAGCGCCTTGGTAATGCCATGGTACACAGGACAACACGCAAACTTATGGGCGACAAGCTCAGACGAGTGACATTTGAAGGTAAATGCATAGTTGGCAGCAACGTCGAAATAGGTAAAAACACGGTAATAAAAAATTCAGCAATCGGGGCAAACAGCTATATAGGAAACGACGTTATTGTTGACGGCGTGACCACACTATTCCCGTTTGCACGCGTCGAAAACAATGCAAGACTAAGCAATTGCGTGGTGGGATATAACACGACCGTAGGAGAGCGGTCATCTGTAGACGCCGGTGCTGTTTTAGGTGATGATTTATATATACCAGCGGATTTCCAGATTGGAGTGGACTGGAGAGTTGCAAAAGCAGAATACAAAGATATGGTAAGAGGCGCCGGGTACACCATTGTAGAGGACATCAAAGATCTCGATGCATTTCTTTTCAAATAGCAAGATTTTGAATTTAAGTATTTCTTTTAATCTGATTGTATGACAATAGACTACTCTGACTTCGAGAAGGTTGACATTCGCGTGGGCAAGATTGTCGACGCGCAAGAATTTCTCACTGCCAAGAAACCTGCCCTGAAGCTCACCATTGACCTGGGTGAGCTGGGCGTCAAAAAATCCAGCATCCAGATCGCTCATTATAGTAAGGAAGAATTGATTGGCAGGCTGGTTGTTTGTGTTGTTAATTTTCCGCCCAAACAGATAGGAAACTTCTTTTCCGAGGTTTTGACGCTAGGCGTTCCGGATGAACAAGGAAGATGGACGCTCTTATCGCCGGATAAAGACGTGCCGCTGGGCGGAAGAATGAAGTAAATTTATCATGTTCCTTTAGCAATTCTATATCCTCTCTGTTTTCTGTTTCTCAATTCATCAACTTCGCCTGATAATACGAAAGGTCTCAAAAGATGAGCTATGTGACTTACTGGATAGATTTTACCCAGCTTTTTTCTATACCCGCTTTCAGTATTTTTGCACTATGATAATCTCCAGGGCTTTGCCTTATTTCAGAAATCACATCTTCCTTATATCCCACGACTAAAGTCGTGGGTTTGTTGGAAGATGGGATCCCAGATTCATTGTGTTTCATCGCACGGCTGAAGCCGTGCGTTTTCAATGAATCTAAGATAATATCCAACTGGGCTTCATTGCCTCGATCGGCGTGTACGAAAATGCCATATATTGAATTTTTCCAAAATCTTCTTAAACCCTTTTCAGGCTCTTCAGGTGCGCATTAAGATGATAAGCTTGATTTATAATCTTTTCTACTGTTTTTACAATCATGGATGCTATTGCAGAGAAAGCACTTGCGGATGGAAGCCGACTTGTACTAGGAAAAAGCCTCCTAGATGAATGGGCTTCAAGGGCTTTAATGCGACAGGCAGGCTCTGCTGAATATTATTTGATTCTAGATACAGGGTATTCGTCATCAACAGCAAATCCAAGTGCTAGCTGGTTCCTAGATTCAGATGTTTATCATTCATTATTCTCCGAGATCAAAGACAGAGCAACCTTTGATGTTGTGGACTTTGGCTTGGCTCTTGTTAGGGACGAAACAACTGCTGCACACTTTTTAAAACGTGCAAATCGGCTGGCAGAAATCAAAACACCTTTAGAATACGCATATTTTGATTTTGTAGACACTTTTCGCCAGGTTACATCTGTGGACCAGCTTCCAAAGATAAGTGATTTGTTTGGTTTACTGCAGTTTGCTGAGGCTAATGCACTGACTGGTACAAATCTTAATTCCGCTCTTTTCGGTGTTGATTATTTACTTGCTAGGACGCGCGACATATCTTTGTTTGGAACCCCAATGAGTGGAAAAGAAGACGAGGTAATGAACAAACATAAAATTTATCATTTTTTTAACCATGAATTTGTAGCTGCATTGGCAAATGAAATTAACGCCTTGGGAATTGATGGCCCTGTTGTTGAAATAGCAGCTAGTTCTGGAAAACTAAGTTACTGGTTAAGGAAACACGGCATCCATGTTCATCCAACAGATTTTTACCCCAGAGAACACTGTGAAGGACTTGAATGCAGCGCAGCACTAGAAAAATATAAGCCAGCTGTTGTTGTTTCTTCATGGCTGGAACCTGGCTCAGAACAGCAAAGGAAAATACTAAGTGCGCCGTACGTGAAAGCTTACTTTTCAATAGAGTCCGAAGGATGTGGGTATATTGTTGATAGAACAGGGCATTGCGAAACGGGCTTTTTGACGAGACCTCTTCCTGCAGTTGAGAGATATAGCATACCAATTGATTTTGGCATTCTGTACCCGACTGAACAACGAATTGGTGTTTTAAGAGATGTGATACAAGAGAAAAGAAGTGCGCCTAGCAATACGGTATATTGCTTTACGAGATTGTAGTGTTATTTTCACTTTAGAAAAATCACAAGTTCTTCAGGTGGTCTGTGTAGTTAATTATCTTTATCTTGAATTTTCCGTTCTTTGTTGATTCTAAAATATTGATGCATGTGTTTTCCTGCTCTGTTTTATGCGCATTTCTTAGTGACTTTTTCATAAGAGTACGGATAATTATTCTGTTTACCATGCCATGAGCTACGAATAGAACTGTATCATTTGCGTGTTTCTTTTTTATTTTTTCCAAGAATTTTATGACTCTTTTTTGAATGTCTTCGTACGACTCGCCTTTTGGAGGACGCCATAAATGTCTTGGCAGCTTGCTGTTTTCCCTGTGAGCAAGAACAAATTTCATATGCTTATTTTCAAATATGCCCATACTTCTTTCACGCAATATTTTTGTATGATTTATTTTTACATTCTTGTGGTATTTTGATACAATTTTTGCTGTGTTTGTCGCACGTTGCAGATCACTGGAATAGATAACATCTATTTTGTATTTTTTTAGTTCTTCCGCAAGAAGTTTTGCCTGCTTTACACCTTTCTTGGTTAGTGAGCCTTGCACGTGACCCTGGGCAATGCTTTTTACGTTGCCTACTGTTTCTCCATGCCGCACAAGAATTAGTCTCATCTACAAGATTTGATAATATACATTTATAAACTCTTTGTGACAATACAGGAATAGAAAAATGCCTTTGATACCTTCACATACCACCTATCTTCAAATCATAGTAATATCGGTGGTATGTGGGAGTGCAAAAAACACTATCTTCGGGCAGTGGTTTTTCACACCTTGGTTGTGTCGTTGGCGACTTTCTGCGACGCCATCCCCTAGCGGAGCATCGCATACACAAATGCTTTGCATTGTGTGTTTTAAACAAAAAGGTGATTTTATGGAAATACAACCTCCGATGAAACAAATGGGATATGACAGAGCTATCGTAGTTTTCTCTCCTGAAGGAAGAATGTACCAGGTAGAATATGCACGCAAGGCTGTTGAGAAAGCCTCAACGGTTGTCGGCATATCATTCTCCAATGGAGTTGTGCTAGCGGCGGCACGATCAATACAGAAACTTCTTGTGCCGGAAAGCATTGAAAAAATATCCAAGGTGGACGAACACATCGGGATCGCTTCGTGCGGCATCCTGGCAGACAGCCGCGTCCTTGTCGACTATGCACGTGTCAAGTCCCAGGTTAACAGGATTACTTACAACGAACCCATAGAGATATCCGCGCTCGTAAAGGACATCTGCGACCGAAAACAGCGCTTTACCCAGATGGGCGGCATAAGACCATTCGGCGTTAGTCTGCTGGTAGCTGGCATGGATGGCGAGCCTCACTTATATGAGACAGACCCTTCAGGAACAATGCGCGAATGGAGAGCTCATGCAGTCGGCCGCGGCAGCAAGGATGCACGCAAGGTGCTAATGGAAGAATACAAGGACGGGATGAACAAGGAAAAGGCACTGGACCTTGCGCTCAAGGCGCTCAAGACCGGCGAGAAGAAGCTGACGCTGCGGTCTGTAGAGGTTGGCTTTGTTGAAAACAGCAAGTTCAAACTCATGGACAAGAACGAGCTAAAAGACGTTATTAAGAAATTCGTTTAAGGCTTTTCTTTGGAAAAGAAAATCCTTAAGGCAAAAGAAACTTATTACGAATTTGGCTCACTGGCGTTCGCATTAACAGATTAATTGCTTTATAAATCTTTTTGAAATATTTCTACTCATGGGCAAAGATGTAGAATATGCTCCAATTGACGTAACACATCCTGAAGAATTTTTAGAACACGAATTCTATTTGATCATACCAAGAGACCATTTATTCGAAGATATCCGCGCTCGCATTGAAGCTCGTGCAGGAACATTTAGAAGAGCAAGACAAACGACACGAAATTTTGTGAACGATTTATTTGGCCGAGAAAGAGCAGACTTTACTGATTATGACGGTACAATGATTGAGGTTGTTGAACGGCAACCGCATAGCTTACATTGTTATTGTTGGCCAGATTTTAATCGTGCAACATTTGAAGATGGCACGCGTGTTGCAACTATAATCCCTGAAAATGAAACTTCCAGAGGCTATATATTTGTTCCTGCTGAAGCACGGACTGCCGATGCAACTGGCTACAGAATGAACGGGATAATAAGACCATACAGTTTGCATGCAAATTCCTTGGAAGAACCAGAACAAAGAGTCAATATTTATTTTGATAAAATTCCTCAGCGCAAAGCGAGAGACTTTCGTTTAATGTGCCCCGATGGCTTTGCATCTAATTTTCAATAGAGCGATGCGTTTACACATTAGGTCAAAAAATCTATAAATATAGCTTCTGCACATTTCTATTCATGCTTAAGGGAAAAGTCGCGATAGTTACCGGCGGAACCATGGGAATCGGGCTTGGCGTAGCTGACAAACTGGCTGCTTTAGGTGCCAAGGTCGTTATTTCTGCACGGCATGTTGTTAAGACAAAACATTATTTTGTCAAATGCGATGTGGCAAATTTCAAAGACGCACAAAATCTTGCCGCGCAGACGATAAAGAAATACAAGAAGATAGACATTCTCGTCAATAACGCCGGCATCTATCCGTTCACTTCCCTCGCGGATATGACCGAAAAACAATGGGATGAAGTGATCGGCGTGAACCTTAAAGGCACTTTTAACTGCACAAAGGCTGTGCTGCCCCACATGATAAAACAAAAATACGGCAAAATCGTGAATATTTCTTCCATAGCAGGTTCCTGTATCGGCTATCCGGGGCTTGTCCACTACTGCACGACAAAGGCCGGTCAGCTGGGCTTTGCACGGGCCGCCGCGATTGAGCTGGCGCCATACGGCATAAATGTCAACGCAGTTGCGCCGGGTGCCATAGAGACGCCTGGATTGGCGAAGGTGTTTGATAAAAAGGCAATGCAAGGATTTTTACAAATGATTCCAAAAAAGCGCATAGGAAAACCGAAGGACATCGCAGAAGCAGTTGCTTTTCTGGTCTCTGACGAAGCGGATTATATTACAGGGCAATTGATGGTGGTAGACGGCGGCTATGTGATGCAGTAGTTTCTTTTATTTCTCACGCTTATTAATTTTTCCCTCGTATTAAACTACAAATACCTGAAAAATCATTAGAATTAGTGATGTTATGGTAGAAATCATATTTTTTGTTTTGACTTTGGTAGGGCTTATAGTTTTTGAGATAGTCAGCAGCATCGACAACGCGGTAATAAATGCCGACGTTCTCAGCACGATGTCCAAGAAAGCGCGGCGCTGGTTCCTTCTTTGGGGCATCCTGTTCGCAGTGTTTGTTGTTCGCGGCCTGCTGCCATTTGTAATAGTTTATTCGCTGAACCCGTCGCTCGGATTCACAGGCGTCATAGAAGCGACAATAAGGGGCGACGAGGCTGTCATACAAGCTATAGAAGCTTCAGCACCGCCGCTTCTGGTAGGCGGGGGCACGTTCCTGATATTCCTCTTTTTCCACTGGCTGTTCATGGAGCCGAAAAACTACGGCCTGTGGGGAGAACGCTTCTTCCATAAGAGAGCTGTCTGGTTCTATGCAATAGTTTCCATACTTTTAGCTGTGCTGGTGTGGTTTAGTATAAAAATCAACCCTTTGATGGCGTTTGGCGCTGTGATGGGCTCTACGGCATTTTTCA
>JBAZQV010000028.1:0-12157 GCA_041645025.1 Candidatus Aenigmatarchaeota archaeon
AGCTAATCCGACGCAGTCCCATCCTTAGGCACATTGCTGCTTTAAGCGAAGATGCCTTCCAGCAATTATCGCTTATCGGATATTACGCCCAGTTTCCCAGGATTATCTCCGTCCTAAGGGCAGGTTAACTACGTGTTACTGAGCAGTACGGCCTGTATTGCTACAGATGCCTCGCATGGCTAAACCGAATCCTGATAGTAGTAGTCTCCGGCGGGATCAACCGGAATTGTAGGGTTTGCACTATGTGTGTTTTATTCCCTGCAAAATTCTAATAGAGTTTTGCCTGTCTGCACCTTCATCTGGCAACTAGTAACTAGTAGCCTTCACTCTATTCAACTGTCCTGATGAGTCCAGTCACATTAGGCATAAAACCTGAAATGAGTCACGCGAGTGGTTCATTTATCGTGGACAAACGCCTGGACAGCCAATTGACTAATAGGTCAATATCACATCTTCTTTAATACCATCACCTTTGTAGAAAGGCGATGGGATCCAGATGAACATTGTTTAGTGTGTAATGTTCATCTTAGATGACAAGTTTCCCGAATGTACGCCATACATCGGGATGCATAGAAATTATTGCCAAACCCCTATGCCCGTGCAGCATGAACCATCAGATTCATGCATAATAACATCGTTTAATATAACTGTTCAGCCTTTTAAACGTTTCGGATTAAGGCGAATCATCACTAAAGAAGCACGAGTGATATTTTCTTTTGACTGGAAGCTACTTTACGAACGGTAGTAAGTCACGAAAATAATATGTTTTCTTTGACTGGAAGCTACTTTCTTTTTCAAAAAGAAAGGAGTTTAGTAGATGACCTTGAAGTCATTGAAAACAGGGGAGTAAGGCTGCCATTCTATATCAACTCTTCTGACAACAGCACCATTAGGTCCCAGCCTCATCGCCTCTATAAGAGTCTCTATCTGATCCTTGTCGCCCTCGATCAGTGCCTCAACACGACCGTCTGATGTGTTCTTGACAAAACCATTTAGTCCAAGAAGGTCTGCATTTTTTTTCGTAAATGACCTGAAAGAAACATCTTGCACCTTTCCCAGTACAAAAACCCTTGCTGCGTAGAGAGCCATAAAAATAAGTTAACAGAAAACGTCTTAAGATTCGTATAATCGTTAAAGTACGGCTATAATTCGTATAAAAGGTTCTTTTTTATTAATTGATGATTAAGCGAGGGTCGTGTAGCATGGTCAATCACGCAAGGTTGAGGGCCTTGTTCCTTAGAGATTAGCACAAATCGAGGAATGGATACGAGAGTTCAAATCTCTCCCCTCGCATAAGATTATAAAGAGTTCATATCGTTCGATGTTGGAGCATCCGATTATTCAATATTTACCAGAACATCATCGCCCTCAATCTTTACTTCAAATTTTTTCAAGTGCGCTGTAGGCATAACCGGCGAATTCCCTGCCACTACATTGAATCTCCAGCCGTGCCAAGGACATGTAACTACTTCTCCGTCCATCACGCCTTCGCCAAGCGGTCCACCCTTGTGTGGGCAACTATTGTCTATAGCATGAAAAGTACCGCCTACATTGAAGAGTGCGATCTCCATACCATCTGCATCTATTACTTTGCCTTCGCCGGGCTTTACATCATTTATCTTTGCGACTTTTACAAATCCCATATCAATCAACATACACTTGAACAGTTTTTTCCTTGCTTCAGGTAAAATATGTGAATTTTATTCTAATTTTTATTCAAAAGATATTTCTCAAGATTAGAAACTATGGCTTCGAAATTCTTTAAATTCACGCCGTTCATGATAGCAATCTTGTACTTTACGCATGACAATTTCTCTTTTACTCTTTCAGCGCGTCTGTGAAACTGTTCCTCAAATTCCATAAGCTTATTTGAACGGAAAAGTTAAAAGTAGAAACTCATTTGAGTTTTTTAACATCCCTGCGGTCCTGGAAGCCTGTATCAATCGTATGCCAGTGCCTTATTTTATCTTCGCCATACTTCCAACAAAGGAACACCAGTTCCCCTTCATTGTCATAATAGAAATCAACAAGTCCGTTATCAATATCCTTTATGATGCAGCCCAGCGCCTGTATGTCGCCAACATTCTTTGTAAGCTGCTGGAATATCTTTTCCCTTTCTGAAATCATCCAGAAATAGTATTCATAGTCTGTGTGTCCCTTTTCCATCAGGTCATTGCCCCATATCGAAACAAGATTTTCCATATCGTAGCCCAGTGATTTTATGCGCTCGTTAAGAAAGAGAACATCCCTTAGCTTATTGGAAAGTGAGGGAAGCAGCTGATTCACCTCATCAATGGTAAATGTCTTCACGATTCCAATTCCTGTCTTAGTATTCGGTTCCATGGGAAAAACCTTTACTGCCTATATGGTAGCATGTCATATATATTTGTTTTGAAAGGTGTGGAAATTGCAAAAAAACTATAATTTCTTTGTCACGCCGCTCTTTGGGCATAGCTTGCTTAGAATACATTTACTACATATCGGCACAGGTGCCCTGCAAACCGCGCGCCCATGATCTTTCAGCAAATACGGCAGAGTCTTCCAATCTTCCTCTGGTATTATTTTCACCAGGTCCTGCTCTATTTTATCCGTATCACTGTTTCTGGTCCAGCCAAGTCTATAGGAAACTCTTATTACATGAGTATCGCAAGGTATTCCGCTAACAATGTCAAAGGCATTTATGAGAATCGCATTAGCTGTTTTCCTGCCAACACCCGGCAGTTCAACAAGTTCCTTAATTGTTTTTGGAACATTGCCGCTGTATTTTTCTGCTATTGCACCGCATGCTTCCTTGATGTTCTTTGCCTTATTCCTGTAAAAGGTGACAGACTTTATAATATTTTCAAATTCACTCAGATTAGCCTTTGCATAGTCCTCTGCCTTTCTGTATCTCTTGAAAAGTGCAGGTGTTGTGGCATTCACCACTTCATCCCTGGCCTGCGCCGACATTATGGCAGCTACCAGAAGCTCAAGAGGATTTGAAAAATTCAGGTAATATTTTGCGTTAGGATACTCTTTTTTGAGCAGGGATATTACATTCTCATTTGACATATTCGTATATTCATCCAAAAACTTTTATTATACCGAATCAGCAAGAAATTGCTCATTTATCTATTTTCTGATGTTGTTGCACCAGATGCTGTACGTCACTACGCCGGCAAATGTCGTGTAGGCAAACACCTTGAAAAGATTATCAATGCTGCCCGGGCTTTTGTTAACAAGACTCAGCATTTTCTTGCCGAAAAACTTTCTTGTGGGTCCGTAGTTCTCATCCATATATTTCCATGTATAATCATAAGACAATTTTAGTCTTCTAACGGCATAGTCCATTAGCACGGTAACCTTAGGATAAGTGTACTCAGTTTCTATTCTGCCTTTTTTTATTGCCCTTATTATGCCGTCAACGTCCGTGGCATTAGTGTTTATAATTCCTGTACCTATCATAGCTGCTGTGTGTGCATCGCTTCCCGCAACAGCCACCATGTTATTTTTATTGGCAAACTTAACCGCCCGTATGTTTGATATTCTGTCGATATTATTGCCGTTGAAAATTTCAATCGCATCACACGCATTTGCATGTTCCCGAAGCCCGTCATGTTTTATGTCAAATGGATGTACAGAAATCGCTACGCCTCCCTGGTCATGTACCTGGTCAACCGTTTCGAATATGCTAAGGCCTGGTCTTATAGTTTCCTGGATTCCAAGAGCTGTGACATGCCCCTGCAGGCTGTGCATCTCTTCGCCATGTATAATCATTACACCATATTTTTTACCTGCGACCTTTGCCTTCTTTATTCCCAGCATGGTATTGTGATCGGTTATGGCAAGCGCGCCCATTCCAAGCTCCTTTGCACGGCGCACCATTGCCTCCGGTGATTCCACACCATCGTATAATATCTTCTTGCCCTTCGAATAGTTCGTATGGGAATGCATTTCGACTTTCATAATAACACAACATTATTTAGTATGTAGGAGTGAAGCATAATTATAGCTGACCAACTTAATATTTAGTGTATTATCTACGTTGGTCGCATACAAGGTGAAACAAAGTTTCACCTGTACAGGTTAAGCGTTGCTTAACCATGTATAGTGAACCAAGTTATAATATCCAGATTCTTTACTTGGTTAACTATAACTTAAGATTCGTCGCAGTGTATAAGAACCTTCCTGTAAACACAGAAAACAAGCCTATTTGAATCTCTTAAGAAGTCCGCTTATGTCCACGTTGCTTATGTCCTGTCTTGCCAGCGGCACAGTAGCTATCTGTGGCGTGCCCTCTTCATATGTAGGCTTTGATGCTCTGTAGAAAAGACCGATTGGTATTTTTTCTCCCCACATTTCTCCCATCTTCATCGCAGCATTCTTGTCTTCAGGGTTGTGGCCTGCCTCTTCGAGTTTGAATATTCTTGACTTGTACCAGTCTGCTGTATTGACCTTATTGTAAGTGGTGCAGGGCTGGAAGACATCAATAAGCGCAAAGCCTTTGTGTTTTATTCCCTCGGCAATCATCTTCTTCAGGTGGACTATGTCCATGGCGTATCCTCTTGCGACATAGGTAGCGCCTGCTGTTATGGCCCAGGTAATAGGATTTACCGGATCCTCCAGCACACCATTAGGTGTTGAGTTTGACCTGAAGCCTTTTTCGCTCGTTGGCGAGGTCTGTCCCTTTGTCAGTCCATACACTTCATTATTCTGAACAATAAGTGTCATGTCCAGATTACGGCGCATCGAATGCATGAAGTGATTCCCGCCAATGCCATAGGTGTCGCCGTCACCGCCTACCACAATAACATTGAGCGCATTGTTTGCGAGCTTTGCACCAGATGCAACCGCAAGCCCGCGTCCATGAAGTCCTTCAAAACCATAAGTGCGGACGAAGTGAGGGAGCTTGCTGCCACAACCAATCCCCGAAACAAGGAGTGTGTTATGCTGTTCGATTCCGGTCTCTGCTATGGCGTTCTTTATTGTGCTGAGTATCGTGAAATCCCCGCAGCCGCTGCACCATTTCGGTGCTTCATTTGTCGTCAGTTCTGCAATCGTTGTCATTTCATAAACCTCTAGTTAATCCAACCCCTTCCGTAGCATCCGCCACCATCTGTTCTGGACAAGATTCCTATTTCGAAATACCTATTTGCTTCATGATTATGTAATTCATATTTAACGGTAGGTCTTTCGGTCTTTTTGGTTCTATTCTTTCTCTGCCAAGATTACCGCTTACATTAAAATCTCCGTCTCTCAGTTCGTCTGCCATTTTTTTTCACCTCTAGCATCTACACGACAATCTATAATCGTCGTGTACTGATTCAAACAAATATCCTTTGATTTTTTCTGGTGGGCGTTCATAAACACGAAGTGTGTCAACAATTTCTACGCCCCAGTTTCCTTTTACTGTCATCAAAATGCCTCAATTATGCCATGCTTACTGAATACAAGGTGTTTCAGCTCGCCATTGGACAATATTTCTTTTACACCTACAGAGATATCTTCCGGTGAGAAAGGCCTCCCATCATATTTGAGTATTTTGTGATCAATATCAAGTCCCGTGTTTTCCTTTATGACTCCACCTAGTTGAGCTGTCTTGTTGTTTTCAATGAGAACTGTCTTGTTTGCGTTATTTATTATCTCCGCGACCGCTGTTGAAGGGAAAGGACTCATGAACACAACCTGCAGGAAGTTTACGCTTATGCCATCCTGGCTGAGAAGTTTAATTGCTTCTTTTATGGGTCCCTTTGTTGAGCCCCAGGAAACTATTGTAACATCAGCATTATCAGGTCCGAAAAGTTTTGGCTGTTCCACTTCCTTTTCAAGCAGCGCAAACTTTCTGAAGCGCTTGTTGTGCATCATCACACGGATCTCTTCCTCTTCCCTTTCATTTCCTTCCTCGTCATGCTCGTAACTGCTTGCAACGTGCATGCCATTCTTCTGTGAAGGTATAGCGCGTGGTGAAATGCCGCTCTCCGTTATCTTGTAGCGTCGGTAGTTCTTTGTCTCTTCTACTTCCTTATCACTCATCAGCAGGCCACGGTCAATCTTAACGCCGCGGGTATCAAACTCCATTGTAGTTGAGTAGCTTTCTCCCAGATATTTGTCCGTAAGAACGATTACAGGCATCTGGTATTTTTCAGCGATATTAAAAGCGTCTATGGTCCTGTAGAAACACTCGTCCACATCACCGGGTGCGATCACAGCCCTTGGAAACTCATCCGTGGACGCGTGAAGCATAAATCTAAGATCACCCTGACTCGAGTGAGTAGCCATACCCGTTCCTGGACCTGGTCGCTGGGCTTCAATAACAACAAGTGGCACCTCTGTTTGTGCCGCAAGGCCAAATCCTTCTGCCATAAGTGCGAACCCGCCGCCGGATGTTCCTGTTGCAGAACGCACACCAGCATAAGCAGCGCCTACTGCCATATTCACTGCTGCTATTTCATCCTCTGTATGTTTTACAACTATGTTAAAATTTCTTTCCTGTGCAGCCATGTTGCTGAGTATGGATGAGGCTGGAGTCATCGGATAAGCTGCATAGAATTTGCATCCTGCTTTTATGGCGCCAGCAGTTATTGCCTCATTTCCCGAAAGAAAAATTGTGTTTTTTCTTTCCTGTTTTTCAAGTTTGAATTTGAAGTCATCGGAAAAATTATTCTTTATGTAATCGTAGCCAGCTTTGGCAGATTTTATATTGGCCTCGACTATCGCCGTGCCTTTCTTTGTTCCAAAATTATCTGTTATCGTGCCGTTAAAAATATCCATGTCAAAATCAAGAAGTGCCATGGTCGCGCCCAGTGCCACGGTGTTTCTCATTATTTTTCCGCCATTTTCATTCGCTATCTTGTAAAGCGGTACAGGATACAATCGTATGGTAGTATTTTCAAAATCCGTCTGGCTGATTTTAACAAGATCACCATCGTAGATTACACCCGCGTGATCGCTCAGCCACTCTTTGTGCTTATCTATCGTATCCTTGTTGAGTGCAACGAGAATGTTTATACGTTTTGAGTGCGAACATCTTTCTTTACCATCGACACAAACATCAAGGCTGTTGTGGCCGCCTCTTATTAGAGAAGGGTATTCGGAGCTAGCGAAAACATGAAGTCCTCCACGCAGGCATGTTTTGGCAAACATCTGCAATCCAGCGTTAAGAATCCCGTCGCCAGCCTCGCCACCGATTTTCCAGGATAATTTGTTTATTATCTTATTCATTCTTATCACAATAGAACGTCATCAATTCCTATATTTGTAAGGGAATAGTTTATAGCTGACCAATTTAATACTCAGCATATACTTACTATAAATTGGTCACACACAAGGTGAAACAAAGTTTCACCTGTACAGGTTAAGCCTTGCTTAACCATGTATAGTTAACCAAGGTATAGTATCCAGATTATTTGCTTGGTTAACTATAAATGCTTTTCCGTTTATTTTTAAATACTTTATGTATACATTATAATGTATTAATGGTGAACATATGGGTTACATACGTTATAAACTTCCGGATGGCACGCATGAAATTTTGAAGCGTGTTTGTGAAAAGCTGGATATGAAAGAGTCAGAAATATCCCGAATAGCACTGATGGAATATCTGAAATCTCTGGGCGTCCTGAATGAACGGATGAAAAAACGTAATCTGATAAGAAGATAGTCGTACATCAGAAATAACTCTGTAATTAAACTTCAATTATTTTTCCTCTGCTACCAACACAAATTATTCGTGTCTTGCCGATTTTTTCCTCAAACCCTTCCATCTCATGTATGTGTCCGCAGATATGTATATCCGGCTTCAGTTCGTATATGGCTCTCGTAACCGACTCGCTTCCTGGAAATGAAAATTTTTCTATCATTCCTCCCTTTGGATGCATATGGGTGAGCATTACTTTTTTATCAGCCTTGTTTACGTAACCAAATCCCTTGGTAAGATAGTGATGCATTTCTTCCTCGTTGGTAAAATTAATTCCTATATTTGCGCCGCCACATCCAAAAATACCAACATCGTCTTGAATAATGGCGTGGTTCTGTGCATTCGTTATTTTATATTTCTCCACGAGAAATTCTGCAATACCCGGGGCGTCGTGATTACCCGCGACAAATACAACTTTCTTACCTTTTGAAAGAAACGGCCCTATCATATTCTTGGTAAGTTCGCCGAATTCAGAAATGTCGCCGGCTATAAGAACCATGTCAACGTCGTTCTTTTCAGCTTCGTCAGCGAGGCGTCTAACCAAACTCTCGTTACCGTGTATGTCGCTTATCGCAAGGATTCTCATACTCAGGATATCACCTATTTTTAGATGATGAGGAAACAAGATAAATATTATTTGTGATATCCTGGTATCCACAACCATCGTTTAATTTTATCTGTAAGCTATCAACAACCAGTCAATAGACGATGGTTGTAGATAACTATACGAAAACATTACGCTTTTTAAAGCTTTATTTTTAGAAAAAATCCCATAGGCCAAAAATCTTGATTACAATAATAATTCTGAGGTTGTATAGCTTTTCTTGTAGATGCATCATGACGATCCTGAATATCTCTTGCCTCTCTGTTATTTCTTAGTATTGGTCTATGAAAATTGTTGTCATCAAGTTTGTCAAGAACGAAGGCATAATCCACGAAGTTATGATCTTCAAAAAACAAAACAGTGCGCACACGGCCCACACCGTCACCGACTGTCCAGATTTCATTGTCGTTGTTAAGTTTTGTATGGCATGTGACGAAAGGCTCATCACCAGAATATCCAAGACGGCATGCAACTCCGTCAGCTTTATAATAACCCGTAAGACCAGCCCCTAGGCTCTGCTCGTATTTTTTAACTTGTGTGGTATAGTCGGCTCTGGCTCTTCTATAGTCGGCCATAACTCTCTCATAAGGTGTTTCTGTAGTGCGTGCTATTTGTGAATCCGCATTGTATGTTGTCTGCGAACCTTTGCCACAGTTAACTCCAATTATCGTTGACATTATAGCCGCTGCCAATGGTAAAAATTTTCTCATAAATATTCATAGGGTGCAAACCTTAAAAATAGCAAATATGATATCCATTAATTAACAGACTTCCCGCAGCCGCATGATGATTTTACATTGGGATTATCTAACTTGAAGCCGGCACCCTGCAAGCCTTCTGTATAATCTATGTTTGTTCCGTTGAGAAATTCCATGCTTTTAGGGTCAACAAAAAGTTTCACGCCATTTTCTTCAAAAACAAAATCGTCGTTCACTGGATTTTTTTCGAAATCCATAGAATACGTCTTGCCGGAGCATCCACCGCCCACGACAGCAACCCGCAAGCCATAGCCCTCTTTATTTTGGCTCTTCATAAGTTCGGCAACCTTTTCGGCAGCAAATTTTGTTATAGTTATTTTTGCATTGCTAAGGTCAACATCTTCCTTTACCTCTTCCTTGTGGGTTTTAGCGATTCCGTTAAGTTCTTCCAGCAAGGCTGTTATTTCCTCGTCACTCATCCCGTGGCCCATGGCTCCTTTTTCCAATGTTTCGTATGGATTCACGTGGCAGCCGACGCAGTGAAGTCCATAGCTAAGCATAATCTCCGCTGCAAAGGGGTATTTTTCTATTATCTCTCCCATTGTCATGTCCTTTGTTATGGGTTTTATTTCTGCGTTCAATTTTACCACCAAAAATTTAGAGTATATCACGTCTTGAAAGTAAAGTTTTAAATTATTATTTTTCCTGTTTCCTTGTCAATTATATGTATGACAAGTTTGGGACACCCTTTGGCTGCCAGCTGCGTCCTGTTCAGCTCGTCCTGATTGATTTCCAGCTCAAATAATTGTGTTTGCTCATTGAATACCGCATCCTTTAGATCTGCTTTTCTTGTTTCCGAAACAGTCCAGCGCTCAGGATTCACTGCCTCGCAGGCACCTACACCAATACATTTTTTCCTGTTATATTGAACGAGGTATTTTCCCATACTTACCACCAAGTGAAATAGAAGTTTTTATCTAAGATCACATTTTTAAAAAATGTGATCTGGATCCCATCTTCTCCCCACAAAAGCATGGGTGCACAAAGAAGATGCGATAATTCTTTCCGCAGGCGCTCTCTACAGAACGACTGACGTCGTCAGACGTCTTTATTAGAGGGCCTAATTACAGCCGCAGCCACTTCCACAGCCACCCGCCGGATTTTCCATGGTTGGTTTTTGTTTGAGCGCTGCCTGAACTACCTGTCCTATCTGCACAAGTTTATCGTTATGCCCGCTGGTAAGGGTGTTTGGCAATTCTTCCTCGCCCCAGTCAGTCCACTGCGTTTTTTTCTCCTTGTATTTTCTGTATTTATCATAACTCTCCTTGATCTTGAGCATTTCTTCCCCTGAAAGCTTTCTGTGATGCCTGTCGTCATCAAGTTTCTTCCCGGTTTTCTTTTCCCACTCTTCTGGTGTTATTGAAAATTCCCGTTGTACCTTGTCCCTATACAGTGCAGGTATGACATTGAACGTGCAGAAAGGTAGTATGCGCCCATCTGGAACAGCATAATGAATATCGCACTTGTGTATCCTGTCAATATCCCAGTTGTAAGGGTCCTGGAAGTGCATCATACCAAGGAACAATGAGTTTTTATGGAAATCTGCGAGGCCGTGATAGTTCGTGCCGCTTACGGCACTTGCAAGCATTCTCACGAATTTGAGGTCCTTTGGTTTTTTTTCTTCGTTTATGTATTTGCTAATATTCATCATCAGCTTTCCAAGAACAACAGGCTTCTTCAGCCCCTTCATCTTGCTGCTGTTAAGTTCTCGTGTAAGCTGTCCAAGGTATTCGAAAAATCCTTCGATATCAAAGAACTCAGGAAGCGGAACCATCTTGTCGCCGTCCTTGAATACATATGTCGCCATGCCGCAGGCAAAATGTATTGAAAGACGGTATTTTGGTTCTTCCTTTAATGCTTCAATAAAATCCGTGACCTGTTTTGCACACGGCACAGGAAACCAATGTTCCTTTCCAATCTGGCCATCTGTCTGTTGCTCAATTTTTTTGATCGCGCCAGGTATTGTTATTCTTTGTTTTTTGCGCAACTTGTCCGGCATTCTTCCTACAAGCGATACAGGCTGGAAATTCACAGATCTTATGGTGTCCAAGTTACCAAAGCCGAATCTTATTATGTCGCCAAGCTCGTGGTCATTGATTCCGCCAATAACCGTCGGCACAAGCACGATACCTATTCCTGCTTTTCTGCAGTTCTCTATTGCAGTAGTAGCTTCCCAATAATTCTTCGGGTTTGTCTCGGGTGTCATGCCATCAAAGCTCATGTATAGAACGTGTGAGCCTGCTTCCTTGATACTCTTGCATAGCTCAAGGCTCTTCGAAAGGTTTATGCCGTTCGTGTTGAGCTGGACGTGATCGTAGCCAATTTCTCTTGCAGCTTTTATTATGTCAACTATGTCTTCGCGCAGAGTTGGCTCGCCGCCCGTGAGCTGCACTGCATTCGCGCCCACTGGTTTTTCGTCCCTCATCCGCTGCAGCATGAATTTTATCTGGTCCAGCGTCGGCTCGTATATAGGTTCTCCTTCCTTTGCATAAAAAAAGCAATACCAACAAGTTAAATCGCACCTGTTCGTAAGGACTATGTTGCCGAGACCTGTGTGTGATTCGTGTTCTACGCACAATCCGCAGTCCGAGGGACAATCGATATCGAATTCGTTTTTGTCTATATTCGGATTAAGTATCTTGATTCCAGGATCCTGGAACGTCTCGGCTTTTTTGTACATATCATAGTCAGACCAGTAGATCTCTGTAACAACACCATGGTCTGCGCACGTCTTGGTCATCCATACCTTATTGTCCTTTACATAAACAACAGCATCTATCTTCATGCTGTTCCAGCGTTCCTCATCAACACATCCCGGGCAAAGTGACTGATTGAATTTTAGCACCTTGACATCTTCCGGAAGAAGTGCAATCAATGCCTTTTTTCTTTCTTCTGTATAGTCCTTGACGTAGGGGGAAGTAGAAATCAAATTAATTTCTGTCTTTTCACGAGCTATAGCCTGGGGGTACGCTGTTACCATACGAACACCTCACAACATTTACAACTTTTATATTTCACTAAAAGTTATAATCTATAAGATTCGAGAATATTTAAATGTTTCTCCATTTCTAAAAGGGGCTTATAGTTCTATGGATTTACAATAAGTGTGCCGCTCATCAC
>JBAZQV010000029.1:0-11775 GCA_041645025.1 Candidatus Aenigmatarchaeota archaeon
ATACAATTGATTCTTCTTCTGCGCAAAAAATAATCGCCCAAATTGAACCAAGAATTGTTATACCAATGCACTATGCCTTGCCAAAATTAAAATATAAACTTGACGAAGTTTCCAAATTTTTAAAAACAATGGGCAAGCCGTCTATTGCTCCGATTGACAAATTAACCGTAAAAACCAGCGCTATGCCAAAAGACGGAATGGAAATTGTTGTGTTACAAGCCTAAAATGGATTTTAAAGCTTATTTACAAAAATTACAGGGAATGTCTGATAAAAATAAAAAGATTGTCCTATGGGCAATTGTTGCTGTTTTAGCAATTGTTTTGGGTTCGTTTTGGATTAAATCTGCAGGGAACAGACTGAATGAAATAAGCAAAAATATCGGCCAAATCAAGCTGCCGGAAATTCCCCAAGTTGAAACTCCCAATATTGAAACCACGCCAGACCAAACCGCAGACTGGCAAACCTCTGAAAAAGACGGGGCGGGAACCTATATAAACGATGTTTATAATTACGAAATTACTTACTTAGCTGGGACAAAAATTAAAGAAAATTTGGTTGACAATCCTAAAAGTTGCGTATATTTAAATTATGGTACTGGACAAATTACCATAAAATCCCCGGACAGCACCATTCTCTGCCTGAGGTCTAGCGCCAGTGCATATGCAAAAGAAATAACTCAAAATATCATTATTAATGGCAACGAATATAAAGCAGAGGGTATTATTGATGAAGGAAGAAAATATTTGCAATTTTCATTATACGGCGGAGGGGCAATAATTAGTTTTGAAACCGACGAGACCGACGCTGAAACTGAAAATAAAATTGAGCAAATGATTTCAACGTTTAAATTTACTAAATAAAAATAATCCCTCGCCTTCGGGCTCGGGATGAATTAATTCATTTCATTCATAAATTCAAATGGCAGAAGAAGATAAAAAAGAAAAAAAGTCTCGCGCGCAAGAAGACGAAAAGCAGGGCGACAGCAAGATAGGGAATATTCTGCAAAGAGAAATAGTAACCGAATTGAAAGAATCATACATTGATTACGCAATGTCGGTTATTGTGGCGCGAGCGCTTCCCGATGTCAGAGACGGATTAAAACCGGTGCACAGAAAAATTTTGTTTGCCATGAATGAATTGGGGTTGGGAGCTTCAGCCAAATTTAGAAAATGCGCGGCAACTGTTGGAGATGTTATGGCAAAATATCATCCGCACGGAGATATGGCTATTTATGATACGTTAGTCAGAATGGCGCAAGATTTTAATCTGCGCTATCCCTTAATAACTCCCCAAGGAAATTTTGGATCAATTGACAACGACGGCGCGGCGGCTTCAAGATATACAGAGGCAAAATTATCAAAAATTGGAGACTTGCTGTTGCAAGATATTGAAAAAGACACCGTTAATTTTGTTGATAACTACGATGGCACAAGAAAAGAGCCGTCTGTTCTACCCTCGCCTGTTCCCCAATTGCTTTTAAACGGTTCTTTGGGCATTGCCGTTGGCATGGCAACAAATATTCCTCCGCACAATTTAACAGAAGTATTAGATGCATCAATTTATTTATTAGACCATCCAAAAGCTGAAACCGAAGATTTATTTGAATTTATACAAGGCCCTGATTTTCCAACCGGAGGCATAATTTACGATCAGAAAGAAATAATTTCAGCTTACGCTCAAGGCAAGGGCTCTATATTAATGAGAGGCAAGGCAGATGTTGTTGAAAAAAAAGACGGGTCAGAGCAAATTATAATTACAGAAATTCCATATCAGGTTTTTAAATCCACGTTGGTTGAAGAAATGGCAAATTTGGTTTCAGAAAAAAAGATTGAGGGCATAAAGGATATTAGGGACTTATCAGACAGGGAGGGAATGAGAATTGTAATTGATGTTAAAAAAGGATTCCAGCCGCAACGAATTTTAAACCGGCTTTATAAGTTTACTCCTCTCCAAAAATCGTTCCATCTGAATTTATTAGCTTTAGTTGACGGCATACAGCCGGAAATTTTATCAATTTCTGATGTTTTAAAATACTTTATTGAGCATAGAAAAGAAGTTATAACCCGCAGAACCAAATACGACTTAGAAAAGGCAAAAGAAAGGGCTCACATCTTAGAGGGGTTGATGATTGCCCTAAAAAATATTGATGCTGTAATTCAAACAATTAAAAAATCTGCTGACAAAGACGAAGCCAAAATAAACTTAATCAAAAAATTTAAGCTGACAGAACGCCAGGCAATCGCCATTTTGGAAATGAAACTGCAGACTTTGGCTGGATTAGAAAGAAAAAAAATAGAAGACGAGCTAAAAGAAATTTTAGAAAAAATAAAGGAGCTTATTGCTATTTTAAAGAGCCCGGAAAAATTAAAAGATATAATCAAAAAAGAATTTAAAGATATAAAAGAGAAATTTGGAGACCAAAGAAGAACAAAAGTTATAAAGGGCAAGTTAGGCGAAATCACTGAAATTGACTTGATTCCGCTGGAAGAAACAATTGTTACCTTAACTACCGGAGGATATATAAAAAGAATTAATCCTGCAACCTATAAAATTCAAAAGCGCGGCGGAAAGGGAATTGTGGGTATGAAAACAATGGGAGACGATATTGTTGAACACTTTTTGTGCGCCTCAACGCATGACAATTTGATGTTCTTTACAGATTCTGGAAAAGTTTTTCAAACACAGGTTTATGAAATACCAGAAGGAACGAGAGTTGCTCGCGGCAGAGGTATTATGAACTTTTTAGAGCTCTCAACGGAAGAAAAAGTTTTGTCTTTGGTTCCCAGAGAATCCGACTTAGCAAAACCCGACAAAAGCCCAAAAGGGCATTTTGACGGGCCCGCCACAATCTCGCCGAAGGCGAGTTTGGGCGGGTTTTTAATGATGGTTACCAAAAACGGGACGATAAAGAAAACTGCTTTAGAAGAATTTGAAAACGTGAGAAAGAGCGGAATTATTGCAATAAAACTTGATAAAGGCGACGCGCTGAAAAAAGTTGTAAAAACTTCTGGCGAAGACGATATAATTTTAACAACCAAGGCCGGCATTGCAATAAGATTTAAAGAAAAAGATATAAGGGCAATGGGAAGGTCTGCCGCTGGAGTAAGAGGCATACGATTAAAAAAGGGCGACGAGGTTGTGGGAATGGACGTTATTGCCAAAGACCAGCCGGCAGATAATCCGCCATCCGCCAATCCGCCAGCTAGCGGAGGCGGACAGAAACCCGGCAAAAGATATCTTTTGGTTGTTATGGAAAACGGCTACGGAAAGAGGACAGATGTTTCGCAATATAAGGTTCAGGGCAGAGGCGGTTCTGGAATAAAAACTGCTAAAATTACGCCAAAAACAGGCGGAATAATTATGGCCTGTATTTTAGAGCCGGCGGTAGAAGAAGAGGATTTAATTGTTATTTCCAGAAAGGGGCAGGTTATAAGAACCGGCGTAAAATCTATTTCTTTGTTGGGCCGGGCAACTCAAGGCGTAAGAATAATGCGTTTGGAAGAAGGAGATAAGGTTGCTTCCGGCGCTTGTTTGAAAGATTAAAAGTTGTATAATTAGTTAATATGTGGAAAAATTTATTAGCCCAGGTTACAATCCCAAATCCTTTAAGACACGACACCTTCGGGAAACTTTTGCTGGACGGAATCATTCCCGCTGTTGCTGGATTAGTTGGCGCCTTATCTGTTATAATGATAATAGTAGCTGGCATTTTGTATTTGACATCAGCCGGAAGCCAAGAAAAAATGCTTACAGCCAAAAAAGCTTTGATATACGCAATAGCTGGCATAGTCATCACTTTAATGGCAGGAGCCATAGTTGCCACTATTAAATTTGCGCTCGGCGCGCCATAATAAATAAATTTTAAAAGGTCGAGCCCCGCGAAACGGGGCGAGATACTGAGCAAGAGCGAAGTATCGAATTAACTTATAAAATCATAAAAACGAAAAATTATTAATTGAATATCCTTCCATTTAGATAACGAATAATTATATATCCATCTAAATGTCAGGATGATTTAATCACTTCGTTCTTAAATCAAATGAATAAACAAAAAATTTTAACAGGTTTAGTTTCTATTAGCATTTTAGCGGCGCCGGTTTTGGCATTGGCGCAACCAACCGGGCAAATTACAAACCTTTGCACTTTAATCCAAAAAATTGAAAGCATTGTTTGGATGGGTTTTGGCCTTATCGCAGTTATTGCTTTCGTTGTTGCCGGTATTTTATTTCTCACAGCAGGCGGAGCGGCAGAAAAAATCCAAGCGGCAAGGAGCGCCTTCTTGTGGGGAATAGCTGGAGTTGTAGTCGGAATTGTCGCGTTTTCAATAATTGCCATAGTGGGAAGCGGACTTGGCGTTGGAGTGGGTGGCACTTGTGCTTAAAAAACAGACTTATCATTTAAATTAGCGTCAGGCGCTTTGTCGGTTGCAAAACGAATAGAGCGCCTGGTTAAACTCTAAAAATGAAAAAAAGTTTATTAATTCTAATTTTATTAAGCATTCTAATTTTGCCAGCCATTGCCTCAGCGCAAACTCTTACAGGTATGGTTGCTAATGTCGCTAGAGTGATTGTAATTATTGCCGGAATAATAACTGTTGTTCTTTGGGTTGTAACGGGCGTTTTATTTTTAGCCGCTCAAGGAGCTCCCGAAAAACTTACTAAAGCAAAAACAGCTTTATTGGGAGCAATAGGTGGAACAGTAATTGTCATTTTAGCATACTCGGGTCAAACTATAATTAATATATTCACTAGCGCTCTTTTTAGCGGTACTTAAAAAAATGAACAAAAAGATATTATTTTTAATTTTTATAACGATTTTAATTTTGCCCAATGCTGTTTTTGCAGAAATTACTCCACTTGTTTCAACTATGTTTGACAATGTCGCAGAATTAGCAATGTATATAGGGGGTGCAATCGTGGTTATTGGCTGGGTTATAGCAGGTATTTTATATTTAACAGCGGCAGGCGGAGAACGATTAGCGGTTGCTAAAAAAGCTTTGATTGCAGCAGTTATTGGAACAGTATTAGTTGTATTTGCAACTGGGGGGTATGACGTAATAAAAAATATAATAGAAAACATATTAAACGCTGGCAAATAAAAAAACTACTAACCTAATTCTTTAACGCTATAATTATTTTAGAATAACTCCCGCGCTTTACCCCGTTAGAAATTTTCTTTTTTCAAAAAGAAAATTTCTAACGGGGTTTAAAATACACGGGTTTTATGTTATATATAATTATACAAAATGCTCCCGTGGCGGAATTGGAATACGCGCGGCGCTTAGGACGCCGTCCCGCAAGGGTTAGAGGTTCGAGTCCTCTCGGGAGCACAATTAAAAAGCTAGGTCGGACCTAGCTTTTTGTGTGATATTTTTTGCTTTGATTATGATACTGTTACTCCAACCTTGCCTTTTCCGCCTTCGCCGCCGGTTTTCGGAATTTTTATAGTAAGCAAGCCTTTTTCCATTTGCGCATCGGCCTCATCAATGTTTATGTTTTCTGGCAGAACTATTTTTCTTGAAAACGGCCCCCAATAACATTCCTGATAAAAATATTTTTTGCCGGGATTCCCATGCGGGTCACACCGATTGCCTTTTATAACCATCATATCTTTTTCAATTGATATATCCATATCTTTTATCAAGACTCCGGCTATAGCAGCTAATACAACAAAACTTTTGTCTGTTTCGTAAACATCAACCACTAATTCTCCTTCTGGATCAAAAATTCCGCTTTTGTTTTCCTCTATTTCCTTTTTTTCTGCAACTGGTTCTTTAATTTTTAATTTGTTTGCCATAATATTTTTAAATTTAGCGTAGCGATATAATATTTTAGTTTGCAGCTCCCAAGGTTTTACTATGAGAAACTGCATCAACTTTGCAGATGCTTTTTATTTTTTTGAGCTTTTTAAATCCCGGAATAACAAAGACGGCCAAAGATATTAAAATTGTTACTGGAATAATAATTTTTAACGGCCCGTCTATTGTCATTATAGAAAAATTATAGAGTCCGTGCAAGAGCGTGGCTATTGTTATGCCAGAAATAAACCATGCAATTCGCATTTTTGTTTCCCTAAAAGAAAACGCTAAAAAATACCCTATTGTAGCTGATGCAAGCGTATGCAAAAATGTTGCGCCGACAAATCGAATAAAACTTATAAGAATCGTTCTATTCACCACATCATTAAAAGACAATTGATCTATGGGAGAAAAAAGGTATAAAATGTTTTCTAAGGCGGCAAACCCCAATGCGGCCACAACCATATAAATCATCGTATCCACGGGCTCGTCAAACTCATGGTGTGATAATACCTGTGATTTAACAACAAAATATTTAAAAATTTCTTCTGTAAAAGCTATCACAACGAACCAGTATAAAACAGAAACAACAACTGGGTCCCAATTAAATTTTGAAAGCAAAGTGGCAAGGGCTATTTGCACAAAAAATACTGGTATTGTTATAACCGAGCCCCATATAAAAATTTTGAGAATCATCCTTTTTGACTCAGGATGCAAATCTTTTCTTAGATAATAAGCAAGCCAAGCTAAGCTTGGCAAAACTCCGAAAACAATGTAAAGAAAAATACGAAAATTCATTACTTTATTGTATCACTTTACGGGCCAATCCTCCACCATCAGGCATCTTTTTTTTGCCTGCCTGCCGGCAGGCAGGTTTTTAATCGGCAGCTGCTGGTAAATCTCTTCTGTTATAAATGGCATAAAAGGATGCAATAATTTTATAGAGCCAACTAAAATTTCCAGCAATAAATACTGGCTTGCCATCCGATCTTTTTTTAAAGCCTCAGGCGCTAAATTTTTCTTACTCTCTTCAATAATTTTATCACAGAAAACATGCCAAAAATAGTGATAAATTTTTTCGGCAGCTATATAAAATCTGTAAGAATCCATTAATTTTGTTGCGTCTTTTGATAATTTTTTAAAACCAGCCAAATGTTTTTTTTCTTTTACTGTTAATACGGGTTTTTTGATAGACTTGTAATCAGCCGTATTTTGCATAACAAACCTGCTGGCATTCCAAATTTTATTTGCGAAATGCTTATATGCTTTAAATTTTTCAAAAGAAACCTTGCTGTCGTTTCCAGGGCTAGTGCCAACTATCATTGCCATACGTACAGCATCGGCGCCATATTGATTAATCAAATCAATGGGATCAATATTGTTACCCAATGATTTAGAAATTTTTCTGTTCTGTTCGTCTCGTACCAAACCATGTAGGTATATGGTTTTAAATGGAATATCGCCAAGTAAAAATTGGCTCATTAATATCATTTTTGCGACCCAAAAAAATAAAATATCGTAAGCGGTTTCTAAAACATCCGTTGGATGGTAGGTTTTAAAGTCGTTTGTTTTTTTGGGCCATCCCAAGGTTGAAAATGTCCAAAGGCTCGATGAAAACCATGTGTCAAGAGTATCAGAGAATTGAACTAAATTTTTTCCTGTTGGCGGAGTTTTGCTTACAATATATTCTAAATCGTCGCCAGGAGGAGCTGGATCCGGACCCCAAACCGGAAGGCGATGGCCATACCAAATTTGCCTTGATATGCTCCAATCCCTTAAATTATCTATCCAATTTAAATAAATTTTTTCAAAACGTTTCGGTAATATTTTAATTTTTCCGCTAGTTACTGCTTCACACATAAGTTCTTTAAGGGTTTTGTTCCCTCTTTCTGATATGGGTTTATTTACGTTAACAAAAAACTGATGGCGTTTCGGTAATGGCTCTATTATGCCACCCGAACGTTGAGCTTTCGGAATATTTTGGTCAGTAGCTTCTTCCTTCTCAAGGAGACCGCGCTCTCTTAAATAGTTAACGACAATTTCTCTAGCCTCAATTGTTTTTTTATTCGCGATAAGCGGACCAGCTTCTTCATTCATTCGGGCAAATTCATTGATAACTTGGCGGGTTGGTAAATTGTGGCGACTGGCAATTTCAGAGTCTACAATGCTATGAGCCGGTGTGACTCCCAGCGCGCCTGTGCCGAATTTAGGATCAACTGAAGGATCGCCTACTATTTTAATATGCAATTTAACTCCGGCAAATTCGGCATCAAAAATTTTTCCAATGTATTGCTTGTAACGTTTATCGTTCGGATTAACAGCTACGGCGGTATCTCCAACCTTTGTCTCTGGTCTGGTAGTAGAGATTGCAATAGGGAAATCTTTTGAATAACGGAAAGTATACAAAGTTGCTTTACCGGGCTCATATTCTATTTCTTCGTCTGAAACAACTGTTTGGCCTTTTGGATCCCAATTAATTACCTTACCTTTACCCATATAAATTAATCCGCTTTTATACATCTTTATAAAAGCTTCCTGAACGGCTTCGCTTCTTTCTTCATCAAGGGTATATGCTAGTCGCGACCAATCAAGCGATGAACCCATAGCGCGCATTTGTTTAATAATCTCGCCTCGATTATCCATTGCGAATTTATTTACGAGTTCTATAAACTCGCTACGTTTATTAGTATAATCATTCCGAGATATTTTTTTTTCTTTTAAGAACTTTGTTTCTGTTGCTATCGAAGCATGATCAATACCAGGAAGCCAAAGTGTTTTTCTGCCACGCATTCGTTCAAAGCGGATAATAATATCCTGAATAGCCAGCATTAATGCTGAACCCATATGTAAAATACCTGTTGCATTAGGCGGTGGCAAAATAATAGCAAACGGTTTTTTGTGGCGTTTTGGCAAATTATCCGGATTAAAAAAACCGCTCTCCTCCCAGAGTTTATAAATTTTATCCTCAACCTCTTTTGGATTGTAAGCCCCGTTAGAAATTAAGCTTGATTTTTGCATGTGTAAAAGTTTTTTCAGCGCCCGTCAGAAAAGGGATTTCTAACGGGGTAAGCCGTTGGCAACTCCATAGTTTAATTAATTTATCTTATCATTTTTTATTATATTCGTAAATTTGAGTCGGCTTTGAGTCTTGTCCCGCTAAGCGGGACAATTTTTTTATTGCGGTGGAAATAGCCGGTGATTGCAGTCATAACTGCGTTGTCGGTGCTCAAGTTTGCTGGCGGAACCAACAAATTTAGTTTGTAGTTTGTAGTTTGTAGTTTGTAGTTGAATTGCTTTCGCAATTCTTCGTTGGCTGAAACGCCGCCGCCTAAAATAATAGTTTTAGCTCCATAATCTTTGGCGGCTTTTATTGTTTTTTTTAGCAAAACATCAATTATTGACTGCTGAATTTCGGCGCACATTCCCCGCAAAATTCGCTGACGCTCATCGCGGGGCAAATCTTTTTTATCTATTTCTCGCCATTTATAAAGCACAGCGGTTTTTAATCCAGAAAAACTAAAGTCATAATCTTTTGTTAAAAGCATTGGACGAGGCAGTTTGTAATTTATAATTTGGGATTTTGGATTTGTTTCGGATTTCCATTGCGAAGCCAGCTTTTCAATGGCTGGCCCGCCGGGGTAGCCGAGGCCTAAAATTTTTGCGCATTTATCAAAACATTCTCCGGCCGCGTCATCTCTGGTTTCTCCTAAAATCTCATACTTCCCAATTTTTTCCATTAAAACCAACTGTGTGTGCCCGCCAGAAACAACCAAAGCAATCGCAGGAAATTTTACATTTTTATTTTCTAAAAAATTTACTAAAATATGTGATTCTATATGGTTTACCGGAACCAGCGGAACATTCCATTTTTTTGCCAAATCTTTTGCAAAATTTACCCCAACCCACAAACAAGGCTCCAACCCCGGCCCGTTTGTGACTGCAATTAAATCAACGTCTTTTTTAGAAACTTTTGCCTGGCTTAAAGCTGTCTCTAAAGATGGCAGCAAATTTTTCTGATGCTCCCGTTTTGCCATAAAAGGATAAACTCCGCCATATTGTTTATGGATCTCAATCTGCGAGGCAATAACATTTGATAAAACCTCAAAATTACCATTGTCATTGGCTTCTAAAATTGCAACTCCGGTATCGTCGCACGATGTTTCTATAGCTAAAATTTTCATAATGATTTAATCGTGTATTATACCTAAAATATTGATTTTTTTCAATTTTTAAGTTATAAAACACTATACGGCCCTATCGTCTAGCCTGGTCCAGGACGCGTGCTTTTCAAGCATAAAACCCGGGTTCAAATCCCGGTAGGGCCGCATGGATAAAAAAGACTATTTAGATATTTCAAAAGCCAGCGATATAAAAAACAGAAAAGAAAGGTTTTTATATAGAGTTTTTGAAACAATACCGGGAATTATAAGTTTGGGGACTCTTTTAGGAGTCTTTGTTTTTTCTTGGATAGCGCCGTCATGGGTGGCGATTTTTATAATCTGTTTTAGTTTTTATTATCTTTTCAGAATTATTTATTTTTCTTTACACCAGACGGCGGGTTATTTTAAGATGAAAAAACACCTTAAAATAGATTGGACGGAAAGACTGAAAAAAATAAAAACCCCTTCGGCGAGCTCAGGGCAGGCGTGGAAAAACATTTATCATTTAGTGATTTTGCCAACCTACAAAGAGGGTTCAAAGATAGTAAAAGAAAATTTGGATTCTCTAATTGATTCAGACTATCCGAAAGAAAAAATAATCGTGGTTTTAGCAATTGAAGAAAGAGCGGGCGAGGATGCGCAAGAAATGGCAAAAAATATTAAAAAAAAATACGCGGATAAATTTTTAAAAATTTTAATTACGGTTCACCCAAAAAATATAGCGGGTGAAATAGGCGGAAAGGGATCTAATGTTGCTTTTGCTGGCAAAGAGGCAAAAAAAATAATAGATAATTTGTCTATTCCTTATGAAAATATTTTGGTTTCTACTTTTGACATTGATACAAAAATTTATCCTCAATATTTTTCTTGTTTAACATGGTATTATTTAACAGAAAAAAATCCAACAAGGGCCAGCTACCAGCCGATTCCTATTTACAATAACAACATTTGGTCAGCTCCGGCCTTTTCAAGGGTTGTATCTACTTCAAACACTTTTTGGCAAATGATACAGCAAGAAAGGTCAGAAAAGCTTACAACTTATTCCTCACATGCAATTCCAGGAAAAGTATTTTTTGAGGTGGGCTATCCGTCAAATGTAGTTTCAGACGATTCAAGAATTTTTTGGAGGGCATACCTTTATTACGATGGAGACTACAGGGTGGTGCCTATTTATTATTTAGTTTCAATGGACGCTGTAATGGCTAAAAATTTTTGGCAAACTATAGTAAACCAATACAAACAGCAAAAACGCTGGGCATGGGGATGCGATGAGATTCCATATATAATGTTTGGATTTTTAAATAATAAAAGAATCTCTGTTTGGAAAAAAATTTCTCATCTCTACACAATTATTGACGGTTTTTGGTCTTGGGCAACAGCGGCTTTGCTGTTGTTTATGCTGGGCTGGCTTCCAATATTTTTAGGCGGACAAAAGTTTAATTTTACTATTTTGTCTTTTAACTTGCCTATTTTAACCGGCAGAATTATGACAATTTCAATGGTTGGCATGTTTGTTTCTGCCATTTTAAGCACAATGCTTTTGCCCCCTCTGCCGAAAGGCATGAGCCAATCCGCCAAATGGCGGAAAAAAATACCCGTTCTTTTGCAATGGATATTTTTACCAGTAACTTTAATCCTTTTTGGTTCCTTGCCCGCTCTAGACGCCCAAATTCGCCTAATGCTGGGCAAATACATGGGCTTCTGGGTCACCGAAAAGGTCAGGAAATAGTTTTTTCGTGTCATTCCCGCGAAAGCGGGAATCCAGATTTGACAAGCACTTTTATGGGAGTAGAATGAAAATATAATCACAAAAATAT
>JBAZQV010000030.1:0-11736 GCA_041645025.1 Candidatus Aenigmatarchaeota archaeon
CCCTTGCTCATCTTCAAATCAGTTCTGACAACAATCATCTGCTTGTACATGAATATCACTTGCCTTGACAGATTATAAAAACCTGTTTAGTGCAGCGCCCAGAACATAGGACGTAACCTTCGCGCTTTCTGTTATTGGCATCGAAGACCCAACACCATAGCGAACAGTAACAGGCACTTCTTTTATTTTCAGCCCCTTTTGGACAGCCTTTATTATCATTTCCGCCTCAAATTCATACCGTCTTTTTTTTAATTCAAGTCCGAACAGGTCTTTTTTTCTTATGGCCCTGAAACCACACAGAACATCACCAAGTCTTTTTCCCGCCGCCGCCGATACCATGGAACGTGCGAATTTATTTGAAAATTTTCTCTGGATGGGTATGTCATTCAGGTTTCTTACGCCGACAGCAATATCGCACGACTTTAGTGCTGCAAGGAGAGATAGTATTTCCCTTGCATCCAACTGCCCGTCCGAGTCAATAAAAACAAGATTATTGTTTGTCGCGATCTTTGCCCCGGTTTTACAGGCAAATCCCTTTCCTCTGTTTTTGTTTAACCGTACACAGATACAACCTTCTGCTTTAGCTACGTCAAGAGTATTGTCCCTGGACCCATCGTCCACTACAATTATTTCATGATCGCCCGTTTTCTTTACGGCTCTTATTACCTTGCCTATGTTTTTTCCCTCATTATAGGCAGGAAGTATTATTGATGCTTTCATACGTCTAATACGAAAGGGATTTTCTTAAAGTTTTACATTATACTAGTTTTATGCAGCACCTGTATTCGCACGACGTGCTTGAACAGTTCAAGTCTGGCAGAAAGGAATTCTCTAATATTCATCTGAATTTCTGTATCTTGGAAGACATTAATCTAGATGGGTTGGTAATAAAAGATTCAACGCTTGAATTCACATCCTTCAGGAATTCTAACCTGAAAGATGCAAGATTCATTAATTGCAACATGTTCTTTGTAAGTTTCTATGGTTGCAATTTTGACTGTACGATTTTCGACAAGTGTAAGATGAACATCGTACGTCTTGACGACATGCACGTTAAGGACAGCTGCATAAAAAATTCCGATTTGTCGTTCTGTCCTATTATGGGTACAAATATCGGAGAACTAAAAATACAGAATACGTCAGAGTTTAAAGTAATACGCAATATTTCCGAAGTATCCTATGAGGACGCTGAGCAAGCTTTCCGGATGATTGGCAGTCGAATAGAATTTTTACCGATTGAAATACGTCTGGACGTAGTAAAAGTACTTAATAGAGTAGCAAATGAATTCAACCAACCAGATGCTGTTAAACAAAGCACTGAAAAGAGCGATTATCAAAAAACCAATTCGAAATATAATATGTCTGTAAATGCCTACAAAGCCTTTGACGCATTGTCAAATCAGATAAACGCCTATGGAAAATCTGAAGCCTACAAACAGAGAAAACCTTACGATAAGTAGTTACCACGGGTTCCTTTTAACGTGAATCCAGTATCCAAGGACATTGGCCAGCCAGTGTATTAGAGGTGTAAGTATGATAAGCACTATCATTTCACCTATGCTCGGAATGTAGAAAGGCGATACAAAAATAAAAGCTATTATTAAAAATCCGAGCTGGTCAAGGAAAAGTGCCTTGTCACCTCTTTTGAATCCTAGTCTTCTCTTTACAAAAGAGCCGCCAATGTCACCCAACATCGTGCCTATACTGAGCAAAAATATGATTGGAAGTGTCATTACTGCCAATCCGAGAGGCGGCAGATAGCTTTGTCCGTAGATTTGTATGGCTCCTATAAAGACACCAAATATTATGCCGCCGAAAGTTCCTTCTAATGTTTTTCCATCACCAAGCACTCTATGCCCATGAAACATTTTTTTTCTGTCCAGCGGTATTTTACCTCGCATAAGCGGTGGAAATCCATTGGCAGCGTAAGCAGGTGCAATGAACCAGAATGCCTGCAGTAATAGTAAACCTATATCCATGGATAAAAATTATCCTATGAGCTATAAAAAGTAAATAAAGCGAAATTTCTGGCGGATTAATAATGTGCCAAGAACTGGGCGAAATACACGCGCTTTACCTATCTTATGGCCTCGTACTGAACCTTGTCTATATTTTCCTCGAATTTTTTCTTGTTCATCATGTACTTCAGGTATATCTTTGAATATTTCTTGATAAGGCCAAGGCCGCCCCATTTGTCCATCCTTCTTGTTGACGTGTAAACGCAAGTTTGTTTTGAGAACATAAACCCGCCAAGATTGCCGACACGCTTGGCAAAGTCATGATCCTCCATTACCTTTAGGTTTTCATCAAAACCTTTGACTTTATCGAATATATGTTTTCTGACAGCAACGGAAATTCCTGGAGCATGTGGTTTCTTTGCATATTTTATAAGAAAGTCAACAAGATTGTTGCTCATATTGTAAATTATTTGCTCTTTCCAACTTGGTGTAAAGCCGTATATTGTGCAGGTCCAGCCGACAATTTTCTTGTTCTTGAAATCTTTTTTTATTGTGTCAAGTATATTTGGAAAGACTATGGAGTCTGCGTCCAGGAAAAGTATTACGTCGCCTTTTGCCACCCAGCCACCTGCGTTGCGGCCGAATGACGCTGCACCTCTTTTTGCCTGAACAACACAGCAGCCATATTTCTTAGCGATTTTAATCGTATTATCTGTTGAATGAGAATCCGCTACGATTATTTCATATGGCTTCAGCTGCTTGAGATGAAAAAGAGTGGTTTCCAGGTATTTCCCCTCGTTCAGGGTCGGTATTACAATGGATATTTTCATAGGAGACCTCTTAGGACTATTATAGACTGTGATATTTAATAATTATGAATGCCCCCGGCGGGATTTGAACCCGCGTCATAAGTTCCGCAAACTTACATTCTATTTACTCTTTTCCGCCGGCGCTTTTTGAAAAGGGCCGATCCAAGCTAAACTATCTCCGTATTTACTACAGAGGCTTTCAGAGGCATTTCAATACTCTTCTTAACTGTGTATTTAACTTAAAAAGTTATTTGTCAGAGATATAGTTGATACTTATGAAATGCTCTTCATGTAACGATAACCTGATTTCAGAGGACAACTTCACCATGTTCAAATGTCCGTCCTGTCTTAAAACAGACATAGTTAGGTGCAGCAAGTGCAGGTTAAAGAGCACTATATACATTTGCACTGAATGTGGTTTTAAGGGACCTTAATTAAGGCGAAAGAAGAGGCGGGCTTAAATGACTAATACTGAAAATAACTCAAATTCGGAAAAATCCCCCACCTTTGGTGATTAGTTATGGGACAAGTAGCACTAACTCTCAATGTTATGCCTGAGAATATAGAAGTAAACATCAATCAGCTAAAACAGAGAATCCAGGACGCCGTCAATCCGCAGCAGATTGTTGAAAAACCAATCGGCTTTGGCCTTGTCCTCCTGGAAGTTCTTCTTGTTTTTGACGACAAAAAGGGAGTCGACGGCGACTATGAGGAAAAAATAAGATCAATAGAAGGTGTCGGTTCTGTGGAATCCGGAAACGCCACGCTGATATAAAATATCACGACCCTCTACTGTACGTATTTATTCTACCCTGAAGAAATCTTTCTATGCTAGAGATATTTGTTATATTTTTGATTTTGCTAATAGACGCGACGTACCTTACCATACTCATTTCAATTAACCTGCCGCAAAAAAAGATTCTGATCAAAAAATTGCCACGTGTATCTGTCATTATTGCAGCAAAAGAGGGTCACACTCTTGAGCACACTCTTAGAGTGCTAAAAACCGTGAAAAAACCTGAAATAGAACTAATCGTTGCTACCCATGACAAGGAGACCGCAAGGATAGCACGCCGATATACAAAAAAAATTGTTGTGGACAGAGGCATTGGAAAAGGCTCCGCACTTAACATGGCTGTAAAAAAGGCGTCTTCAAGTATACTGTATTTTCTCGATGAGGATAGTATTGTACAAAAAGGTACTATAGAGAAGGTGTGTTCAGCCCTTGGTGATTGTGAAATTTCAACAGGCATAAACATACCCAATGGCAAGGGCCTTGTAGCGATTATAGCACGACTGTACGTTTCTACATTAAACATGCTTTGGAGAGGCATATATAATCTCATCGGTACAACGGTAGTCACCGGAAGAAATTTCGCTATTTACAAGAACACACTGAAAAAAGCCGGTAATTTTAGAAACATGTTTACGGAAGATCTGGATTTATCGTTCAGGCTCTTCATGAGACACAAGAAAATCGGATATGTTAATGTAGTGTGTAGTGAACAGGCACCGTATAAATTATCGCAATATACGAAGCAGCAGCAAAGATGGAACGCAGGCTCTGCCCAGGTGCTTGGCGAATGGGAAAAACGCCTGCACCATCACGATATTGCTCTGCTTCTCTTCCTCATACTGATGGCGTTCGTGGCACCATTGTCCATGTTATTTCTAGTGCTCGCGATTTTTTTCAAGAGTTATCTTTTCCTTTCTGTAACGCTTCTGGGATTCCTTGTATGTCTGTCCAGCGTTTTGAAACTTGAACGCAAGGACATGATGATGTTTCCACTGACATTTTTTATTTTCATTGCGTTGCATAGTTTTTTGCTGGTATATACAGCATTTAACAAGCCAAAAGGCTGGTATAGAACTCCAAAGAAGTAGACGTGAAAAGTAGCGCACCATATCTCCGATACTTGTATCTTACGGAGCAATCCTCTGAGCAATCTGTAAATCATAAACAAGTCTTCTTACTGCTCGGGCTCCTTCTGGATGAGAGGTTAAAATTGGAACTTCTGATATGTCAGAAACTCTTCTATAATCCACCGTGCCTGTGCGAACTGTTTCTGAACCTGACAAAAAAGGAGCTGCGTGACCCGACTTGAGTCTCGGTCCGCCCAGTAGGGGTTCAAATTGATAGCTTAAAACACGTGCATCTTCATCAAGATAAATAGTAACTTTTTGCCTTTTTGGAAAGCCTAGGGTTGCTGTATATTCTTCTCCAGCCTGTTTAGGTGTGTTTGAAGGTTTTGAGGCACTGCCTTGACCTCTAAAAGCTTCTTGTGCATCGTAGTCGTTTTCTATGCCAATATCCATCATAAATCACCAGTTCATATCATTGTATATTTTAATTCTCTGATAACCGCTACATTTGCTAGGCTGTGTGCATCACGAATGCGCGAAGTATCGGTAACTCTTTTATACCTACAGTTGCCAACAGCTACTTGTTCAGAGCCAATGGTGAGGCACTGCCTGTACTCGTCTAGTCCAAAACTCACTGGTTCTGGTTCTATAGAACAATCAACTTGGCGGTTGCCTATATCTAGGTACACAACAATTCTAAATGAATCAGGGTAGTTTCTATTTGCATGGACTTGTACACCAGAAACCCGTCTAACAGGAAATCCATCACCGTCGTGCATCATAAATCACCATCTCAGCTATCTCAAAAATCTTTAAATAGAGATTTTGTTCGCGCTGGAATACGTCTGTCGTAGTTCAATCTAATGAATTTAAACATACCAACCAAATTTTAATCATGAACGGAGAAGAAAAGATTCATTCTACCTTTGCATCCGTGGCAGCGTCACTTGGCTACAGCGAAGTTCATGGAAGAATAATATCAGCCCTGCTTGTTGCCGGCCAGCCTCTTTCCCTAGAGGAGCTGACGCAGCAGACAAAATATTCTCCGGCATCCATATCACTTTCGCTGGACCTGCTTGAAATAATAGGCATAGTCAAAAAAATGAAAGACCGAGGCGACCGGAAGCTCTATGCCAAGCTGGACGGCGACCTTATAGAAGGGGTGCGGAACGCGATGATGCTCAAGCTCCAGAAGGAAATAACCAACACGCTTGATGAATTAAATACCATCAGGAACAGCGACGCAAAAACAAAAAAGGCTGTTAGTGCTGTTGAAAAAGAAGTAAGGCGGCTTCAGGAATATATACGCCGCCTATCCGAAGTTCCGGTGCCGAAAAAATAATCGGTGTTTATATTCTTTTTTGCTATACTTTTTCTATGGCAAAATATGTGTTATCCGAAAATCCTGTACACGGTATAAAGCCAGAAGTAATGCTTCAGCAAGGAGCGCACGGAATGCTTAATCATGTAGATATTTATGAGGATTTGTCTGTTTTGCATATATCCGGAGAAAGCAGTGGTCATGTAGTAACTGGAATTCAAGACCGCCAAATGAAAAATTTCAGGCTAGCAGATTGCGACCAACACGTTCTTCAAGAATTAGCTAGTATGTATGGCGTGCCAATAATCGATTTGCAGGAAGCCCAAGCAGTGGAGAAAGAATACCGGGCAAGACGTCCTACTTCTTAAACGTTTAATTACTTTTCTACCAATAATATATATTGGAGAATATATATGGGAATCCAACTTACACAACTTGTTCATGGTGATGTGGTAGGGCTGGAGGACATGTTTGATAAAGTCGTAGCCATAGACGCCTTCAACTGGATTTATCAATTTCTTAGCAGCATACGACAACCCGATGGAACCCCGCTTAAGGATTCAAAGGATAGGGTAACTTCCCACCTAACTGGCCTATATTATAGGACAATAAAGCTTCTTGAGGCAGGAATAAGGCCTGTCTATGTCTTTGACGGAAAGCCACCCGAATTCAAAACAGTGCTGGCTCATCGCCGCGACGTACGCGCTGAAGCTTTGCGAGAATGGAAAGAGGCGCTAGAGAAAAAAGATTACGTGGCAGCCAGCAAGCATGCCAAACGATCTACGACAATAACCGAAGATTACATCAATGACAGCAAGCTTCTCCTCGATGTCATGGGGCTTCCTTACATACAGGCTCCCAGCGAGGGCGAGGCAATGTGTGCCCATCTGGTAAAGCAAAAGGATGCCTACTGCGTCGCCTCGCAGGATTATGACACGCTTCTATTCGGAGCACAGCGCCTGGTGCGCAATTTATCCATAACCGGCAAGAAAAAGCGCGGCGCCGACTATGTTATGATAAATCCAGAGATGCTTGTCCTCGACAACATATTAAAGAATCTGGAAATTACGCACGACGAGTTGATTTTGGTCGGAATACTTATTGGCACCGACTTCAATCCTGGCGGTGTTCCAGGCTACGGTCCCAAAAAAGCATTGGATCTTGTAAAAGAGAAGAGGACATTGAAAAGAGTTTTCGAGGGCATAATATGGGACTTCTCCGTAACGCCTGAGCAGATATTCGAATTCTTCAGTAATCCGCCTGTAACAGACTACAATATAGGCTTCGGCGAGCCGGACGAAGAGGGAATAAAAAGGCTCATGTGTGACGAGCACGATTTCTCTGAGGAACGCATAGGGAATGCACTAAAAAGATTGAAGGAGAAAAAAGGAGAACAGCGCTCACTGAGCAGATGGATTAAGTAAACGCCGAATTCATGTTAATGCTAATTAGCGCAACCTCTGCATCCATTATTAGCTTGTCGAACCGTAAACGTAGTTAGAAAAAGCATCATTTTTATTTATCGGCTATGGTGTTGATATTACACACCCGCAAGCTTTTGTGCATGAACCCGCCGCATTTGAAATAACAGCAGTGTAGCCTTTTAGCTGGCATATTCGAGAGAACTGTACTTGAGTATTTGTAGAGCCCTGCTCCTGATAATTAACTAAAAAGCTTAGATCTGCGCAGTTGTATGTCGATCTTAATGAATTGCAGCCTGAACTAAATGCTGCTTCAATTGCTATCGTGTTCGTGCCTCCGCCCAGCTGTCCTGCGAAGAACGCAGCGACAACAACAAGAACAAGCACTGCTATCGCAACGACAACAATCATGTTTATCGGCAGTTCAAGACCCTTCATAATTATCTAAATAATTATGCAGTTAAGTGGTATATATAGTTAACCTAGGAAAAATCCGAAATATTATAACTCGGTTAACTGTACAGGAAAACCAAAGGTTTTTCATGTATACTTTTTCTAAAGTTGCTAAGAATAAAGACTCGGCAAGCACATAGCTAATTGAAGAATTTATTAATAGAAGCAACGAACGCCTTTACTTCCTGACGGTTATCTCTATTCTGGAAACGTTTATCTTTTCCTTCTCTATTTCCAGAACGTCTGTGCCTATGCTTACGTTTGTGACCTTGATGTCCAGGGCAAACTTGTTTCTGACGATTTCAACTACATCAACGGCCTTTGATATTGACTGGCCGCGGGCCTTTATGCGCACTTCGTTCTGGCCCTTGCCGAGCTGGGTGACTACTGCTAGCACGTAGGACATGGTCGGTTTCTATTAGGGAGCTTGTCTATGCAATGCTCTTTCCTACGAAGACCATGTTTTCGTCTTTTTCCACAGGCATGCTAATAAGATAAGCTGAAAACTTTAAGAAATATGATTATCTTAGATTCATTGAAAACGCACGGCTTCAGCCGTGCGATGAAACACAATGAATCTTGGATCCCATCTTCCAACAAACCCACGACTTTAGTCGTGGGATATAAAGAAGATGTGATAGTGAAGTAACTAAAATTAAAACCGGGCCCGCCTCTGCACTTAGTAGCAGGACTAACGTGGCTTTATCGTACGCTAATTAGAAGGCGTCAGTAGGTCGAAAGCGAACCTGTGTGCCCGTCAGCTTACACTCACTTCGGGCACGTGAGGCAGCACTCTTTTATGCAAGCTAGGCTGGCGGTTGTATCACAGCTGCCATAGCCGCCGTTGAAGCGTCTTGTAAGTTCCATGCAGGCAGTGCCTATATTTGTGGGAATAGTACCACTGGGAACAGGGGCGTTGTCTTTTCCAGCGCACCTGAAGTCCTTGGTTACGTAGGCTCCGCAGGCGCTGTTGCGTTTTGCTTCCAGCGCGAACTGGTCCTGTGGCGGGCCTGCTTGCGACAGAAAGAATATTAGAAGAACCGAAAGAACGAGAATCGCAAGTATAAGATATATTATCGTTTCTATCGCCATTGACATGCCTTTCATGCAAACACCTGTTCTCTATTTGTTTCCAAGATAAATAAAGATAGTTTAGCTTAGCTGGAATCCTGCAGCTGTGCAGCTCAGTGTTGAACCACTCAGAATACCGTTGCAAATGCTCTGGATGGGTATTGAATCTTGTATACTCATGCCAGTAGAAAGCTTCTGTAATGAATCAAGGCCTGGAATATCAGCATTGCATGAGAACAGATTCCCTGCGCAGCACACCATGTCATTGGTGCTCTGCCAATTGAAATATGTCGGTCTAGCTGGGAGATTTGACTGAGGTGGTGCAGTGCAGTCAAGCGCCGGCATGTAATCTTCAGCTATGTATTCAAGTCGTATGGGACGCTTTACAAACGCATTCGCGTTTTCATCATTATAGTAGTATACACCAGGCGTTGATTGTGTTGGTGTGCTTATTGTGTCGCATTTTTTGTCACTGGATTGTGTGCAGTCAATTAATGTGCAGGGATTTACTGCACTGCCTGCTGTTGACTGCGTGCGCAGCTCAAAGTGCAAATGAACTCCTGTAGACGAACCACTGCTTCCCATCAGCGCTATCTGTTGACCTGCCCCTACGGAATCACCTCTTGCCACAATAATAGAATCTTTTTTGAGATGAGCGTAAAATGAGTAGTAGTTGGTGTGTTTTATCAACACTATGTTTCCGTATTTTTCACTTCCCGGACCACCGCATAGCGATCCAAGAGCGCCAACAGGACAATCATTGTAGGTGTCGACTACAACACCATCACCAACAGCATTTACTTCATCAGCAGCAGGCACTATGTCTATTCCCATGTGGAATTTACCAGCATCATTTTCATCAAGTTTTCGGAAACCATAGCAGCTGTTTAGTTTTCTGCTGTTTGTTGGCCAGGAAAATAAGGTGTTTGACATCTGTGTCGCCCCTTCTGTATAAGTTGCCTTGGCTTTGTAGTGGACAACGAGACCGATACCACTATGCATAACGCCGCTTACTGTGGAATCCGCAGCCCTCATATCTGTCTGTATATCTGTCGTTGCAAGTACTCCAGAAGGCACGCGTGCTGTAAATATGGTATTCAAAAAAGATTTGATGTGGCTTTCATAATCATCTTTGTTAGCATAGCTCTGGGAGTATTGAAGTTGTGGGTTGTGCTGTTCAAGAGAGTCTCCAAAAAGAAGAAGACCTTCTATTGCCTGTCTTCCTTTAGCCACCATCTGTCTAAAGGACGTCATGACCTTGTTGTAGTTTTCTGTCTGCGCAACGATTCTACCGTCTCCGTAGGTAGCAGTTATGCTCTGGGAGAATTTGGATTCTATGTTGTCATTATTTAGGTTGAGCAAGAAGTTTGCCACGGCTTTGTTATTTCCGCTGCATACGCTTCTCACAGAATCAAAGCTTATAGCAACTCCTCCGGCGTCCATGGGTGTTTTAAGGTTCAGCAAGCCATCGCATTCAAGTTTGTTCTGAAGATATGTCAAAACATGATTGTCTCTTGGGTAGCATACCTGCGGGTTTCTCCCCCAGTCATTGCCCTTGTTCGTAGCTGGTATGCGTTCTACTGGATGTCCTTGGGCATCTGTAAGACCATCCCGTCCCTGGTTCGGGTCGCGCCAATACCAGTAGTCTTCTGTCAGCCTGTTGCTAGTATCAATGCCGCAGCCTATGCTTTCATCGCCTGTAATGAAAATCGCCTGCACCGTTGAAATGAACCATGTGTTGCCAAGAGAAGCATTGAATAAAGAGAAGGTTGATTTTAATTTCATTAGCGAGAGCGATTCCAGATTTAGTTGTATTGTACTCTGGACCTGTGCGGTGGTCATGTAAATATAGATGCTGAAGAATATTGCAAATATTACTATTAGCATTATGGTGCCTGCGGTGGTTCCCGCACCTTTGGAGTAAGTATTGATTTGCTTCATTTGACAGTCACCTCCAGTGTACCGTACCTATCCTTGTAGAGTAGAGGCACAATCGCCTTCATAGCCATGCCCGCTGAGATTAGTGTTTCCTCTGTCTGCGGTGCGCAGCACACTTCTGTTGCACCACCATTTGCACCATCGCATTCCGGAGGTTGTCCAAGATAAATCTGACCCTGTCTACAATAACGTTTGTTGAATAGAGAAAGCGGATTCCACCATGTAACATCTCTTTGCCCCCATGAACAAACGCCACCAGAACCGCAAGAAACTATGTTACTATGGCCTGGAAGCTGTGCATAAGCAGTTAGATCATGTTTGCAGCAAAGCTGTAGAGGATTACAAAAACCTTTATCATCGATTTCAATGCGACCCACATCACAACTTTCTCCATAAACAAGAGGCCATACACACCAACCCTCTTCATTATTTCCGCATTTGGATTCTGAGCTGTCCATGCTCATTACTTCATTAGTGTCACGTTTTACTGAAATATAGTATTGTGTAAGATCATAAGATTTCATGAAGATGCTTAGATCGCCCGGCAGCTCAACGGTGTTCGCTCTTTGGACAGAGCTTACAGCAGAGGTTTCTATTATTTGCTCCAGCAGCTGCCTGTCACCAAACTGCACGTGCGATAAAACATCCGTTATCATAAATGGCTTGTTTTGTATGGACACAAAATCTATCGAGTACTGTACCTGTTCTCCCACGCCGACAGAGAATTTCAAGTAGATAAAAAGCCCGAGCACAATCATCACCATGACCACGACTAAAAGTACAAGAGTCATTCCTATGTCCTCAGGCATTGACATTCCTTTCATACTAAGGATACCACCTATCTTTAGATGATGGAGAACAAGGCACATATAATTTGTGGTATTCGGAAAACTTCTTGTTTT
>JBAZQV010000031.1:0-11091 GCA_041645025.1 Candidatus Aenigmatarchaeota archaeon
TCTCTTTGCATCCGGCTTTTTGTATCTAAGCCAGATTAGCGAGGCGTTGACAAATACGTAGACGATAAAGATGCCCACATCAGTAAGCAGGGCTATTGTCTTTATGCCGCCGATAAGCAGGAATGCGAGCGATAGAATCATCACAAGAAATACAGAAACGTATGGCGTCTTTCTGCTGCCCACCCTGCCGAAGATTGTGGGGAATGTATTGTTGCGGGACAGCCCGTAGAGCATGCGCGAAGCAACGATAAGTATTACAAGCACAGTGTTGGCAGTCGCGAAAAGTGCTATCAGCGACATAGGCATCCCGGACTGCGGTATGACAGCTGAAACAACTTCTGTCATGGGAGCTTTGGATTGCGCAAGCGCATCAGCACCTATTATGCTTACCGCGGAAAGAGAAACAAGAATGTAAAGAATGGTTGATATTCCCAAAGCCAGAACCAAAGCCTTGGGTATGACTTTTCTCGCGTTTTTTGTCTCTTCGGACAAGTTTACGAGCTCCTCGAAGCCGATGTACGCGAAGAATATCAGGGCTGTTCCGGACAAGATGCTGGTGAGCCCAAGCGGCGATGCGAAATAGTCTATTTCTACCTTTCCTATAAAAAACAGGCCGAGGAATGCCACTATAGCAAGCCCTGAGAGTTCGACCAGTGTTGCAAGCACATTAAAGCGGGTCGACTCTTTTATTCCTATGTAATTTATGATCGACAGCATAGCCAGAAGAAAGGCGGCAGCAATGATTGGTGTTACGCCAAACATGAAAGAGAAATAACCACCAAAGCCCAGTGCCACAGTAGAAGCGCTTACGATAAGCGTAAATATCATTATCCATTGCACGATGAAAGAAAGATAGTTTTTGTTAAATGCTTTTTTCGTGTATACATATTCTGCAGCAGTTCTAGGGAACATGCCGGCAAGCTCTGCATAGCTCAAGCCTGTGAAAGCAGCTATTATGGCGCCTACAGTAAAAGAAAGCCATATCGCGTTTCCAGCCACGGCAGCGCCTTGGCCAATAAGAACGTAAATGCCTGCACCAAGGATAATGCCTACTCCGTACAATGTCGCTGTGAATAATGACAGCTCTTTTTTCAGTTTCATGCAATTTCCCCCATCGCAACTGGCGAAAACGCGAGCATTGCTAATTGCATAGTTTTATATTCATCGTGTCCGATATTAATAACTATTGACAAGTTGCACAATGATGAAACTATTTAATTAGTAAAAATAAATGGTGTTGTAAACTAAGGGTGAATCAAATACCTGACGAAAAGCTTGCGAGGGCGATAAGGTCGAAGATGAGAAGGGATATGCTCCATTTGCTTGTGAAGAAGAAGCAGATGCCTGTCCATGAAATTGCCGCCCGGCTGAAAATAAGCGAGTCGCTTGCTTCGCGGCACCTGAAGATGCTGTACGACTTCGGCCTTGTTGATTTCAAGTTCGAAGCCCCTGAGAAATTTTATTTTATTAAAATAGGCACCCTAGGGCGCATGCTTGAAGCGTACCAGGCCGTAGTGAAGGAAATGAAAAAATAAAACGCGAGGAATTTTCAAGATTTGGTTAATAGTGATTATACATGATCAGAAGACTCTTAATACCATTGATATTCATCGTATTTTTCATAGTACAGCCGCTGCTTACCGGGCTCTACACCGATTTTTTGTGGTTTGGTGAGCTGGGTTATAGAAGCGTTTTTATGACGATGCTTCTTGCTCAGGTTCAGCTATTTTTAATTGCAGGCGCGGCTTTTTTTACTATAATTTTTTTATCAACGCGGCTTGCTACAGCATCTTTAAAACCTGCTCCCAAGCCGCGGCATATTGTTTTGCTTGCACTCCCAATTGCGGCTTTAGCAGGATTGATAGTCTCAGGTTCTTGGGAAGTACTTTTACGGTTTTTAAATTTCACAGCGTTTGGAATAACAGATCCTGTTTTTGGTGCAGACCTTTCCTTTTATTTCTTTGAACTCCCATTCTACACGCTTATATGGCAGATTCTTTTTGGCGCTTTTCTGCTATCAGCGCTTTTTGCCGGCGGACTTCACATCTCAAAAATATTATCGTATAAAGCTAAGGTTACAGAAGAAGCTGAAGGGCATTCAAAGCCTGCAAAATCTTCTGCTAAAAAACAAGTGCTTTTTATTTTACCGCTTGCAGGGGTAATTTTCGTTCTTCTTGGCTTTGGACTCTTGCTGCACAGATATTCTGTTTTGTACTCGACTCTTGGCTCGGTGAATGGCGCCGGCTGGACAGATATGAATATTGTCCTGCCGTTTCTCACTATTCTCGCGATCGCATCGTTTGCGCTCGGAGCACTCTTCTTCGCGGGCTCAAGGCGGCAGAATATTAGACTGCCTTTGCTTGGCACAGCCGCGCTTGCTGCTGTTGCGATAGTGAGTAGCATCGCGATCTTGGCTACCCAGAGTTTCATGGTCGTGCCAGACGAGTTCAACCGCGAGAAGCCGTTTCTGGAGCGCAACATCGAGTTTACCAGGCAGGCATACGGGCTCGAACGCATAAAAGAATTTCCGTTTCCGGCGCACACTGAACTGACAGCCGGAGATGTAAAGGCGAATGCCCCCACCATGCAAAATGTGAGGCTGTGGGACTGGAAACCGCTGCTTCAGACTTACAAGCAAGTCCAGCTTATCCGTACCTATTATGATTTTGCAGATGCTGATGTCGACCGCTACACCATTAACGGCGAATATAAACAAGTCATAGTTTCTGCGCGCGAGATTAACCCGAAACTGATTCCTGATCGCACATGGGTTAATGAGCGGTTCGTTTTTACGCACGGCTACGGTATCACGATGACACCAGTGCGCGAGGTCACAGCAGAAGGCCTGCCTCTGCTCTACGTAAAGGACATACCTCCCCAGAGCCTGTTTTTCAACATAACTCGTCCCGAGGTGTATTTTGGCGAGCTCGTATCAGAATACATAATCATAAACACAACAACCGAGGAGCTTGACTACCCATTCGGCGAGGATAATGTGTACACAACCTATAAGGGCAAGGCGGGAATCTCCCTCAGTTCACCTCTGACACGACTGCTTATGTCCATAAGATTCGGTTCTGTTGAAATATTAGTTTCCGGCAGCATAACAGACCAGAGCCGCATCCTGATGAAGCGAAACATTCTTGAGAGGGCAAGAAGCATCGCACCCTATATGTTATTCGACAGCGACCCCTACATTGTCACAGACAGCGGAAAGCTCTACTGGATTCTTGACGGCTATACAGTAAGCAACCGCTATCCGTATTCTGAGCGCATCAGAGGCATCAATTACATACGTAATCCTGTTAAGGTTATCATAGATGCCTATGACGGCTCAACAACATTCTATGTTGTCGAGGAGGAGCCTCTCATCAAAACATACTCGAAGATATTCCCCGGACTGTTCAGACCTCTCAAGGAGATGCCGGACGGGCTGCGTGCGCACATCCGCTATCCCCTAGATATCTTCGCTATCCAGGCGAGCATCTTCAATAAGTACCACATGCAAGATCCGCGCGTCTTCTACAACAAAGAGGATCTGTGGGAGATTCCGACAGAGCTTTTCGAGCAAGACACCGTAAGAGTTGATCCCTATTATATGATAATGCAGTTGCCAGGCGAAGAGCGCGTGGAGTACGTGTTGTCTCAGACATTTAGCCCAAGATCCAAAAAGAATATTATCGCATGGCTCGCCGGTCGTTCGGACTTTCCAAACTACGGGGATCTGGTTCTCTATCGATTCCCGAAGGAAAAGCTGATTTTTGGGCCGATGCAGATGGAAGCTAGAATCAACCAGGACGATGAGATCGCGAAGACATTTGCGCTCTGGTCTCAGGCAGGCACGCGTGTCTTGCGCGGCCACGTGAACATCCTGCCCCTCAACGGCTCGCTGCTTTACATAGAGCCGATATATCTCAGTGCGGAAACAGCGGCGCTGCCAGAACTAAGGCGCGTGATTGTTATGTTTGGTGATCGCTTAACAATGCAGCCAACGCTGGACGCCGCGCTCGGAGTCATTTTCGGCACAGAGCCAGGGCTTCCAGTAGCAGAATTGCCATCAACTCTATCTACCGTGACAACAAACGCGCAGACGGCTCTGAGACACTACGAGGCCGCGCAGGTTGCTTTGCGGGAGGGAGATTGGGCAACCTACGGACGCGAGCTGGAATCGCTGCGCCGCGAGCTCGAGGCTCTGGCAGCGGCGGACAAGAGTTAAGTCCAATTCGGGGCTCGGGCAGCTGTGATGCTGTCGCACATATTGTCTGCTTCGCAGGAATTATCCCCCCAAATTCCATAATAAATCAAAATAACTTAGAAAACTTTTTACTGCTTGTTCACTTTCTAATATAAATCCAATGGGACTAATATCCCAGATAATTATCGCTATTCTGTTCCCATAGACTATTGTTGTGGCAGGAAAATCATATTTTGCCGACAAAAATCTAACTGCAACCAATCTCTGTTCTTTTGTGGGTCTTCTACCTTTCAATTTGCTATTGTAAATTATCCTATATCTTACACCAAGATTGGCTCTTCTATTTTGCCAATTATCAAAATACCATTTGAATATACCTTTAAACTTTCCTTCAGCACCGAAAGCAACGAAGTCTTTCTTAATTTTTAAGATATCTTCAAGAATGCTTTTTATTCCTTCTTTACCAATAAAAATTTTTGCTTCTTGTTTTTCTACAGCTATTCTTTGCCTTTTGATTAATTCTGGTAGAATTTTATTAATTTCTATTTCACTCTCTTTAATCTTTACTTCTTTATCCTTCAGTATTTGTAAAATCCTATCCGGGGTTTCAGTGTTAAAATATTTTTTATTATTCTTTATTATGAAACTGGCTAAACCAAAGTCAATAAGTTTATCAAGAATGTCGTAGACATAGCTTCTATGTAAACCAGTCCTCTTTACTAAATCGCTTACCGTAACTGAGCCTATTTCAAGTAAAGCCAAATAGACTTTTCTATCATTTTTAGTCAGCCCAATTCTCTCTAAAGCGGTTATGTCTTGCACATTCATTTATAATTCTTTACTCTTTATAAAGTTTGCTAATGTCGTAAGTTATACTGCTGGCATAAATTGATATACTACTCCGGTAATAATTACTCTTAAGTGAGTAAAGAATGGAATGGAAAGATGTAGTTTATGGACCAGTAAAATCGAGAAGATTAGGACAATCATTAGGCATAAATCTAACTCCTTTAGAGCTAAAAGTATGTAATTTTAGTTGTGGATATTGCAGAGTCGGAGTTCCCTCTAAAGGGAAAGCGGAATTAGACGACTATGAAAGCCTCACATGGACTCCTGAAAATGTAAGAGCATCTATCAGTAGAGGTTTAGAATATCATGCCCAAAAAGACACCCCTATTGATTACGTTACTATAGCTGGGAATGGAGAGCCTACTTTATATCCTTGGTTTAATGAGGTTATCTCTCATTTAGTCACGGAAAAATCAAGATATTTACAAGATAAACCTACAGCTATTTTTACCAACGCTACAAAAGTAAACGAGTCTGGGATAAAAGAGGTGCTCTACAAATTAGATAGGAGATTTTTCAAGCTTGATGCTGGGGATGAGAAAACATTTCGAAGAATAAATATTCCTATTGGTGTAACTTATAGCGAGATTATTCAAAATTTACTTTATTCAGACAGTTTTGAATTATCTATGGCTGTGCTCGATGGAGAGGTATCTAATTATGATTCTTTTTTCAATCCAAAGTTCATTGACGCTCTTCAAAAAATGAAATTCACTAGAATGTTTATTTATGATATTGATATCCCAAAAACTACTTCTCCAAGATTTAATAGAAAGACAGAAAGAGGAAAATTAGAAGACCTCGCACAATATTTCTCGCAACAATTAAATCGAAAACTTGCTGGAGAGATTGTGATTCTATGGGAACCAACCACGAGAGAAAGTAATATTCCTTTATACCCCCAACAGATTAACTAAAAACGGCGGCGGCAACCCCCACTTTTAACTATATACACAACGACTTTGATTTTTTGCCTTCGGCATCGTTGCACTAAAAATCAACCACTCCAAGTATTCGTGGGCAACTAACAGGCATTAACCGACTCTGCTCACTTGCACCTCGTTCCGTCCAAATTCGACTACGCCGAACTTCTTTTAATGGCATGCGATTATTTCCTTGGATGACTATAAAAGTACAGCAAGAAATTTGAGCCAACCGCTGTTTATCTAAGATGAACATTGAAAACTGCTGCCTTTAGGCTTTGATGCAAACAATGTTCATCTGGATCCCATCTTCTCACAAACCCACGGCTTGCTGCAAACAAGCTTTGCTTGTTTGAGCTCTCAGAGAGCTTCGCTCTCTGCAGATAGCCGTGGGTATACAAAGAAGATATGATTTCATCTTTCCCCTTTTCTCACGATTTTTCTTCTTTTGCACAACAAAATTCCAAGCACCACTCCGATTGCAAACGTTGCAATAGCTAAAAGCATTGCTTCTGAAGTAAAAATTGGTAACGGTGCGGCGGAAACCACTTGAGCAATTTCTCCAGCACTTATTTGTGTCATTTGTGGGATTTCATTTAAGCCATAGACACAAATTTCCCCGGTTGGCAATGAGCAAAATCTTTCAGGCGGACAAGCAGTAAGAATTTTTTGTGCAGCTCCAGTGCCACATTCTGCTCCAGATTCACGTAAAATTTGCAACACGATATCAGGATATTTTGTGATAATTTCTGGCATTTTTACACCTCATTTAGTTATAACTAACTTTTTTCTGTACTCATTGATTGCTTTATTTCTTCTCCCCCCCTTGAGAAAAACCTTATAGCTTCTGCCAATTCCTTGTGTTTTTTAGCATATTTTTTAATGTCAATCCCTTTTTTATACGCCTCACACGCCTGAACTAATGCTTTTGCTCCAGCAGTGGTTCCTTTCGGATGTGCATGACATCCTGCACCCATTGTTGTAATAAAGTCTGTATTTCCCATTACATCAATGAATGGCTTTAATAAAGTCGGGTTTAAACCTCCAGAAATAATTGGGCAACATTTTTTTATCCCTCGCCAACTATCATCTTCCAAAATAACATGGTGCGCAATATCCTTGTGAACAAGATTTATCGCGTCTTTATCTTTTTCTGGTATAGTAGCCCATTCTTGTTCAAAGAAATGCCCCTTATCTTTAAAATGTAAAATGTTATGTGCAGCGACAATATCTTCTTCTGGACTTCCTTTCATTTTCCCTACGCCGGCTGTTCCTGTGTGAATTCCCGAGGCTCCCGCCAATCTTGCAAATTTAGATAGAACTAAAACTGAAAACCCGATAGGATTTTCAGGCCTTGTGTAGGCGCCATGGCCTGCTCTATGAAAGTGTAAAAAAACATCAGGATATTTTCTTCTTAATGTCTGAACAGCCATCCATCCTGCCGTAATACCATCAATTAAGAATGCGTAACTTCCTGGCTCAAATCCTTCTTTTCGAATCATTTCACATCTTTTAATCATTGTATCAAAATCAGCTGCAGAAACATTAAATGAATGAACTTTTTTCTTCCCTGTTTTTTTAACAGCTTTATCCATTGCTTCCTTTACATGTTTCACCATTTTGTCATACGGGCAAAAATCCTGGTCTGCCTGAGGCTCATCATTTTTAACAAAATCCCCCCCGCCAACCCAAAAATCATAAGCAGCTTCTGCATATTCTGCTGATGTCAATCCCATTTTTGGTTTTATGATAGTTCCTAGAATTGGCCTGTCATAAACATCCAGATATTTCCGCATATCGTCAAGAGTATAGCTTGGTCCATCATATTGTTCAAGCATTGCTGGCGGGAACCAAACATCTAATAATTTTAAAGCGCTTACTTCTTTTATTCCAAGGATATTTCCAATAATATATGTTAAGATGTTCTGTACATTTCCCCTTCTGTCAAAAAGTCTACAAGGATATGCAATCCAAACAAGGTTTCTTTTTAAATCAAGCTGATAAACGAGTGCATTCATCTCTCTAGAAAAGGGTGTTTCTGTATTTACTTTGAAATTTGTGCCAGTAGAAGATTCTGCTGCAACTTCTGCTGCGGCTTGCAGAATGTTTAACTTCCCTCCGGATATTAAATGAAAAACAGCAAGGAGATATTCTCCGTTTTTAGGATCAGGCAAACTCAAATTTACATAAGCTTGTTGGTGTGGATTAAGTGATTTAAGTAAGTTTTTGTAATTCAAACTCATATTGTAAGTAATAACTTATAGAGTATTTAAATCGGATAACATTTATTAACAGTTTCACAGTTGTGAAACTATTTAACCATAATCACTATATTTATGAAAGGGAAAAAGGTGTTACAGGTATGTGGCTGCAGGTAAGGATGTATTTGCTGTTGGGCGCGCTGTTTGGGATAGTCTATGCGTTGATTGTAACAGCAGGTTCATTGCTTGGCATAGGCAACTTTCTTTTCTATGGCATTCTGGCAACTGTTATGATGCTTATCCAGTACATGATAGGCCCGAAAATTGTGGAATGGACCATGAAGGTAAGGTACGTGACCGAGAAAGAGGAGCCAGAGCTCCACAAGATGGTGGGCGAGCTTTCCAGGCAGGCAAAAATCCCAAAGCCGAGAGTCGGCGTAGCGAAAACGCGCCTGCCGAATGCATTCGCCTTTGGAAGATGGCAGTCTGACAGCCGCGTTTGCGTGACAGAAGGCGTAATGAGCCTTTTGGATAAAAACGAACTCAGGGCTGTGCTGGGCCATGAGATCGCCCACATCAAGAACAGGGACGTGACGGTCATAACAATAATTAGCGTCATACCGTCGCTGGCATGGTATATCGCATGGAGCTCGATGTTCGCCGGAGACAGGAAAAATGCCGCAGTGGGCATATTCGCATTTGTCGTATATTTTCTGACAAATTTGCTGGTACTTTACGGATCAAGGATCAGGGAATACTACGCCGACAGGGGAAGCATAGAACTGGGCAACAAGCCGCATCACCTCGCTTCTGCGCTTTACAAACTTGTTTACGGCTCTGCCAAGTGCAGGAAAGAAGACATGCAGCAGGCAAAAGGCATGAAAGCCTTTTTCGCGAGCGACCCGACACGCGCGCATGCGGAAATCAGGGACCTTTCAAAGCTTGATGCGAACTTCGGCGGCTCCATCGACAGCCATGAGCTCGAAACGCTGAGACACAAAAAAATCAGCGTCAGCAAGGCAGAAAAATTAGTAGAGATCCTGAGCACGCACCCGAACATGCTGAAGCGAATTTCAGTGCTGGCAAAGCATGGAAGCTAAACAAAAGGTCGGTACAAATGGCAGACCATCAATAAAATATAGTGCTAATTTTGTCCAGTCCTTGTAATCAGACATTTCTATTTTCCTTACTAGACCTTGTATGTCTTCTTTCGTTACCTCATCAAAATTCTTGTCTAGCCATTCAGAAAGCTTTGTTAGAATATAGCGATATTTCTTGATTCGAGAATTGCCTATTCCTTCGGACAAGCAACTGTCTAAGAATTTGTCTATTAACGCAATATTGTGGTCTCTCATTGGTATAACCATTGGATTTTGCACGTATATGCAATACCCTCAAGTTATACCTGAGACCTAGAGCCACCGGGATGAGTATGAATTTTTAGTATAAGCGGTGGCTTAAGTGAAGCCTATCAGAGGCTTGAAATTATAATCAATATAGGTTTCTAACTATTTACTTACTCCCAACTTAGGCATTATTAAAACAAATTTGATAATGTTTTTAATTAGAGAAATCTAAGCACTTCTTCAATGGTTGTTATTTTTTTGTGATCATTAACTTTTGAGCTATTATCCCTGTCCATGAGAAGCGTTTGCATGCCAATTTCCTTTGCAGGCAGGATATCACAGTCGATGTCATTTCCTACCATAAGCGAGAGACGAGGTTCGGCTTCCAGAAACTGTAGCGCCTTCATCAAAAGCAAAGGATTACCCTTTGTCATGCCTGTTTCACTGCCGGTAACAACTGCATCAAATATGTTTAAATCAAGATAATCAAAGAAAAACCGCGGGATTGATGTGACAAGCGCCTTTTTGAGGGGAATCATTTCTATCTTGGAAACATCATCAAAAAAACTGAATATGGTATTTTGCTTGTAATAGTCAACGATCTTATTAATGACTTCATCGTTGGCCTTAATTTTAAGCAGTTCGAAGATACATTGAACAAAGCTTTTCCATGAGTTGAGATGACATCGCGGTGCTTCAACAAAAAGAGCAAAACGCCTGGCAGCTTCCCATTCCTGGTAATACACGTCGATGCCAGCATGGCGTATTATTTTTGTTGCCTCCACTGAAGAAGGCCTTTTTTCATAGAAAGCAACGGTTCCCTCTAAATCGAAAAGCACTGCACCTGGCATATGATCACTTAACTATGCAATTTTATATTTGCAAAACAAGCTAAAGAAATGGAAAATCCGAAAGAAATAGTTGAGCAGGTGTGGAAACCCATAACCGAATTTCTACGCATACCAGCAGGTATAAAGCCAGCACTGCACATCGTTGACAAGAGTCCCTTCGGAACGCGCGATATTTCCGAATGTCCTGATCATGTAATTGTTTCCTATTGTGAGAAAAAACTAAAAGAGGAACTGGCAGCGCTTGGTACAGCCGTGGACTTTAAAAAACTCCTTGCCTATGCGCTTGCCGAATCCCTTGCTATGGGGGCCCAAAAGATGCTTATAGCAGACAAATGCAGCAAAAATTGTTCAAATTGCAGGGCATTTTGCAAATCCAAGGAATTCAAACGACTCAATTATGTTACGACGTATTATATTGCTGATCATGTGATGTTAAAATTATTCAATGAAAATCAGTTTGGCATGAACCAGATTCTCAGGCACATAAGCAACGAATCAGCTACGCTTATCTGCAAAGCATTAGAACAGGTCTATGCACGCAGCGACAGCGACGAATTTATACGGTCAATTTCCTGCAGAGGCGATCTGACATTTTCAGACGTTTTTGCATTTAAATAAACTCCATTTTTATAGCATTTTATGGTCGATTTTAATCTACTGAAGCAGTTGACAGATACTAACGGTGTCTCGACTGATGAATCTGCTGTAGCCGCTATTCTACAGGCA
>JBAZQV010000032.1:0-10836 GCA_041645025.1 Candidatus Aenigmatarchaeota archaeon
CCAGAAATTGCAGGTGTCATGTATGTTGACACAAAAGGTGCAAAGGTGTAAGGAGGTGTGCCGCCGGATATACTCACGGTTTTTATTTGGCCAATACTCATAGTAATTGGATTCTCGCTTACAGTAACACCTGTGCCTGAACCGGGTGGTGGTATTGTTGAACCAATTGTAACACGCTGGGTACTGCTGTCAAGCGAGCTCAAACCTGTTCCTGATTTGAACGTGAGTTGGGATGAAAATCGTAATTCATACCCATTCCAACCTGCTTGTAGCTGTACAGGTATGCTACATCCCGGGTAAGTTTGTTGTTGGTAATTGATGTTGCATTGTATGTTTCTTTGACCGCCTTTGTATGTAGTCCCTTGATACACCTCCCAGTTAATTACATGGGATTGAACATCTGTAGTTTTCACACTCGTAGTTGTAGCTATAAGCTGTACAGCACTGCCAGCTGTTAGAGAAGAAGGATTTACAGTTATACCCAATGTGCCGAGTGGTGTTGTTGGCGGCGTACCTGGTGGCGGGGTGCCGCCGCTTCCGGTAACTGTAACACTAATTGTTTTCTTTTGTGTCAAGCTATCAAATACGTTTATTGTTGTTGAACCGCTGCTCTTTCCTGCAATAAGTACAGTAGATCCATATACAGAAGCCGTCACAATGGTAGTATCTTCTGTCGATATAGAATAAGGTGGTGTGCCTCCAGTTATACTCACAGATCCAGTTCCTCCAATGCTAAGTGGTGATGGTAAACTAGATACCACCAATGGCAGAGGTGCAGGCTCTGGTGGTTCTTTACAAAAATCACGTGTTCTACATTCCGTCAGACATGTCTCCATACTACTCTTAGATGTATACTCAAATATTTCCCATCTCGTGTCGCCCCACCAAGCATACGGATGTCGGCATTGCAACAAAAAAATCTTATCTTTAAAATTATTAGACGCGCTGCCATAGCCACACCACAATGCTCCAGGTTCAAATGCAGGAGCCAAAGACGGATCACAGAGTTCACCTTCGCGTATTGTTGCTGCCTCCGCCGTCTCACTACCCAACGAGAAGTTCCACAGCGTGACGTGCGGTATGCTCAGCATTCCGATCAATGCGCAGATAACTAGAACTATGAATTTTTTCATGCAAAAACCTTTCCTAAGTAAGGCTACGCGTATGCACTAACGCCCTCGCCTTTCTTTCATCTTAGTGATATTTGCATTTCCTCGTATTTTAAGTTTAATCGAGCAAAAAAACAGGTAAGAAGAGAAGTATCAAGCAATAAAATATATTAGTTTACATGCCCGAAAAGTGGGTTAATCTTATTCCTAGTCAAAAATATTGCACAATCCTTATAAACTCTGGGATTCTATAACTTAATTATGAAAAAGAAAATCTACAATTTTACAGTTGTGATAGAAAAAGGCGAAGACGGGTATTATGTAGGCAGCGTACCTGCTTTACGCGGATGCTATAGTCAGGGTAAAACTATTGACAAATTAATGGATAATATAAAAGAGGCTATAGAGCTTTGCCTGGAAGTTGAAAAGGATATACCCAAAGAAGAATTCATTGGTATACAGCAAGTGAAGGTAGAGAAATGAGCAAACTTCCGCTTCTTTCCGGAAAAGAAGTCTGTAAAGCGCTTTCTAGAATTGGTTTTCATCCCATCAGACAAAGAGGGTCACATTTGTATATGCAGCATCCTGATGGTAGAAGTACAGTTGTCCCTATGTATGCTGAAATTGATAGAAATTTACTAAAAAAGATTCTGAAAGAAGCTGAAACCAGTGAAAATGAATTTACGAGAAATCTATAGAAAATTAGCATTTTTACATAACGCTTGAGTCATCCTATGTCATCGTCAGTTTGTTTCCAATAAACGTATAACAAAACTAAAGACGGTTTATCACAAGAAGACGAGTCGAAGATTCGCCTTACATGCGTTAATTAGAAAGAGACCTTTATTTCTTTATAGAAAAAGCTTTAAATATATTACAAATGTAATAAAACGTAATATGAGAATGGTATTTGACAGCTCGTCGATTATACTGTTAGCAAAAATCAGCATGTTGAATATTGTAGCGAAAAACTTTGAATGTGTCATAACAAAGGATGTTAAAAAAGAGTGCACCCACAAAAAAGATTATCAGGATGCAAAAATAATAACAAGGCTGATAAATGAAGGTCTTTTACATGTTGAGAATATAAACGTCGCAAAAAACATGGAATATGAATTCAGGCTAGGCAAAGGCGAGGCGTCGTCCATTACGCTGGCGCTGAAAGAAAAAACGGTGCTGGCAACCGACGACAAAGCCGCGATCAAGGCATGTAAAATATTTGGCATAGGGTTCGTGACGTCAATAGATTTTGTATTAAGGGCATTCGAAAAGGACAAAATCACAAGTGAAGAGGCGAAGACAAAAATATCGAAACTGGACGAGTACGGAAGGTATAGTACAGAAATAATAAAAAATGCGTTGGAAACTATAGGTGGTAAAAATGAACAAAGTAGTAAGTCTCAGGCTTGATAAAAGAGAAATAGAAATACTTGAGAATATGGAAAAGACTGAAAAAGACAAATCTGCAGCTGCAAGAGAACTAATAAATAACGGCTGGAAATTTGTAATACTTCGGTTGTATAGAAATGGAAAGATTTCGACAGGTAAAGCCGCAAAAGAGCTGGGTATTTCCATAAGCGAATTCATAGACATGCTGGCAGAACTAGGCATACGATCTGATGTTACCTACGAGGACTATTTAGAGAGTCAGAAGACTATGAAAAAGGTGTGGAAATGATGCATGAGATAGGTTGATGGCTATGCGCCGGAATCTGTCAAAAAATTCTCTTAAGGGGATCGTTTCCAATAAAGATATGCAATACAATCTTTGAATACAATCGCAAAATTCTTATAAACTCTGCGAATTATATCTTAAGCATGAAAAAGAAAATATACAACTTTACTGTGGTCATAGAAAAAGGTGAAGATGGGTACTTCATAGCCGAAGTGACGGGTCTCAAAGGATGCTATACCCAGGGTAAAACAGCAGAGGAAGCTATGAAAAACATAAAGGAAGTAATAGAGATGTGTCTTGAGGAACAAGAAGTATCCCAAAACGAATTCATAGGCGTGTAAAAAATAGAGGTAGAAGGATGAAACTGCCTTCTGTTTCTGGGAAAAAGATGATAAAAGTTCTTTCAATGAAAGGTTTCCAAATAGTGCGTCAAAGAAGCAGCCACGTGCAAATGAAAAATACCAAAGGCACACTTGTTACGGTACCGGTTCATCCGGGAAAAGATGTGAGCATTGGTATCGTGCTCAAGATTCCTCGTGACGCAGAATTATCAAGAGAAGAATTCATTGAATTGAAAAAATCTGTATAGCAGCAAAAAACATCAAAAACCCAGCTTTTTCTTCATTTTCTCACGAGACGTCAAAATCCCTTGATGCAGAAGAACATGTATCAAAACAACGTCACCAGGACTAAGCATGTTCCCAAGCCTCGTCTTCCTTGTTGTCCCAAAGTTCCTTCATCTTCTGCTTCTGGCTATGATGAAAGGGCTTGTCGTACTGATATTTTGTAGTTTTGAACATACAAATCACATTATTTTGGAGCCATTGGGAACCTTGGCAAGTGGCTGTAATATAGTGCCGTCTTCTGCCGCCAAAAGCATGCCGTGACTTTTCACGCCTCGCAGCTCGCGCGGTTCCAGGTTTGTGACAACAATTATCTGCCTCTCGAGAAGCTGCTCCTTGGTGTATTTGAGTCGCAACCCAGCAACCAACTGTCGCTGCTCGCTGCCCAGGTCAATTTCAAGAACATAAAGCTTGTCAGCATTGGGGTGATCCTTAACGGATTTTATCGTAGCAACGCGCAGGTCAACTTTTTCAAATTCCTTGAATGGAAGCATATCGTTCACCATGGTTAAAGTGTCAGGGCTGGTTGGGGCAGGACTTTCTTTACTTGTGTTCTTACCCACCTTACCCGTTTTTTCTGTCAGATCCTTCTTGATGTATTTAGTTTTGTACCTTTTTACCTTTTCTATGTCGTCAATCTTCTTGAAAAGAATCTCCGCTTTTATCCTGTGGCCCGGTTCTATCAAGAATTTGGGAGAAAGCTCCTTTTTCGCGCCAAGGCATTTCAACGCTCTATCAGAGCTATCAGGTATGTAAGGACTAAGCAAAATGGAAAGTGGCTGCAACAGGTTTATCGTCGTATAGAGCGTGGTAGCAGCATTGTCGCTAGCCCACGGCTTCTGGTCCTGGAAATACTTGTTCACAGCAGAAGCAAGGGAAAGAATCTCCCGTAGCGCTTCCCTTAACTTTACGTCATCAACCAATTCTCTTACCTTAGTTATTGTTTTTTCGAGATGCCACTGAAGCTCGCGCTCCTTTTCACCCGGCTGGCCTGAAGGAACAATGCCTGCGAAGTTTTTTTCTATGAAATAGGTCGCGCGATAAAACAGGTTGCCGTAATTGCCTATTAGCTCGCTATTGACGCGGTTCTGGAAGTCGGTCCAGTCAAAATTGCTGTCCTTGCTCTCCGGCAGTATGGAAGCAAGATAGAAACGCCAGTAATCCGCTGGAAACAAGTCAAGCGCTTCGTCGCTGAACAGGCCGATGCCGCGTGATGTGGAGAACTTTTCACCTTCCCAGTTAAGATACTCGTAGCCCGCCACATAATGAGGCAGCTGGTACTTGAGATTGTGAGCAGCGATGAGCGTGCCCGGCCAGAATATCGTGTGGAAAGGCACGTTGTCCTTGCCGATAAAATGATAAATGTGTGAGTCAGTCCAGTAGCTCTTCCAGTCCTTCACTAGTCCGAGCTCCTGTGCTTCACGAGTTATGGATATGTATCCTATGGGTGCATCAAACCATACATAGAAAACAAGATGCTGATATTCCTTCAGCGGAACACGCACGCCCCACTTCAGGTTGCGCGTTATGCACCGGGGATTAAGTCCTTCCTTTATCCAGCCCAGTGCAAAATTCTTTGTGTTGTCCGGCCATGACTGTCCTTCAATCCATTTATGAAGTTTTTCCTGCAGCGCCGTAAAGTCAAGGAAAAGATGCTTCTCCTCTTTGAACTCAATAGTCGCGTGTCCACACACAGCGCAGCGCGGATGCAATAGTTCTGTAGGGTCAAGCAGTTTGCCGCACTTTTCGCACTGGTCGCCCTTTGCTCCTTCATAACTACAAGCAGGACAAACGCCCAAAGTATAGCGGTCAGGGAGAAATCTCTTACAGTTCGTGCAGTGCGGTATAGTAAGGGACTTGGCAGTTACATAGCCATTGTCATAGGCTGCTGTAAATATTTCCTGTGTTAGCTCATGATGCACCTGTGACGATGTGTTTCCAAAGTGTGTAAAATCGAAATTCCATTTCCTGTAAATGTCCTTCTGTATTTCATAATATTTTTTTGCATATTGTTCTGGTGTGGTACCTTCAGCTTCGGCAGCTATCTCCACTGCAGTACCGTGGTCATCAGTGCCGCAGATGAAAACATTATCAACGCCAAAAATGTCGAGAAACCTGTGGAAAATATCGGCAGGCAGCAGCGAGCCAGCTATATTGCCCAGGTGCTTCACGCCGTTTACATAAGGCAAAGCTGATGTTATCGTCACCCTTTTTGGAAATACGTTTATCACCTGCTTTATTAGAATTATCGAAGTTTTATTATTTTAAGCCCTTTTATTTTCCTGAAATCTTTTACATTGTCCGTCAACAGTGAAGACTTCAAATCAATGACTTGCTGCGCTATGATGGCGTCATTTATTCTTACATATTTAGTTAGTTCAACAGCTTTTTCAAATGTTTCTTTTTCTATTGGGACATAAATGAAGCTCTTGCTTGACAGGATATTTTTCACCCTTTTAACGGCTGTATCATGACCTATAAGCTTGAAAATTTTATGGAAAACTTCAGAGATAATTATGTCATTTATGAATATGCCGCTTTGGGACGTGTGGGATAGCTTTTCTACAGCAATTTTATGCTCAGGATATTCTGTCATTTCAGAGAAAATTATTATATTAGAATCAACAAAAATCATGACAGCCACATTTCCTCTTCAAGTTTTTCAAGATCCAACTTCTTTATCTTCTTGGGATTCACGTGCAAAGGGTTATTTATTATATCATTAAGAAATGGGTCTTTCGAATTTCGGCTATCAGATGTTTTTAGAGGTCTAAATACGAACGTATCTTTTTCTACATGAAGTCTCAAATGCTGGTTTTGTCTAAGCTTTACATTTTTCCTTAGGCTCTTCGGCAAAACTATTCTCCACTTCTTGTCTATCTTTACAATAGTCATATTTATCCCACTAATATGTGGGTCAAGAAACATTTAAAGGTGCCTGTGTCTCTTTGCTGTTTTCTCGTCCATAATTATGCTCTCCAGTACAGGACTATGCAACGTTGCCTCGATGTACCCCGTCCTCAATGCCTTATTCTTAGGTATCAGTCTTTTAGTATAAATTTATCAAGCTTCTTCTTTGCCTGCTCTCTTTTTTTCTGATGTTCTGTGAGAAAATCAGTTACTTTCTTTATGAGCAGTGCCTTGACATCGCCTGTACTGACAGCGCCGCTTCGGTAGCCGTCAAATATTTCCTTTATTTTATTGTTATCAGGCTCGAACATCTGGTAAAGATACTGGCACGCCACGTCTATGTCAGGGTTGCCGCCCTTTTCCTTGTGCTCCTTCATCGTGGCCCCGCCGCCGCTGAACGCGCGGGTTATTTTCTTCTTTACGTCTTCAGGCGTGTCTGTTGTGAATATTGTTGTCTCGGGCTTGCTTGAGCTCATCTTGCTTTCAGGTCCCTGCAACCCCGGCAAAAATATGCTGTGAATAGCAGCGGGCTTGTAGTAGCCAAGTTTCGGCGCCACATCGCGGGTGATGCGCCAGTAGGGATCCTGGTCTATTGCTGCCGGTATAAGCACAGGAACATTCCTGTATTTGAGAACAGAAGGCAAAAAGCACGGTGCTGCCTGTACTGCGGGCCAGAACGACATGCCGATATTGGTGCTGTTGTCTAATCCGAAGACAGCCTTGGCCGTCGAGAATGTAGTATGCTTGGCTACGCGCAGCGCAATCTTGTAAAGCGATTTTATGTAATCCGTGTCAACAAATATGAATGTTTTTTCCGGGTCAAAACCGAGTGCAATAACATCCAAAGCGTTGTCATAACCCAGCCTTGTTGTTTCCGACAGGTCCATGTTATCCCTGACAACAAATTTCTCGTCATCAGTTATCTGGAAATAGAGCTCTGCGTCAAACTTGTCCTGGAGCCACTTGGTGAAAACCCACGGCAACAAGTGACCTAGGTGCGTATCACCAGAGGGTCCGCGGCCTGTGTAAAGCACAAACTCCTCGCCCTTTTCATATTTGTCAAGAAGCCAGTCCAGGTCACGATGAGAAAAGAATACTTTTCTGTCAAGCATGAAGTGGGTTTCGCCGGCTGCCTTTTCTATCCGCTCAAGCAGCCCCTTGGTTATGTGGCTCGTGCCAAACTCCTTTATGAGTTTCTCATAGTCAATATGCCCTGAAACCTCCCAAGGCGTAACAATCATCTTGTCGATTATAATCACCTAGTTATTTCTTTGCCGCTGATATATTTAAGCGATAGGAATCTATCCACGGTTGCATTGACCAAAACGTCAATGGTGTTTATTCTTGGAATGTTTTCTTTGTCCAGCATTAGTGCAAATTCAGTACATCCTAAAATCACAATATCGGCTCCAAGAGAAAGATATTTTTTGCACACGTTTCTTACATAATCAACGCACTTATCAGTTTCAAATCCCCTGTTGAAATCAAAAATGGATTTGCTAAGCTGTTCCAATTCGCTTTCATCAGGTTCAAAATAATTTATATTTTCAAATTTATACAGTCCTTGTTTTATTGTGCTTGGCGTGCCAATTACTAGCACAGACTTTATTTCCCGCTTGGCAAGCTCATTGCGCGTTTCTTCGCGAAGATCAAGTATGGGTGCCCTGATCTCTCTTTGAAGCACATCGTAGTAGAGATGAATAGTATTGCATACCATTAAAATAAAATCCACATGCAAGCCATCAAGTTCCTGCAGGCCTTTCCTATAGGAATCCAGATCCGTTTCAGAAATATTATCATATATCAGCTCTGGCGCAGGTATGCTGTTTATGATTATCTGTGGAAAATCCACGTTGCTCTTGATCAGGTTTTTTTCCTGCAGTCTCCTGATTAATTTATCATAAAATTCTGCTGTAGCCCCAGGTCCTATGCCGCCCAAAACGCCTATCATGGTCATGTCATCGCCTCTGCTGCTTCCCTGTAGGGCTTCATTACGTTCTCAATAACGAATTGTTTTGCAGTCTTTCGAAGTTTCTTTCCATGCAGCGTTTCTATTTCCTCTTTTTCAAGATGGTGTTTGCCGAGTCTGATTCCTGCTACTGAAGAGAGCACAAGCAGGTATCTGGAAGCCTCATCCGGTCCACTCAGTATTTTGGAGTTTATTTGGTTATTATTATCTTCTAAAAAAATTCTTTGGCCATTGGAGCCGAGCGAACCCCTGTCTGTGGGCACATAATGAACAACAGTCTCTGGTTCTCTGGTGCCAAAAGCGTACGCATCAATGAAATACGCAAAAGCTATATCTGCACCCAGACAGCACATCACATTGTCATATGGAATTTCTTTTTTAGGACCAAGTTTCGCATCCCTATCAAAATATTTTCTCAAAAAATAGGTACAGGCAATTTCATTCAAAGGGTATCTTAAAGGCTCATGAGGATTTCTGCGCCTTTCTGGCACAGTGCTCATAATAGCGCTTCTGAGGTTTTTTTCATCTACCTGTTCTTCAACGTCCTTCAAAACATGTCTGTAGTTTTTCGAACTCATGAATTCAGAAGCAACCAAAACTTGAGGTCTGAACGCATATGCCAGGCTCATTGCAGCCAGAGATCGTTGTATCTGTCTCAAGCCTGACATTATAAGATCCTCGTCACATCTGTTGAACCTGTAGAACTCATCTACCAAAAGCATGCAGTAATCAGTCTCTGCACCAGCCAAAAAAGGAACCAAAACATCCAAAGGTACTCCCTGATAGCCAAACCCCAATCCTGTAAAGCCTCTGGCAAAACTAAAGCTTTCCGGCCGATTAATAAGAGTATCATAGTTGCCAAAGGCGTTCACCCGGCATTAGAATCCCTCCTTGTATAGGTTTTTCGTCTCATGTCGCAGAAGCTGAATCTTTCAGAAATGATTTTTCTATCAATAAGAGCCTTTAGGGAATATTTTACAGTTCTTTCAGAAAGTCCGGTAGCATTTACAATATCCTGTTGCGTAGAAGCAGAGCTAGATAAGGCGTCCATTATTCTCCGGCATGATTTTCCAAAGTCGTCCACCAGTCATATAACTCAAGATAAAATATTACCAGATACTTTAAATCGCTTTTCATGGGTGCAAATCCGAACTAAGCAAAAAGCGAATCGTGCCTCTACCTTGATCCATTTCGTAATTCAACTAGAAGCAGCCCAGATTTAGCAATTAACAAAGTTTAAAATAGTCTTCATTACACATGTTAAATATGGCATGGCCACCTATTCCCGATGGCGGTGAAGAGCCGTTCAAAGTAGTGGGTAGAAGAAGATTCAGCTCTTATAGCACAACACAACCAGCAGAAGAAAAATATGCTCTGCCAACAGATCCGTTGCTCGATGAGTGCGACGAAGCATTCAGAACTGCATGTCTTGGCGGATTGGATGAGCCGCCATCAGAAGCTAAAGAACCACTTTACGTAGTCAAAGACAGACGGCATCGTGCACAACCTGAAGAAGAAACACATCCTACATACCAGTCGCCTAGAAACCTGCCAAGTAGCACAGGCTCCGGATCTTCAAAAGGATTGCTTGCAACTATTGGTATTGGCATTGTAGGTTTAGGAGCGCTTTACTTTGCAAGCCAATATAATGCTCCGCAAAGAAATCACGAATCTCCAAGTTCTTCCGTTACACAAACACAATCACAGCCAATATACAAAGCAAGCCGCCCCGAAGTCGATCTTACATCATTCAGGGAGTACAGGAAAACGCGTGAAGCCGAATATGCAGAACTCAGCAATGGAGAACAAATACAGTTGAATGAAATTTCCATCCCGCCTGAAATTCAGGCAATTGTAAACGATCCAGCATACACGCAGCATGCTTTCGCCATCGATCTAAATGAGGACGGAATAGACGAAGTGATTATACAGGAAGGTTGTGGCAGTGGCGGATGTTGGGGCAAAGTTTTTCAGAAGACAGACTCAGGTTATGCTGTCATAATTTCAGATTATGTGGATTTGTTAAGTAAAGAAAGAACAAATGGCTATAGAAACGTGTATTCGGGAAACAAGACATACTTGCCGGCCGGTGGATTTACAAATCCTTTTAGAAAATACGTATGGGACGGGCAGGCTTATGTGAAATCCGGGGTTGTATTAGATCCAGCCAACATACCGGATGTATCCAATAATCTGAGAATGTTTCTTAGAACGGGAAATGCTTCAGATGCACAAAAAAGCCTCCGGGAATTAGAAGAACGTCTGGGTACAGATAATATTCTGAGCGCAATGTTATTATCCCAACTAGCACCTGACATACCGCTTCCAGAAGGCGATGAACTTGACAGGTTTCTCATACAGCTATCAGAAGATCAGGGAATTAATTACAGAGATTATGTCAGCAATCCAGAAGGCTTGCGTCGTGTTCTTTTTGGTTCAATGACAAACAACATAATGATGAGCCCTAAAACCCCAGGACAGTTAGTATTTGCTGGCGGTGTTTCAATAGCAGGAAGCATTACAAAAGCGCTGGGACTTGATGCGCGTTCA
>JBAZQV010000033.1:0-10650 GCA_041645025.1 Candidatus Aenigmatarchaeota archaeon
ACTTGGCATTTGCTTTTTTTACCATTACTCTCAGAGAATGCTCCTTTCCCTTTTGCAGCACTGAACAGCATGTCTAGTTTTGGTGCAAATACAGCGCCTGCCAGGTGAACTAAATTTTCAACATAACCCACCGAGGTTGCCCATTCATAATGACCTGTTGCAAATGTGCTCGAGCCATCCAGTTCATCTATTATGTAAACTCGCGAACTTTTCATTTTATTGAGGTCAACACTTTTTACAATGCGTTTAGAGATTTTCGCGTCCTTTACGATCTCTTCTGTTACAAAAAATGCTTCTTTGTCCTTAGCCAATTCATTGAGAATAGCTTTCTGCGATAAGAAATCAGCGTCCGTCACTATTGCGTGGCTTCCGACGTACGCGTCGTCTTTCGTCTCAATTTTTGTTGGTCTTATGTTTTGAATTGCTTTTCCGCCCGCAACGGCTGCCTGTTCACAAATTTTTTGATAATCCATAGTATTATTTTACTATCAAGGCTTTATGAAAGTCTCTGAAGTGTTCCAGCCAGCTGCCTTTCCATATGCCGGTTCCATAAAGTATTCTGGAAAGCATGTCATCCGGCATGAATATGTACGGCGCATCTTGAGGCTCTTCTGTCTGGAGAACAGGAATTGTTCCTTCATCTGTTTTTTGTGACTTGTAAACCACGGGACTATCTAGCCTGTCTCCAAATCTTCTGTTGCTTATATCTTCCGGCCTGAAGACAAAGCTTTCGCGGTTAAAATGAATATAATCATCACCTTTCATCATGCCCTCCGTGTCCACAGCTATTACATTTTCCGGGTCAAATTCAACTATGTAAACTTTTAGGGCATTTATGGCTGCCTCAGCTTCCCAAAGAAACTGAAGATAAGCCGTTGTCGAACTCACAAGATCATTGCCGCGGTATATTTCAACCCTGTCTGGTAATTCAATGATAGGCTCCAGAAAATAGGTTCCTATAGGTTTCCTTGTATCAATTCCTATTCTATTAGCTGCATCTAGTGTTATTGCTCGCGCAACCGGATCGTCATTAGAAACAAGTATCCGATGAGGTTTTTCTTTTGTCACCAGAACCATTTCAGCGCCCTCAGCTACCATGATTTCTGCTGGATAGTAGGTTTGCCTTTCACAGGAAGGAAATCCTCCGGATATGCTATGTTGCAGCGGATGTGTAGGCGCTCTCTTATCGCGACGATGAACTAATACTTTACCGTTTTCTAGAAAATAAGCAGCTCCGCCTGAAGGCGACCTAAGTGGATTACTTTCTGTTGCTATTTTGGCATACCCATGTTTAATTAAATCATCATAGACACTAAAGCCAAAATCCGGGTTAGCAGGAAATCTTTTTGTAACCGGTGAGCTATCCGTATCATAGTGAAGTTTTGCAACTATTCCACCATCTTCCACTTGCGCTGTGGCTCTATGAACAGGATATATGTGTATTTCTCCCATATCGCTACTATAAACCAAACGTTCTTAACCCTTCAGCACGTCACGTATCTTCTTCTCAGAAATAGGGCCCTCACGGACGATTTTGCCTTCTATTGTGTCGTAGAGTGTTGACGCTTTTCTCTTTGGTATGCTTCCTGCATCAATTATCAGGTCAACTTTTCCGTCAAAGACGTTTATGATATCTTTTATTTTATAAAGATTCTCCGAGCCGGACAAATTAGCAGATGTCGACGTAATTGGCTTGCCGAGCTTTTTGCTTAAGCTTAGGATGAACTTGTTGTCTGGTATGCGGAATCCTACGCGCCTCTTAGGCATGCTTTTAGTTTCGACAATCAGCGAAAGCGGTCCTGGCATAAAAGCAGTCGCAAGCTTTTCCGCTCTTTTTGTTATTACAAGATATTTTTTTGCCATCTTCAGGTCTGAAAAAGCAATAAGCATGTGTTTTGATTTGGCCCTCTTCTTGATCTGCATGACTTTTTTTACTGCTTTGTCGTTGGTTGCATCAGCCCCAATGCCGTAGATTGTTTCTGTCGGGTAAATTATGATGCCGCCTGAGCTAAGAACAATTGCTGCTCTGGTCAGGGCTTTTTTATCGCTTATTTTTATTATTTCCGTCATATTATTCCATCCACGTTATTTCTGCCTGGTCTGTGCGCCACATGGAATTGTAATCAACTATCGTATGACGCACTCCGTGTGTCTGTTTGCTTACAGGTTTTACGCCAGATCTGTGCATTAGCAGCCCGGTCCATGCAATCATAACGCCTTGGTCGCCACTATATTCTTTCGGCACTACAAATGCTTTCGCCCCTCTTTCTTGACACATGATTTCAATCATCTCACGGAAACGCTTTGATGCTGCGACGCCGCCGACCAGCAAGACTTCGCTTTTGCCTGTATGTGCCAGAGCCCTCTCGGTTACTTCTGTTAGCATGGCATAGCAGGTTTCCTGAAACGAGAAGCACAGATTTCTGAGCATCTGTTCGGATTTATCTTTGTTGTATTTTTGTATAGCCGCCGTTGTAATGCCGGTGAAAGAAAGATCCATACCCTTGACCACATAAGGCAATTCCATATAGCAACCGCCTTCAGCGAGCTTTTCCATGACAGGACCGCCAAATGTCTCTGCTTTTTTATCTTTTCCATAGGTTTCCCGTATAAAAACATCTATGGCATTTCCTATAGGTATGTCCTGGGTCTCGCCGAAAACGCGGTAGCGGCCTGATGCATAGCCTATGACTTGCGTGTTGCCGCCTGATACGTAAACAGCTATAGGATCTTTGCAGCCGCACATTAGTTTGCCGATTTCTATATGCGCCACTCCATGGTTCACGGCAAACAGCGGCTTGTTTTTTGATATTTCCTTCGCGAATTGCGCCCCTACCTTCAGGCACGGAGGCAATCCAGGACCAGCGGCGTAAGCAAATAAATCAATATCAGTGAGCGAAAGGCCGGCTGTTGCCAAAGACTCTTCGAGAACTTTATCTTTTACTTTTACGTGATGTTCTTTTGCGTCCAGCGGATTTATGCCGCCTTTCTCCGGAACATACATGTCACGCGTATTCGCTAGGATTTTTTCGTCGTCTATTATTCCGATTGAGAAAGTGTGCGCGGTGCTCTCAATTCCTAGGCATATCATGGTTGACTAGTGGTTGCTGACTTTTTAAGCGTTTACCTTAAGGTAAGAACATGACTTTATTGGCGGCATTTCAGGGCAATAGATGTGCACTGGTAGCATCCGATATTATGGCACAGTTTGCTTCTCAAGAACAATTAACGTTGCCAATTGAAGAGCGGCAATATGAAACGCTTATTGTAAGCAAATTTAGACCACTCCCAAACGGAGATCTTTTGGCTTATCATGGCAGATTAAATAATGCGATGATCAAGCATCTTTATAGCAAAACCTTGCACGGTTTGCTTGCACTGCCTTTGGTTGATGACCCACTTTTTAAAGATGTGGAGCAACTTGAACAATTTTATTTGATTTATGTCTCTGTTAAAGACACTCAGTTATATGTTCTAGGCGAAGCTAATCGCACATTAAGGAAACAAAATTTAGGCGATGTTTCTGCAGCCGGATATATAGATAATTGCACTACCTTAACAACTATAGCTGATAGCAATCGTCGTGTAACTGGAAAATACAACAGGCAATTTCTACAAGAGCTTTCCGATTCATGGGAAAGATATTTAATTGATGCTGAAAATCCTTCAGAACACTTTGGAGGTTACGAAAGTTATATAGTGACTCCAAGCGAAGTAAAATTGTATAAAAGAAACCCAGGAAAACTTTCAGGATGCAGGTGGGCTGAAGTAGATAGCAATGGAACAATTCGATTCTGATCCGTCTTTATAAGCTTTTTCCACAAAGTTACGCTGATTGAGTATGTACCACATAGGAAGAGTAATCGAAGTGTTCTCCAGTGAGGACAAAAACATAGTAACCTTTGACAGCAATGCCCAGGCAATGCTTGACATGTGGGACGAGAATCTCATAACTGTCGGAATAGATTTTCACCTGAGCAAGTCAATAAAGAAGGATGACATAGTTCTCGTCGACTATACAGCCACTCAGACCGGGCCGCGCATGATAATCGTTAAGCTGCTGCGCGGTGAAGTGGGCAAAAGGGCCTGGAAACAGTACAAAGAACATTTTGAAAGAATGCGCACAAAGGGCCCGGCTGCGAAGACCATCAGCAAGCAGTCCTATGTCGGCTAGGTAATTATTATGAAAATAGTTTGTATGACCGACGGACTTTTTGCACCGTTTTTTTACGATACAGTTAGCCATAGAGGTGTTTCTTTGTATCGCGATGCTGTAACGATAGTAATGAAGCCAGATTTTGATCCTTACCGTTGTTCAGAACCAGGAACAATAAAAGAGTATGAAATTGATCCTTGTGCTTTTGAAGACCTTTTCCAAGCAGGTAACAGAATAGATAGAAAGGCCGCTGTTGATGTTTTAAGAACAGCCGGGATTCAAGTTTCGCAAGTCCGAACATCTAGTTCACGTTAGGCACGAAATCAAGAACACATCTTAGATCCTTACCTTCTGCAAGAAACAATTTGCCTTCATTTTCCATTTTCTTCAGTTGCTTATTTGTGAAAATTTCCATCTTCGTGATGGCATTGGGATTAAACAGAATTCCATAGCCAACCTTTTTTATAATAGGCAGGTCCGTGAGTCCGTCTCCTACATATACTATTTCCCTTCGCTTTAACTTGTAGATTTTTTCCAGACGCGCGACTATTTCTGTTTTTTCCATCTTGATTACGTCGCCGTATATTTTTCCGGTCATAATACCGTTTTTTAATCCGAACCGCGCTGCATATATATGTGAAACATATTCCAGAAGGTGATGCTTCTCCAGAAATCTTCTGATAAAAGTTTCGTCATTGATGCTGATTATGACAATTTTGTAACCATTCTTTTTCAGTTTGGCAAGGGTCTCCCGTGCTCCTTTTTGCAGGCGCATGTGAAGAAGCAGTTTCATTACATGGTCTATGTGGACGCCCTTTACCTGTTTCATGACCTCACCCACGAAAGCGTTAAATTTTTTCGGGTCCATATTGCCTTCTATGAATTGTGCACCGAGCTCAAAGGTGCGCAGCTTGTGCCCAATGAGAGGCAACTTGAAGACCATTTTATTGTTTACAAGAACATCATCGAAATCAAAGCAAATCAGTTTTTGCATGATTAACTATATGATGGATGGTATAAATCTCTAAGCTCGTTGTTTAATCGAAAGTCCAAGAGTCTTTAATTTGCTTATCGCTTTAGATAAGTCTTTTTCTTTTACAAGTATGTGGTCGGTGGAATACGCAGAAATTGCAAAAAGGCTTATATTCTCGTCTGCCAGTGCTTTGGAAATTTTTGCCAGGAATCCAACAAGCCCGAACGGCAAAACCATTTCAAACGTCAGGATTTTCCAGCCTTTTTCCATTTCTATTGCAGTCTCACTGAATTTAGATTGGTCAATTATAACCGTTGTTTCGTTTTTGTCCTGAATAACTGCGAAAGCGCCCGCTAGCGGTTTTTTTGATTTAACTACGGCAAAAACTTCCTTCCAAACATAAAACTTGCCGTTTTTGAAGAAATCTTCAGGTTTCATAAATAGAAATTACTCGCTTTTGCTGATGGTTGACCAGCCGCACTTGCCGCAGTATTTGCGTGTCTTGTACTTGGCCAGGAATGTTCCCTGTCCACAGCGAGGGCATGGCTCATTCTTGCGCGTCAGTGTGTTGCCCTTCACTTCGTAAAGTTTCCATATCTTTACCTTGGTGTGTTTCTTCTTTGAATGAGGCCGCTCCTTTTGCGACTTCTTCTCCTTCTTTGGCTTCTTCTCCTCTACCAAAGGTGCTGGTTCTTCTTTTCTCATGTTAATTATTCAACTCCATTTAATTATGAACTAGCCGGTGCCTCTTTTGGTTCTTCTTTTTTTGAAAGGTCCTTGACTATTTTCTCGTCCCACAAGAAAGCGAGGCATTTCGAAGTAGGCGAGCCCCTTGCTGAGATTATTTCCTTTATTTCTGTCTTTTCAATCGGCACGCCTTTTTCCTTTGCTATGTACTGCTGTACAACTGCCATGGCTGGCGTGGACTCTTCAGGATGCACTATATCCAGTTCAAGCTCCTTTCGCTTAAGGAACTTGTTGTAGTTCTCTTTTTTCAGTTCAATTCTCATAATTATATGCTACCCGATAAGTTTCCCGTACATTATCAGCAGATAATTGCATGTAAGGCTTTAAAAGATATTGACAGCCGCAGCTTTCAGCGACAGGTAAGAGAAATTGGTTTGCTGATAGTCCGTATAAATCTGGCTACTTATTGAAGTAAATATGCCAAGAATCAACCAACAATAGCAAGCAGGACTGCGTACAGCTTCGCTAAAGACATTGGATCTATCTTTCTAAGGATAACTGTTTCTCTCTCCCTGCCAATTTTATCTCCTAATTATTCTATAGACATGTCCGTATTTACATATTTAGAATCAGACTTTAATGAAATTCAATCGTTTTCTCTCCACCAAACCGGATTTAAAAAATTATTGGTTATAGGGAAAGCATGGGTAGTGGTCGAAGAGAGGTTTCCAGAAGAGACTTTCTGATGGCAATGCCCTATGCGCTCGGCGCTATTTCCGGCTATGGACGAAGCAAATCATGGGTGGCGATTGAGAATTTTTTCCAGCCAGGAACAAAAGATTGGCTGCTTAAAAATCCTGCGACGAATCGTGAAATAGAAGGTTTTGCTTCTGCGGCGTCCAATGATTCTGTTACAAGCGTCAATCTTGGAGATAGCATTAATTTTTATGTTAGTACAGATTCTGCTTACAAACTGGAGATTTTCAGGACCGGATGGTACAGAGGCCTTGGCGGAAGGAAGATGTGGTGGAAAACAGGCAATGGATGGGTGGACTCTGTTGTACTGAATGGAAGGCGGCAGCGGGAAGCCGTGCCGGACCCCTATAATTTTAACCTTGTCGAATGCGGCTGGGACAGGTCGTATTCTGTCGATATTCCACTAGAACACAGAGACTGGACCCCGCCAGAATATTTGCTGGAACTTCCCAATGACTGGCTTTCAGGAGTTTACCTATGCAAACTTACAGCTGCAAGCGGAAAGCAAAGCTACATGAAATTCGTCGTGCGGGACGATTCAAGCACATCAGACGTATTGCATCAAATATGCGAAAATACGAGCATAGCTTACAATCCCTATGTAAATTCGCTTTACCAGCCCCTTACGCTAGGCAAGCGCGCCTACAAGGTATCATTAGAAAAACCTTCAGTGGAGCGCTTTGGCGCCGGCCAGTTTTTGAACTGGGAAATACATATGGTTAGATTTTTGGAACAGCAGGGCTATGACGTAACTTATTCCACTAATCATGATACGCATATCAGGGGCGATTTGATCAGGCGGCATCCGGTTTTTCTTTCCGTCGGCCATGATGAATATTATACAGCTCGGATGAGAGACAATATTGAAGCCGCGAGGGACGCCGGCACCAGCCTGATGTTTGCAGGAGCCAACAACTGCTACTGGCAGGTCCGTTATGAAAACTCCTCTTCAGGCAAGCAGTACAGGACAATGGTTTGCTTCAAAGAAAACCGGAAGCTAGACCCATTTGCAAACAATCCGAGAAAGGCAACAGCAAAATTCCGGGACCCGCCAGTTAACAGGCCTGAGGGAAGATTGCTCGCCGTAGCCTACGATTATGAAGTACAGTGTAACAATGATGATCTGGTAATAAATGACGACAAAGACAGGGTATTTGAAGGGACAGGCCTGACGAGGGGAGTTCATTTAGAGAGGCTCGTGGGCTATGAGGCTGATGCACTCTCGCGATATAAACCGGCAAATGTTGACATAACCCTTCTCGGGCATTCTCCCTATTCGGCAAATGACAAGCAGTTTTTCTCTGACATGATCATTTATCGAATGCCTCTCGGTAATTTTGTCTTTTCTGCGGGTTCAATCCAGCTGGCGTGGGGGCTCGAGTCAGTTGATTTTCGTCCGACACCTGTGAGTGGAGGCTTGCAAAGAATGTTCAAGAATCTTTTTGCAGAAGCAAACGTGCTGGGATCTCCTCAAAAGTTGAATGAAAGGCCTATTTTTCCCGAAAAACTCTGTGAAATTAGAGGGTTTGAAGGGTGCAGATAGTGTAAACTTATCTGGACTTATATACTTCTTCTGACAAATATTCAGAGGTGATATCAATGCCTCTGAAATGTATTTTCTGTGAATCCGGGGATGTGATCAGGCGTGGCAAACTAAGAGACCGTGTCGGCACAAAACAGCGCTACGGTTGTAAGAAATGTGGAAGACGGTTTGTAAAGGATGATGGATTCAAGAAAATGCGCCATAAGCCGACAGTGATTTCTCGTGCGATCCATATGCATCAGGATGGCATGTCGTTCTTCACGGTGCAAAATCATCTCTGGCAGCACGACAACACGCGTGTCAGCAGGCAAACTCTGTGGAAGTGGGAAAAGAAGTACTCGAATTTTTTAAAATCCGCTTCTGCAAAACGTAAGGCCAAAAATCAAAGGTCGCGTGCACGTCGATGAAAAATACATCCACGTCGGCAACGAGCATGGCTATGACCTGAATGCGATTGATTCGAAGACCAAGTACATTTTAGCGCATTCCTACGTCGTAAATCGCACGTTTCCTGCATGCGTGAATTTCCTGCGACGAATAAAGACAACATGTTACAGACAAATGCTCGAAGTCTACGAAAAAGAAAAACATAAGCCCGTGAAAAAGCGCGAGCTGATTACGTTCGTGTCTGACGGATTCGAAAATTACAGGAACGCGTTCAACAAACTTTTCTACCGAACTTGCAAACTTAGCTTTGGTGTGCCAATCGCGTGCAGGAAATATGAACTGAAACATAATAACAATGCGATTGAGCGGTACAATGGAAAAATTGAAGACAGGACAAAGACGATGCGGGATTTCGGAAGCCACGAAGGTGCAGAGAGTTTTCTGAATCTGCGACCAGTTATACAGAACTTCGTGAATCCGCATCAAGGACTGAAAGGAAAAACGCCTGCTGAAATTGCTGATGTCGACCTGAAACTGGGAAGAAACAAATTACTGAACTTGATCAGATATGTTGCTCAGCAAGTCCAGAGAAGATGACAGTATCAAGGGTGCAAAATCTTCTTTACGCCCGATAAAGCGCTTTTCCCGATGTAAAAATCTGGGTGTGTGCGAGAAATCCACGAATCTTGCAAATCGATGACAACGGCAAAAATATACCCAGAAATTACCATTCAAGCTTTGTGATATTCCAACGTGCTGTCTTATGGAATCTCTGTGGATATGTAGATATTGTCAATGTAAAAATAGAATGCTTATACTTTTATCGCGTATTTTCCCGGTGCTGTTGCTCCAAGCTTCTTTGCGATTTCCGAGTTAACATCAAAGATTATTATGGTGCCCTGGAAGCTCGTTGTTATGTTATTTGTCTTGCACACTACGCAGGTGGTGCCCTTCAATATACGCTTGCACTGCCGACACGCTCGTTTTACCATAATAAATCACTTTGTTACCTATTTACCCGATTTATAATAATATATTTTTTGACTGCAAGCTACTTTCTTTTTAAAAAAGGAGCTTATTTCTTCTTTTTCTTATCCCTTTCAATCCATTCCATCGCGCCCAGATGAGGCTGTCTCATAGTAAGCGATATCTTGTTGCGTCCCTTTCCGAGAGAAACGCCGACTATCCTGGCGCGTATGATATCACCCTCGCGCAGCCTTATGCCAGTCTTTTTGCCGGTGAAAACCGCGTTCTTTGCGTCATAGGATATCTTGTCGTCCATTATCTGGCTTACATGCACCAGAGCGTCGAGCGGCCCTATTCTTGTGAAGGCGCCGAATTCTGTCACGTCAACAACTTCTCCCATGACTATCTCATTTATTTCCGGCTTGTATGCCAGCATCTTGAATTCAACAGGATAATAAATAGCTCCGTCCTCTGGTATTATTTTTCCATCGCCTATGCTAATTATGTCAGTTATAACGAGAAACACGCCGATGTCAGCATTCATCTTGCCTTCTATCTGTTCCTGAAGACTCTCCTTCACGGACTGCGTGAGCTCAAGGTCGAACTTTGTCGGCAGTACGCGTACCTCATCTTGTACAGTCAAAACTTTGAACACGTTTTTTCACCAGTTATTCTTATGACTAATTATAAATTTTAAAATCATAAAGAACATAATCTCTTTGGACAAATAAGTTTTAAAGCTTACTTTTGGGCTAAAACAGGTGCAAGCCGTACGTCACGAACAGGGAAGCCAATAATATTGATATCGTATTCATAACTTTTATCAGTGAGTTTATAGCTGGACCGCAAGTATCTTTATACGGGTCACCCACAGTGTCACCAACTACAGTTGCTTTGTGTACATCGCTTCCTTTCCCGCCCAAATTGCCGTCTTCTACGTACTTTTTGGCATTATCCCATGCTGCTCCAGCATTGGCCATTGAAAGTGCTAATAAAAGGCCAGATACTATCGATCCGGCAAGCATAGCACCGAGTGCCTCTGGTCCCAGCAGGAGACCGACAAGAATTGGTGCGAGCACTGCAATAAGAGCCGGAATAACCAGCTCTCTGAGCGCGGCCTTGGTGCTTATGTCCACCGCCTTCTTGTAGTCAGGTTTTGCCTTGTATGTCATTATGCCCTTT
>JBAZQV010000034.1:0-10611 GCA_041645025.1 Candidatus Aenigmatarchaeota archaeon
AACAAAAGCATGTCAATTTATAATTTTACCGGCTCAGGCTCAATAAGAGGCAACGAACTGATTCTCAATGGCAAAATAGGAAAAATAGAGCTCCCGGAAATAACTGTCGCCGTTCAGGAAACCATATCATCAAACTCAACGTTTACGAGCATGTCTGCTGATTACCTGACAGCAAAAGATATAACAATAAAAGGCACGACAGGAACACTGGCTGCCAGGGGCGCCACGACTCAGTTTTCCGGAGATATAACAATAACTTCGCCATCAGGCAGCTTTGAATTTTACAAAAACAACGTAGTGTTCGCGCTTTCAGGCAGCGCCAGCAGGATATCAATACCGAGCGCCGGAATCTCTATCGGATAAAAGACGTACGTCTTTTAGCTTAGCTTCTGCTTATACTCAACGGATTCCAGCTGCTGCTAGCGATTCTTGATGCCTAGGTAGCCATGTAGCGTTTTCATATTCTTCTCGTAGGTCTTCTGGTATGTTATCTTCTGCGACTTCCATGATAGTTAAATGGCGCGCACTAGAGCCTTCTAAAAGCGCATCGCATACATGGCTTAAATCAAATGGTGAAAAAACCAGAACATACATCCTGGAGTCTCCGCTTATACCAAGGGAATGAACTCCTCCGTAGCATTGGCTTATCTTACTTTTTCCAGGACGAACTAGGCATTCATATTGAGGATGACCTCTTAATGACGCTTCTTCAGCAGAAACCAAATATCTTCCGAACAATTTCATAAATAACAGATAACTTATAATTATTTAAGTCATTCTTCCTCGATTAATTCAGCTGCACATTTGACGCAAACCAAAATTTCTGAATAAAGACCAGATTCAATTGATTGTTTTGTCGCCGGGCTTACCCAGATATAATTGCCGCATTTTGAGCAGGCATCTTTGTAAGATAGTTCGACTGCTGGTAGTTTGCCTTCTACCGCACTCATGCAAACAGTTATCCCGTCTTTCATTATAATTGACCTTTCCATTCCAGCTTGATCTCACACACAAGCCCAGCTCTCAGTTTAGCTAATCTTCCTCACGTTTCTTCTTTTTCTTGTGCTCTATAACTGGTAACGGTGTTATGTGACTGCTAGGTTTTGCCTTTTCTTTAGACTCTTCTAGTTCAGCATAGTCCTTCTCCCAGCTTCCTAGTCTTCTTTTTTTCTGGATTGCCGAAGCGAATCTTATCTGCTGCTCCTTCTTCTGCAATTCTTTTTCCCGCTCTTCCAGCTCCTTTTCCTTCTTCTTGTCACGTTTATCAGGTTCCTCTTTCTCCCCCTTTTCCTTGACCTTCTTTTCACCGTGCGGGACAGGAACCTTCTTGGCAGCCTTTTCCGCTATTCCTAGGACTCTATAGATCGATTTGCCAACCAGATAGACAAAATAGACGCTAAGACCAAGCAGTATGAAAGAGAACATGGAGTCGCGGTCAATCGGTATGTCAAATCCAAAGAAGCGGTTCATGACCACAGGAAACACTATGGCTGCAATGACTATCCAGACCGCGTTGAGCAGTATGGAGAATACTTTTTTCATGGACACGACAAACAGTATGAAAATTATCAGCAGCAGGAACGCTGTCGTAGTGTCCAGATTTGAAAGAAATTCAAATGCCATAAAATTAATTGCGCCGTGGATATTTATACACTATTGTAAAACTTTTGGAGCGTCTTGCTCACTCGGTCATATTTTTGAGAATACTTCAATAGGATAGTCATGTAATCTTTTATCGTCACCTATAACATAAATTAATGATATATTAGCACCTCTTTTATCCCCATAAATTGTTCTACCCAAGGCTTCAACAAAATATGTCTTTCCAATAGTCAAGCCAAGACGTTCTGCTACAGCCATTACAGAATCGCGGTGTTTAATTTCTTCTCTACCCACGAAAATTGTTTGCATAATTAAAAAATATCAGAAAAGTATATAAATCAAATTCGCTTTACCACATAGAGCGCCGCGAGTATGAGGAAAACAACAGCCAGCGCTATTGTTGTCATGCCAATAGAGCTGCTGGTAAGTGCAGTCCTGAGTACGTCTAAGGAAAGCAGTATTCCCACAATATATCTGAACCAGCTTCCTCCAGCCATTCGAAATATTAGGCATGGCATTTTTTAAATAAGAATCATTTCAGGTTCAGCTCAACGTATAGCTGGTTGAACAGTTCGCCTATTTGAAAGCCCCTTTTCATATTTCAGTCTCATTTCTTCGGACAATAATTTTAACTCATCTCCAGTCAGGGGAGATAGTTCACTCGTTGGCACCCATTGTTTTATATCCGTGCTTGTTATTTGTTTTTTGATTTTTTCAGGAAAACCGTTGTGTATTGTGTAACTCAACGTGTTTGCACAAATGGGAAATACAGCATTATACACTATTTCTGTAATCTCTTTAACAGCTCCGGGAAAATCGGGTTTTTTTCGGCGAACCCAAAGAAAGTCCCCTATTTCAGGACAGTCGATTTCAACAAGCCCATGATATGCTTCGTTGTCCTGCCCAACATATATTTGGACAGACTCCCGTCTTGTCTTAAAGTCAATAATTCTTGCCATATGAGGTAACTGATTTAAAGCAACTTTATAAATCGTTCTATTTCACATGCAGCTCTACCATGTCGCCGTCGCGCAGCGGATAGTTGAGGCCTGCCTGTATTATTCTTCCGCCTCTTGTTATGCGTGCAAATCTGAAGTTTGTCACGAAATCTTTATGAATGCGAACAGCGAAGTCCTTTATTGTTGCGCCTACTGACAAAGCCATTGGCGAAAACTGCTTGATACCTTTGGAGTCTTTCCACACGATCTTTTTTGTGTAAACAACCATCAGGCCAAGCATCGACCAAATTTTTTCCTTGAGGATGTTTTTCTCGTCGCTCGCCTTGATTACAATGCGTTTATGCCGTATGTAGTTGTTTTCCAGGACACCTTCTATTATACTTTGTTCCTTGCTGTCATTGGCAACAACTATTATCGCATCAGCGCACCGGGCTATGCTCATGTATTCGGGATCAAAGGTGGATGGTATTTCCACTAACTGAACTTTTATGCCCTTGTAGTCCATCATGCCTATTTCCGGCTTTGTGGTGGTGTAGGGCGTGACAGAAATTTTAGGCTTTGCATCTGTTAGCTTCGAGAGAAGCGTGGATTTGCCGCTGTTTGCCAGACCTATGATGCACAGCTGGGCATCGCCTTCCTTTTTTACGCCCACATGCCGCGCGCCCTTCTTCTCACTCTCTTTTTTGAGTTTGGCTAATCTGGCTGTGAGCTGCGCATGGGCATTCTCGCTGCCATGGTGGCGCGGCAGAAGTCTTATCATCTCTTCAAGCGCGGCTACCTTTTCCTCCTTGCTTTTCGCTGACTTGAAGCGATCCTCGGCCTTGTAATATTCCATTGGCGCGTTTACTGGCATAATATGCTTTCTTCAGCAACCCGTAAAAAGCTTTATATATTACTTGCTACTATATAGTAGTTATATATGTGATAATTATGAGTGATAAGAAAAAAGTGATGGTTGTTGACGACCACGATTCTATGAGAAGTTTCGCAGAAACTGTATTAAGAGGAGCTGGCTATGAAACAATGGGTTTTGATAGTGCAGAAAAGGCCAAAGAGTCATGGCACGGATATAATCCTGACGTTGTTCTTACAGATTACAAAATGCCTGGCATGGATGGATATCAACTCGCCGAAAGCCTTATTTTTGACGGTTATAGAGGGAAAAAAGTATTGATGTCGGGCAACCCAGGAGAAATGTATGAAAACCATCCTGAGGTAAAAGGTTTGTTTGATGTTTATTTTGACGGGTTTGTTGAAAAACCGTTTACTGCTGACCAGCTTCTGGACGAGCTTGCCCGAGTTCTTGGTGAGCTTCAATCACAATAAGTTCTTCCCATTCTATTTTCTCTCTCGCTACTGACTTTACTTTCATGCCATGCTTTATGAATAATTCCATAACTTCTTTCTCTCCTGTAAGAGAAGAAATAAGCAATAGAATAATACCCTCTGGCTTGAGATGGTCTTTTGCCTTACTTACGAATCTTTCTATAACTTCTCTTCCTGTAGCACCGCCAGCATAAGTAATGTCTGTCTCACCTTCTTCAACCGGCAGATAGGGCGGGTTAAGAACAATTAAATCAAACCGCCCGGTTACGTTTGAAAAAAGGTCAGAATCAAATGACGTTAAATTGCATCCCAGTCGCTCGGCATTTTCTTTAGTAGCTTTTACAGCCTCTGAGTTAATATCAGCAGAAGTGACAAGCGCGCCTTTCTTCGCCATAATTATCGAGAGAAAACCAGACCCGCAGCCGATTTCGAGTATTGTCTTGCCGCTTAAATCAAGCTTTTCTATGGCTTTTGCCATTAGCAGCGAATCTTCTGCCGGATAATAGACGCTTTCCGGCACCTCAAAGATCATATTGCCGTAATAAAAGTCCATAGAATTAGTTATTTCACCGTTAACCAGTTAAACCTTCTCTTTGAGGTCTAGCACGGCTTTCCTTTGCATTTCCCTCATACGGTTTCCGACATCTGACAGATCCACAAAGTGAGTCATAACTCATGGGTCCATCACCCAGGATTCCACCCTCCTCCCTTAATTCTATGCGACTATGTTGTCCTACAGATTTTCTGAGGGCATCATAAACGGCGCTCACAAGTATCGGATCACTTGACGCAACGCCAACTTTCGTAACTCCATTATCGTATTTCAATCGAAATTTCATGCTTTTGATATGTATAAAACAAATTTAAGCGCATTATCAGCATTTTTTTGTTAACCTTTAAATCTACTGCCAACCATAGAATAGTAAGGTGTTTATTCTTGGATGATTTAATCAAGAAGTACACATTAATCAACGCTCTTGAACACGACGGCGTGGCACAGACTAAAAGCGTCCTTGGAAAGCTGCTCTCAGAATTTCCTGATATGCGCTCCCGGGTGCAGCAGCTGTCTGGAGATATAGCCCGAGCTGTCGAAGAAATAAACCGGATGAGCGTGGCCCAGCAGCGTTCTGATCTCGACCGTATGGGTGGCTATACACCAGTGAAGCGTGTCGAAAGAAAAGGCCTGCCCGACCTGGAATTGGGTCGTGATAAGTTTGTGGTGCGGTTTGCTCCAAATCCGGATGGTGCCATTCATGTGGGAAATTCCAGACCTGCCCTGTTGTGTGACGAATACGCCAAGAAGTATGGCGGAAAATTTATTCTCCGCTTTGATGACACTGATCCCAAGATAAAAACCCCTGAAAAAAAGTTCTACAAGTGGATACGCGATGATTTGAAGTGGCTCAAAATAAAGGTTCACCAGGAGATTTGCGCCTCAAGACGTCTTAGTATATATTATAAAATGGCGGAAAAGCTTATCCAGATAAACGCCGCCTACGTGTGCAATTGCGGCGAGGAGTGGAAGAAACTCAAGAACGCCAGCAAGGCATGTAAATGCAGGCGCAACGATGTGAAGACAAATATGCGCAAATGGAAGAAGATGCTTTCCCACAGCTACAAAGAGGGCCAGGCTGTTCTTCGAATAAAAACCGACCTGGAAGCAAAGAACCCGGCTGTTCGTGACTGGCCAGCCTTCCGGATTGTTGACAAGCCAAAACATCCCATTGCGAAGAAACATGTCTGGCCGCTTTATAATTTTGCTTCTGCCATAGACGACCATCTGCTTAACGTGACCCACATATTTCGCGGCCAGGAGCACAGTACCAACGAGGTCAAGCAGCGTTATCTCTACCAGCACATGGGTTGGAATTATCCTGTTGTCGTTACCTTGGGACGCTTGTCTATGAACGACATGGTGCTCAGCAAAAGCCAGATACGAGAAGGTATAGCAAGGAAAAAGTTCAGTGGTTGGGACGATCCGAAGCTTGGCACGCTACAAGCTCTGAGAAGGCGCGGCTTCCAGCCAGAAGCACTGAGACAGATAATAATTGACATAGGCCCGAAACCATCGGATATTACGATATCCTTTGAAAATCTCTCATCCTACAACAGAAAAATTATAGACAAGACATCGGACCGCTATTTTTTCATCCCTAATCCAAAGAGGATAACTGTAAAGGGCATGAAGTTGAAGAAGGCAAGCATAGCATTACATCCGGAGGAAAAGCATGGCTTCCGTACGTTCGCCCTTAGTAATACATTTTTCATCGACGACAAGGACTTCGAGGCCTACAAAGGTCTGGAAGTGCGCCTGAAGGACTTGTGCAACATAAAACTAGGCAATATTTCTGAATTTACAAGCATGGACCTGAAGGCTGTTCCAAAGATACAATGGGTTCCGGCAAAGCACTTATCCGTCAGAATAATAATGTCAAGAGGCGAGATAAAAGGCTATGCTGAAACTAACCTGGCAAAGGTCAAGCCCGGCTCTGTCGTGCAGTTCGAGCGCTTCGGCTTCGTGCGCATCGAGAAGACCGGCAAGTCGAATATCATCGCAGTTTTCGGTCACGAATAAGCTCCTTTCTTTGGAAAAGAAAGTATCTTGCAGTCAAAGAAACATATTATTTATTTGATTCGCTGATATACAAAGAAGACGTGATTAGCATAATAATTAGTCATATCAATTTCTAATACTTTTTCGTAATAGCATTGGTTATGTTATTTGATGAAATAAAACAATACGCCATGGAGCTTAAGGTGGGTGTGGATTCTGGATTGAGAAAGAGCACCATAATGCCAGTTGAGCCTGCATTTTTGTACGGAAAAGAAAATAAAGTGCTGGTTCCTTTTTCGTTCTCCTATTGGGTCCTGCCCGACCGCAGCGTAGAATATCGCAGCAGACTGGCAGATGCGGTTGAAGAGAAGCGCGAAAAACATACGTTGTTGCCATCACCACCTGTGTCTAATGCGCCTGCATTATATTGTTATATCACGTGTTGTGAAAGACTTCTTGGATTGCCATACAAAGATTTTGGCGGATCCGACTTTTTTAGAGAAGCAGTCGCTGAATTTTGTGCGCCGTTTGAACGTATAGCAGCCATGAACAAAAGACGTGTTTGTTAATTTTACCATAGAGAAGGAAAGCCATCTTTTTTTGCTTCTGTTCGTCTGTTGTTCCAAACGTCCAAAACACGTGTCTCATAGCCTAATTGATAACGCTTTCTTAGTGCATATCCTACTTCCTCTGCTGTTTTATGTGCGGACGTTACGGGTAATATACCTTGTAGGCGTTCAAGTTCTCCTGGCGTGGCCCAATAATCACTTGACACAACTTCGTATGGCAATTGTTCCCTGTGTTTTATTTTACTGGTTTCGTCATTTTCGTCTGTGCTATCAGTAAATGCATAGACTCCATGTGTCTTTAGCAACAGGTTGCCACCACGGACGCATAATTCGCCTCCTCCGTCAACAAATCGGACAAATTCACGTAAAGCTCTTTTCCATTCGCGCAGAGTTAATATATCGTCGATGAGTCTTTCATTCACATTATAGGGCCACACGAAACCTTCTTTTTTTTCGATATAATGATGAGCCGCTTGGGGTTTTACCATACTTGTGATATAATAAACCAAAAGCTTTAATGCTTCTCGCCGAGACGACGTTTTTCGGTTGCTTCCATTTGTCGAATGATGATCAGCAGGAGCAGTATTGCGTTTCCGCAATACTGCCAGTAACTAGAGGGTATCGTGAATGCACGATACCCTCCCTGCTGACCGTCATACTCTTATTGGAAGCAACCGCGTCTTTCATTTTACTTAATCTTTATTAACAACTTTTGTCATATATCATTTATGTCATTCGAGTGGTACACTGATTTTGTCAATGAGAGCTATCGCCCGAAGAGCAGCGACGTAGTCTGCTTGTTCTATTTCGAGCCTGCGAAAGGCATATCTGTGCGCGAAGCAGTCGGACGTATCGCATCCGAGAGCTCAGCGGGAACATGGACGACGCTTGCGAGGATGCCTAAGCGGATAAAGGGCACGATGGCAACTGCGTTTGATATTCAAAAGTCAGGCAGCGGGCACTATGTTAAGGTCGCTTATCCCATAGACTTGTGGGACCCCGGAAACGTGCCGCAGCTATTGAGCGGGATAGCAGGCAACATTTTCGGCATGAAAGCTTTGGACAACCTGAGGCTTGTCGACGCTTCTCTTCCTTTGGTTTATTTGAAAAATTTTCGCGGGCCCCAGTTTGGCATTGATGGCCTGAGAAAGATGTTGAAAGTGAAAAAACGCCCGATAACTGGTGCTGTTCCAAAGCCGAAGATAGGATTCTCGGCGCGCGAGCATGCAGAGGTCGGATACGAGACATGGATGGGGGGCTTCGAGCTTCTCAAGGATGACGAGAATCTCACGACAACTTCTTTTAACAAATTTGAAGAAAGAATAAGACTTTGCGCAAGAATGAGGGACAAGGCGGAGAAAGAGACAGGCGACAGGAAATCCGCGCTTCTTAACATAACCGGCCCGACGCACATCATGGTAAAGCGCGCCAAGATGCTTCACGACCTTGGCTGGGAATATGCAATGATAGATGTCGTTACATGCGGCGCGGCAGGTGTACAGACGCTTCGTGAAATCTGTCAGGATTACCATTTAGCAATACATGCACACCGCGCGATGCACGCGTCGTTCGACCGCAACCCCAAGCATGGGATAAGCATGCTGTTCCTTGCGAAGATGATGCGTCTAATAGGTGTCGACCAGCTGCACATAGGCACCGTGGTTGGCAAGCTTGTGGGAACGAAAGGCGAGGTTATGGATCTTGAAAAGGAATTGACCGCAAAGGTTCTGAGGGGAGAAAAAACCGGGCACGAATTCCCAATATTAAATCAGAAATGGAACCACATAAAGCCTGTTCTTCCTACCTCATCAGGCGGCGTACATCCGGGACTGCTACCTGAGATTTTTGATATTCTTGGATATGACATTCTCCTCCTGGTGTCTGGCGGCATCCACGGTCATCCGAAAGGCACACGCGCAGGAGCAAAAGCGGCCATGCAGGCTATTGAGGCGCATATGACCCACACGTCTCTCGAAGATTATGCAAAGAAGCACATTGAATTACGACAGGCTTTGGAGAAGTGGGGACATAAGCATCCAAGATAATTTCTAAAATGTATGGTATTTAAATAAGAAAGGTATATAAATCTTACTAGTAAGATTATATATGGTGATGTTATGGAAGAATTTGAGGTAACAAAAATGTCTAGCAAAGGGCAGATAGTGATACCGCAGGAGATGAGGGAAAGGATGAAATTAGGAGAAGGTTCAAAATTTGTCGTGATCGGCACAGATGATACTATAGTTCTAAAAAAGCTGGAACCTCCTAAGTGGAAAGATTTTGACAAGACTATGAATAATCTTAGAAAGTTTGGAAAGGAGAAAGGCATTACAGAAAAAAATATTGACGAAGCTGTACGTTCTGTAAGAAGGCGTTAGACGTGTATTCTGTAGTACTGGACACGAATGTACTTGTATCAGGTTCTATAGTGCAGGAAGGAAACCCGGCATTTATTCTTGATAGTTGGCGGAAAGAAAAGATCCAAGTAATAACTTCTCTGAATATATTAAATGAATTTCGGGGTGTTATGATGGAAAAGTTTGATGCTCCAAAAGACGATGTTGAAATGCTCATCGCATTTCTTATATGGAAAGGAAATGTCGTGGAGCCTGTACAAAAATTAGATGTCGTAAAAGAAGACCCGGATGACAATAAATTTCTGGAGGCGGCATTAGAAGGCAAAGCAGATTATATTGTTTCTGGGGATAAAGATTTATTGAGGTTGAAAATTTTTGATGGAATAAAAATAATTTCTCCGGCAGAAATGGTTTCCATAATTAAGGAAGGACATGATTAATATGAAAATTATCCTGACAGGCGGCAAGTTCAACAAGATCCATCCAGGCCACGTCTGGCTTCTAAAGAACGCTAAGAAGTTGGGTTATCTTGTAGTCGTGCTCGCCAATGACAAGCACAACAAAAAACCCTACGCGGTTAATTCAAGAAAAAGAAAAGCCGCGCTAGAAAAACTCGGCATCGCTGATAAAATAATAATCGGCTCGCCCAAAAGTTTTGTCTTGGTTCTGAAAAAATACAAGCCCAATGTTATCGTGCTTGGCTATGACCAGAAGCTGCCAGAAGGCACAGAAGATTACGTAAAGAAAAATAAAATCAAGCTAGTGAAGTTCAAGTGCTACAGAAGTTATTCCACGAGAAATCTGTGTGCTATGCTTTGATGGAAAGCAGAATTTTCATTATTTCTTCTGCAATGTTTTTGTTTCCGGCTACAAATCCTACAGCACGCTTGTCAGGATCATAATGGCTTGGCTCTAGCCTATCTATTGGTATGATTCTGCCCTTGTCCATTTCATAGAAAAGCAGAACCCCGCCCGCCTCTTCCACCAGCAACTTTCCAGCAGCCCAGTCCCATGGTGACTGAAGGGGCTGAACAAGAGCATCTGCTTTGCCACAAGCAACAAGCCCCAGGGAAAGCGCGCACGAGCCATTTCCATTTATTGTCCTGGTCGCATCACCCAGTTTTGTTAATAATTTGTTGTGAACAGGATATTTTGTAAGAAAATTATCCGGACCGAATATGACATAAGCGTTTTTCAAAACATTGTTAGAAACTTGGCATTTGCTTTTTTTACCATTATTCTCA
>JBAZQV010000035.1:0-10253 GCA_041645025.1 Candidatus Aenigmatarchaeota archaeon
AAAAAAAGTATGGAACAAGAAAGAGGCTGACTTGCTTTCAAAGAAGGCCGGTGCAAAGACGGTCACTGTAAAGAATATAACAAAGAAAATAATAACACAGGCACCGCCAAAACCTTACAATACCACTTCTATGCTTGCTGATATTTACCGGTACTTTGGCTACTCGCCCCAGCAGGGCTTGAGCATTGCCGAAACGCTTTATCAGGCTGGACTCATATCATACCCACGCACGAGCAGCGAAAAACTTCCGAAGGATATAAATTACAAAAAAATAATCACCGCTCTTGGCAAGCAGAAAAATTATGAGAAGGAAGCGAAACAACTTCTTGCAGGCGAACTCAAGCCTGAGGAGGGCAGCAAGACAGATGCGGCACACCCAGCTGTTTATCCGACAGGCGTTTACAAGAAGATGGGCGACAAGCAGCAGAAGGTTTATGATCTTGTTACCAGACGCTTCCTTGCGGTTTTCGGACAGCCGGCAAAGCGCGAGTCAAACAAGATAGTGCTTGATGCCAATGGGGTTGAATTCTCGCTAAACGGAAAGAAGACACTAGAGCCTGGCTGGACTTCTCTCTACGGAAAATACGCACAACGCGAAGAAATAATCCTGCCGGACATAAAGATTGGTGATACTTTTCCTGTCAAAAAGTTTGATTTGCTTTCGAAGGAGACGCAGCCACCAGCACGGTTCTCCCAGGGCTCTATCCTCAAAGAAATGGAGGCGCGCGGACTTGGAACAAAATCTACAAGGTCACAAATACTCCAGATACTTTACAACCGCGGTTACCTGTTGGGTAAAAGTATAGAGGTAACGGAACTTGGTGAACAACTTTCGGACATACTTGAAAAGAATGTGCCCGACGTCGTTTCGGAAAAACTTACGAGACATCTTGAGGAGATGACCGAATCAATTCAAGTTCATAAGGCGACAAGGGAGCAAGTGCTGGAGGAAGCAAAGAAGCGCATTGAAAAAATATGTAATGACTTCAGGAAAAAGGAAAAGAAGATTGGAGAGGAGCTTACGAATGCTGTTATAGCTACGCAGGACAAGCAATCCAAGCTTGGAACTTGCTTAAAATGTGGTGGCACTCTTAAGGTTCACAAAAACTGGAGAACAGGCAAGCGGTTTGTCGGATGCTCTGGCTACCCTAAAGGTTGCCGGGTTGGATTTCCTCTGCCTCGTGAAGGTATTATAATGTCCACTGAGAAGATCTGCGAGGAATGCAAGCTGCCGATAATACAGGTTCAACGCCCTGCGGCAAGGCCATTTCGCATGTGTCTGGATCCCACATGCGTGACGAAAAAAGACTGGCTGGACAAGAACAAACTTAAGCAGGCACAGATAGCCAGCAGAAAATCGAGCAAGGAAGCAGAGCAGCTGAGATGCGAGTGCGGGAAGTATTTCAAGACGAAACGTGCGCTGACGCTTCACCAGAAGATACACAAACCTAAAACAACTAATGAAACAGTTAAGGCAAAATTAAAAAAGGAAAAAGTAAAATAATCAACAGGAAAACTAATTCTTATCTAAGAATGCACCGACATCATAATATGTCTGAAAATTTATGTCAGATACTATAAGACCAGAACAAGACGATTCAGATTACTTCTCAGAAAATAATACTATGTTCTACGAAGTATTAATTGCTTTGCTTCCCACGCCAGTTTATAAGCGAATGGGATCAAGTAAGAGAGGGTCTATAATTTCTCCCTCCATATACCGAAAGACGCAAGATACACTGACGTTCTTCGAACGTCTTTTGGCTTGCGTCAGTCGATCCGGAGGGATTTTATGAAAACAGAATTTGAATTAAATACAACACCGCTGGATGCGCTGAAACAAACAGATAACAGACCAAGCGTAATTACTACACGAGAGGTAGCAGCAGTCACCGTGGTAGAGGCTGCGGCGTTGTCGGCTACGAGAAAGTATTTTGCAGAAACAAAATTCACAGAGGTCCTGGTGCCTCACATAACAAAAGTGACCGGTGCCTGTGAAAACATAGACACACTCTTTGAACTGGACTATTTCGGACAGACTGCATATCTTGTACAGACTTGCCAACTCTATCTAGAGGCACTGATACCAAAACTTGGAAAGGTCTTCTGTATCGGATCAAGCTTCCGAGCCGAGCCGGATATAGATGAAAGACACCTTACGGAATTCGCCCTAGTGGAGATAGAATTTCCCGGAGATTTTGAGCAGCTTCTGGTGCACATAGAAAATATAGTCCACGCAATGATACATGCGGCTGCTGACTGCCCGGAACTAGATACACTTGGAGTGGATCGCACAAGATTAAAAAACGTGACAAAACCATTTCCCAGAATCACCTACACGGACGCAATAAAAAAACTCAATGAGATGGGTATAGAAATTGGGTGGGGAGATGACCTGAAGAGCAAACATGAAAAAATACTGGCAGGTAGTGCACCATTGTTCATAACACATTATCCAGAGGCAATAAAGTTTTTCAATATGAGACGCAACGAAAACCCACTTCTGGTCAACAGCTGCGATCTTATACTGCCCTATAGCGGCGAAGCAGTTGGCGCAGCTGAGCGCGAGTACGACCATGACCAACTCCTGGATAAGCTGGAAAAGTCAGCCATGTATGCGAGACTGCTGGAAAAAGGGAAGACTATAGAAGACTTCAAGTGGTACCTTGACATAGTAAGGGAACACCCGATTCAGCATGCGGGCTGCGGAATAGGCCTGAACAGGGTGATGCAGTTCATACTGGGCAGCGATGACATACGCGCCTGCACGGCATTTCCAATGAACAAGGAATCGCTGATGTAGGTAAGACGGAATTTTTTGGCGGCTGCTAAGACAGCAAGCAAATCAAGCCAAAGCTCTAACACGGCGTTCCATGAGCGCGAGAAATCTATGTCGCATACAGCGATGCATTTAGTTAGAGCAGGCTCGTCACACCCTTGAACAGCAGGATTATTATCAGGAACGAACTTAACACTCCAGGCAGCGCTATGTGCAGCAGCACTACAAAAGAGGAAATCAAATCTACAAAACCATAAAGTTTTCCCAACGGATCTGCTGCCATGCTTGTTATGCCTTTGACAAAATGGACCAAAAATATTGGTATGGTTAGAAATAGCAGATTGATATTCATGAAAATAACTATGGCTGTTAATATGTCAACCAGGCCAAGAATTTTTACAGCTAGCATAACTAAATTCAAAACTGGAATGCTTATATAGTAGAAGACATTAGTTTTTGTACAAAATAATGTCTTCTGCATACACGCAAAAAGCAAAGCTTTTTGGTGCGCCGGAAAACTTTGTTTTCCGTGCGTAGCAGTGACATCATAATATGTACGGTTATTTATGTCACATGCTATAAATTAGAGAATGCTGAACTTGCCTACCTGCTTCATGCCATCTTTTGTTATCAAGAACTCAATGGAGCGACCTTCAGGAAGACTGCGATGCTTCCGCAAAATAGCCACACGCTGGTTCTCCTTCTCTGTTTTACGCAATTCCACAAGTGTCTTGCTCCAGTATTTTGCTATAGTCCTGGAAGTTAGTTCTATGTTTTCACCTTTGTTGTAAACCTGGTTGGTAACTAGAATAGGTATATGTTCGGTTCTGGTAATTCTTGACAGGATAGAATACTGAGTGGCCAGTTGTTTGTTTATCTGCTGAAAGTTTTTTTCGTCCAATTCTAGTCTGTAGAGAGCCACAAAGGAATCCACTACCACTAGCCCGACTTTTTTGTCAGCTAATTTCTCTATTTCCTGAAAAGCTTTATGTTGCTCTTCCCAGGAGTGCACGTGGATGAATATTATATTTTTCATTTCCTTGTCGGTACCACCCATTTGCTCAAACCGATCTACGGAAAAGGAACCTTCGGTATCTATGTATATAACTTTTTTGCCATGATTACAAACAGCGAGCGCAGTGGATAATGTTATGTTTGTTTTTCCTGACCCTGGCGGGCCGTAAATGTTTGTAATGGCGTCGTCTTCTATGCCACCATCCAGCAGCTTGTCCAGGGGCGTGTTAGTTGCAAGGCGCATGCTAACAGTATCAAGGAAGAAAATTTAAACCAACCCTACCATTACATTGTTAAATATTGAGGTGTTTCGTGTCGGGCGTTACGGGAAGGGTGTTTTTAAGGATTTTTAGTTAATGATTTTAAATGATAGATTTTAAGTCCGTTAAACAAGAAATCAAAAACGATTACAGGAAAATAGCTATAGTTCACTATAGTTGTTCTAGTACAGAAATACCAGATATCGGAATTTCTTCTATCTGTGTTTATCCTATAAATGAAACTCCAATAGTCTTCTCAAGGCTAGATCACAAAACAGAATTAAGTATGTTAAAGTTATTTTGGTCATTTATTTTGAGGCGTAATTACGTCCTTGTTGGCTGGAACATGAATAATTCAACCAAATTCAATTTGGGAATAATAAAAAATAGATATAATAAATTGTCAAAAACGAAAATAAATGAAATACCGAAAGTAACGGACTTGGACGATTTGATTACACAAGAGTATTCGACACCTGGCAATGTGCCAGAAAAATTGTTGAAATACGCAAAAATTAACTCAATTACTACAAGAGGCTTTGTGAATGGATTTGATGAGTTAAAACTATTTGATGACAAAAAATTTCAAGAACTCAATTCATCCGTTGAACGCAAATGTAAGGTAGTACGTCAGATTCTTAATAAATATATAGATGGTTCATTAAAAGTCATTGAGTATAGAGAAGCAATCAAGAAAAAATTATTTAAATTAGCTCTTAAACAAGGTATAAAAATTCTCCAATATAAAGTTACTAACCATGTTTTGTAACCTCTGTCATCACTTTAAATTTTTTGGCAGGAACGTATAGTCATGGCCCGAGATTTTAACGGCAGGCTCATAAGACACGATTTATTAGGCAGACCAATACCCAAAAGAGAGATTAAGCGACAAGTATTGGAAGAAAACAAAGCAAGGGGATGTGCCGCAGAGAACGCTTTCGTCATGAGGTCTCAGCTTGACGGCTACGAAGTTGAAAGAACAGGCAGAGGCCACGATTTTAAGCTTAGGAGACGGGACATTCTTACGGGCAAAGTAACCCGGACGGAGTATGCCGAGGTCAAGTCAAGCCCGACTGCACCCGTATCACGCCTCCAGAAAAAGACCAAAAAGAAGACAAAGAATTACAGAGTGGTTCGCGAGCAGCCTTGGTTCTTCTAATTATAATGCAGTGATTCTTATGGAAGAAGATATTTGGTCTAAATTCGAATTAGAGGTTGTAACTGACATACCTAAACTAAGGGGCGAAGAGGAAGAAGATTTTGTAAAGGCGAAAATGGAAAAAGAGACGGGATTGAAGTTCTCTAAAAGGAAATTAATTATAGGGACTAAAAGTGACAGGAACTCAAAATATCACGAGTTTGATTTAGTTTCGGAGGATAATTCTATTATTATTGAAGTGGCTGGCGGAAAAGCGAAGACATCAGCAAATCCTAATTTGGATAAGTGCATTGTAGACTGTTTTTTCCTGTCAAAAACTACTTCAAAAAGAAAGATACTTGCACTGACGGATAAAAACTTGTATAAATTTGTCAAGTCAAAGTGCGACGGACTTTTCTCAGATATAGAAATAAGGCATTTTGATATGTCCAAATAGCAGTTTAATAAATTCTTCGGACAAAGTTCTTTAATGAAAATTGTCTACATAATGGGTGCCGGAACATCAAAGGAAGCTGGAGCACCTCTAATGGATGAGTTCTTTTCTGAAGCCGAAAAAATTGTTGATAGTATTAACAATTCAGATAACGATTTTATTGATGAATTGAACGATAAGATTCCAAATGACGACGACTGTGATACGTTACGTGATAGATTCGTAAACGTTTTAAAATTCAGGCATGATAACCTTCCAAATTCCAACATCGAGGAACTTTTTAGTTATATAGAAACTATGTTATCTATATCAAAAGATAAAAACGATTATTTTCAAAATCTCAAGGATGATATGATTTATTTAATAAGTAAGGTTCTAGATATCACACTAGCTGGGAGAGATTTTAGAATACATAAAAGTTTTATGGAAACAATTGGACATAAAGCACCAGTGACATCTATAATTTCATTGAATTATGATATTCTTTTTGATATTTACTATACATCTTATCCTAGATTGGACAAAATGTCTGAAGGTGAATTTCTGATCTCTGGGATAAATTATGGTTGTAATTATACTAAATTTGATGGAGAATTTCAGAATAAAAAGGAAATAAATACAGGTGCACGATTGAGCCTTCTAAAACTGCATGGTTCACTAAATTGGCTTCAATGTAAAAATTGTAATAAAATGTTTTCTACGCTAGACGGTAAAATATTACATAGATTATACGAAGAACCAGACTATAAGTTCAAATGTCCAACATGCGGTGATTCGTTATTGAAGCCTTTGTTGATACCTCCATCATTGACTAAATTGGCTATTATAAGTGATAGTTCTCCTATGAAAAAAATATGGGACAGTGCTTTTCGTGAATTGGTCGGGGCAGACAAAATAGTAATTATTGGATATTCGTTTCCAGAAGCTGACATACACTTTAAACTCTTTTTGCAAGGTGCACTACATAGAAATGTACGAGAGAGAAAATCTCCTGTGAAAATCAAAGTTATTACTAGGAATAAATTTGGCGAAGACAAAGTTAAATTTGAAGATAATTATAAACGAGTTTTTGGCGGTTTGGGTGAGATGCTAGATATAGAATTTATTTATCGGGATTTTAGCAAATACAGTCCTTATGAAGAAGAATCGGCATAAATTATCCATACTTCTTCTCAGCAAAGAAAATGAAGCTAGGATAAGCCTTCTCGTAGAATTGCAGGAATTCCTTCGCCTTATCAATAGTGGCGAATTCAGTCTTGAAGCGATTCTTCTTGAACCTGCTCAGTTCCTTACCGTCCTTGTCCCATATCTTTATTTTATAGCCTACTACCCTGCCGATTTTTCTTTTGGTCTTGAAGGAGTTGCCGTCAAGCGTCAGGAGTTCCATCCACCTGTTCTTGCTATATCCAACGTCTATTCCGGCTGCCTGTGCCGGAGTCAGGCCGCCCAGAGCCATGTTCGGCCTTACATAGTTGTAATACATCCCGAACCCGTTCACGAAATTCTGTGCGTTTCTTAGACCTCTGAAGCCACGCCTGACCTTGTCACGTTCCCTGAAAGTGTTGTGATACCTCTCGATCAGATTGTTGTTGTGCTTCTTTGCTACGCCAGCCATCGGCAGGTGCGTCAATCTGGGAACTCTGTAGCTCCTGAATTCCTTTTTTATTGCCTTGTTGTAAGAGGGCAGCCCGTCCGTGATTATGAACTGCGGCTTGCCTTGGGCTACTTTTTTGGTTTTCTTAAAGACCTTCCTAGCGTCCTCCATGTATCTGCCTCTGGTCACGTTGGACGCTATCAAGAATCTTGTGTTCTTGTCTATCACGTTCCAGCAGTAAACGTACGTTCCTTTTACCTTTATTTCCTGTTCGTCTGCGTGCCACGTGTTAGACAGGTCGGGGTGTATCTTTTTCACTTGATCCAGCATCAGTTTCTGGTACTTCTGAACCCATCTGTACAGGGTGACGTAGGTGACTTTCAAATCCAAGAACTGGGAAAAGAGATCCTGAATCTTGCGTAGGCTGTATCCGCTATAGTACAAATGCATCGCCATGAGTACGGTCTTCTCGTCTCCTCTAATCCCTTTTATGATGCCCTCTACGAACCTGCCTCCGCACGACTTGCATAGGTATCTCTGCTTCTGCTTGAACTGCGTCTTCCTCTGCCCGTATTTTATGAACTTGTCGGACTGGCAGAAGGGACATTTCTGATTTATGGCCAATTCTTTGACTTTCGGCTCAATAGCTTGCGTCTGATTCAGCCATATTTTGACTGCTTCAATGTGTTTGCAATGATGCCTCCTATATTGATTATCCGGACAAGTGCATACCCATCTGAAACCCTCGTTCTTGACGACATACTTCTTTTCATAGGTCTGGGATGGCACCAGATACGTATCCTTTTCCAACCAACAAATCTGTTTATCCGCCAACAATTTTGCATTCTCTAGGCTACTCATAGACTTCACCACATATACACATATGTGTAGAACGTAAAACTATTTAAGTCAATGTGTATATGTGTATATATGGGCAGAATTGACGTGGTTCTTAATGATGAGCTCGAAAAACAGTTCCGTGCAGAAGTACACCTTCGAATGGGCATGAAAAAGGGCAATATTTCCGCCGCTATAGAAGAGGCCATAAAAGACTGGATAGGCAAGAAATCCGGCAAAAGGGTATTGGCCGCTAGGAAAGCTTGGAATACGATGCGAGAAGCTGCGGCAGCAAACAAGCAATAGATTTTATTCCTTAACCTTGATTATTACGATCTTTTTTTCTTCAGAATCTTCAATGGCAGAAACAAGAAGCTTAGTTTTATCAGTCCAACCGAATTTCTTTGCCTCGGTCGTTATGAAAACTCCGAAACCATTGGCCCAGCGCAACACTTTCTTCTCTTTTACAGAATATATTTTCTTACCCATAAATCTCTGGGTATTGATAGTCTATCAATATAGATATACTATGTATTTATATTGTATTGATACAGATATTTTCAAGATGAGAGGTAAAAATCTGCTTTTACCAGTGCTAATTGGAGTAGTCATATTTATTGCCGGATGTACATCCCAAAATCAGAACCAAGAAGACCTCAAACTGCCATTAAAAATAAGCGAAGTACGACTGGTAGAAACCGATTCTAAGGCCATGTCCATGAATTTTTATGGTGATGAGGGGCATTTTACAGACGGTAAGTACTGGGCATTATTGGTAACAATAACAAACAGTAACACTACAAAATATGAAGACCTAAACATAGAAAGTGAAACCGATAAATACGTTTCTAGACTTTGGTTCTCCTCGGAATTTCAGGGAACCTTTGAGACAATAAGTTATTTAGGAAGATATTCTCCGATAAATGAAAAGAACACTATAAAGACATTATCATCTGTTGGTAATCTACAAGAAAAGCCATGCAATAAAACCTTTACAATAGAACTCTACAACCAAACCTTCGGGGCTGGAATTAAAAGACCGAGCCAGATTGTTGATTCTACGACTTTTACTGTAGTATGCTAACAGGGTATCAACAAATTTAGAGTTCTTTGGATTGAAAGACGACGATGAAATAAACATGAATGCTAAACAAAACTAGGTTGATTTAGTTCTAAAAATAAGACTTTTACTTTTCTTTTTTCCTTAAGAGTCTATGACCATCTTCATTGCTTAATCGCATGAATACATGCTCATTCAAGACTTCATATTCATTAGAAAACTTATTCTCTGCATCTTCAACTACAGTTATAAAAATTTGACCACTTTTATTATTAGAAATAGATAGGTCTCTAAATTTTAATAAAGAATTACAGAATCTGTTCCACTTTAACTCTTGATCTCTAGGAGAGTCAAGATAAACAAGTCTAGGATGTTTTATTTCACTATTTTCCAAGGCTGTTTTTAGTAAAGCGTAGAATAGGCCTAACCTTATTATTATTTTATTGCTAGCGGATCTTATCTCTTTTATGGTTTTCAGACCTTCATTTTTACTGTTTATTCTAACTACGAAGTTCTTATCTATGAATATAGACTCAAATCCTGGATAATTTATTTCATTAAAGAAAGAGTTTAAGTTATTCTCTAATGATTTTAACAGAATCTCTGATCTTTTATTTTCTTCTATATTTTCATTTATAGATTTTATTTTGATACGCATAGTTTTTATTTTGTCTTCTAGTTCTGTTATTTGCTTTAATTCATGTTGGAAAGATTCTAGTATTTCTAAGTTCCGATCTACATGTACAATAAGCTCCTCTTTCTTAGAGATTTCTGAACTAACGTGAGATATCTTTTCTATCAAAGGAGTTTTTGATGTTTTAATTTTTTCATTTATTAAATTTTCTAGCACCTTAATATCTTTACTTAATTTTGCTTGCTTTTCCTTCAATTCATCTTGTATTTTCTTTTCGTTGGTTATAACATCTATTGAGTCTTTTATAGAATCTTTCAAATATTTCAGGTAAGACATATTTTTTTTGAAGTAATCTTCAGAATTTTCAGTTTCTAATATTTCATCACATAAGCTACAATGATTTTCTTTTCTTTGTTTGAGTGGTCTATTGCACTCAGGGCATATTTTAGTGTCAAATTTTTTGAATAAATTAAATGCGGTCAT
>JBAZQV010000036.1:0-9573 GCA_041645025.1 Candidatus Aenigmatarchaeota archaeon
CGCGAACCCTCCGATAAGCACGCTCATGGCTCGCGGCGCTGCTTTTTGTGCCTCGTCCTTCACTTGTGTCCAATAGCCAAATGCGATAAGTATGGTTACGAGTGCGATTATGCCAGCTATTACTATGTTCATTGCCACGCCTTTCATTTTTTATCACGCCTGAAAAATACCATAATGCCTGGAACAAGTTCAGGTCTAATGCTGTTCTGCATGCCCTGTTGCATAACCGCCAGCAGCGAGAAAACCAAAAGTACCAGCAGCAGACCTATCCAGAACCATATGTCCACAAGCCCTTTTCTCATACTAAGGATACCACCTATCTTTAGATGATGGAGAACAAGGCACATATAATTTGTGGTATTCGGAAAACTTCTTGTTTTCCGATACAGGTTAAGCGAACTTAACCATGTATCCTTGTATCCCAACCACCGTTGAGTAATATTTTATCCGCCTAGACATACCACCGCTTGAAAACGGTGGTTGCTGATGCTAGTATTATTTTTGCCGCCCAATTTATAGTTAAGTAGCCGCTACGACGGGTGTTGTTTCGGGTAAAGCCACAACAAAAAGTAAATAAGAATCGAACCCACGCTTTCGTCTTACTTACTGTACTAACGCGTTTTCTATAAGCGGCCCGAACAGCGCCAGCGTAAGAAGCATGCATATGGAAAATACAATGAAGCCGATCACCAGGGAGCTGCCTGTAATGCTCTGCCGACCTATCTTATCTTCCCCGCTTTCTATTGCATTGATGAACATTGCCAGTATGAACGCTGTTTCTATGAGATAAATGATGACTATCAGTATGAACTCAAATGCAGTTATTCTCACCTGTCCGAACTGGGCAAGGAACGGAACATTGACAGACCCGAAGGTGGCAACCTTCTCTCCGATTTGGAACAGTATGCGCATGATTACGATTGCTAGAGTGACCACTATTCCGGATATTAACGGAGAAAGAAAGTAGGATTGGAATTTCAGCGAGTTGAGCGTGTCGCTTAATTGCTCCTGCACCTCTTCCTGCGTGTCGTGCAGCCCCTTCAGGTAGCGTGATATAGATAACATTGCCAGTGATGCTGTTGAAACGCCTTTCTTTGACGATTCTACGACCGTGCGCATTATGGATTTTATCATCTTGGAAGGATAGTATCTTATCGCCCCGTAATCCTTGTCAAAGAAAGCCTGGGAGAATGTAAACCCGAGCATCTTCATATTTTTCAGCGCACGCGAGAAAAGTTCCTTTATCTTCAAATTTTGTATCCGTGCCATGGAATGCTCTATGGATACTTCAATAGGCGTCCCGCCCGATACCTGGTTGCCAAGCTGGAACAGCGCTTCGGCAAACTCATTCTCTATCTGCCGTGTTTTTGACCTGATGCCAAGGCGCTGCTTGGAGATAAGGATATAATACGAGCCAAAACCAAGTGATATGCCAAGGCCGATTATGAGAGCAGGGTATATGCCTTCGAATGAGCCGTTGAAAGCAATGGCAACATTAATTTCATTGATAGCGAGAAGAATACCAATGGCAATTATCACCCCTCCGATAAAGAGGCCAATTGGCCAGGCCTTTATAAATTTTTTTCCATAGGCAAACTTTCCCTCCGGCGGAACATCCGGGTTCTCAGATATATCAATCTTCGAAAATGTAGTTGGCCGCGTTTCAAGTATGCTTGTTATAACAAAATAAAGTATCAGCGGAAGGATTATGTCATAGCCTACGAATAAAATCATGCCGGACACATTAAGGAAAACAGCTACTATAGGAAATAGCACAAGACCCATGATAGGCAATATTACGCCGAGCGCATGTACCACCATTACCGGCAGCTTCAGGTCCTGGTTAAAGTGCCGGGCGCGCTCGCGGCTGCCCTGAAGTATTATATTAACGGTTTCATCCAGAAGCACGAGACGCCTGTCACCAACCTGCTTCAAGGATGTTATCATAAGTTCTATGGATTCCACAAAAGGCCTGTTGGTTGACCAACGCTCTGTGTATGCTATGATAGCCTCCTGCATGGAAAGATAATTTCCCACTTCCACGTCCCAGAGAAGTTTTTTCATTTCATAGCCAAGTATGCCGCCGAGATTTTCTGCTGCGAATTTGACAGCCGCCTCCAGGTTCGGCACGTTCCTCATGTACATTGCGATGTAAAGCACAAGCGTGACTATTTCCGAACCCGCCTCTGACACGTAACGCCGCTTGAGGCGCGCAGGGTAAGTATGAAGGTAAAATGTGAAGAACACAGAAAGGAAAAGAACCACTGCGCCATAGCCTAGCGGCAGGCCAGGTAGTTTGAGGAAAGGAAGAACCATCAATATTAATGTAGGAATTATCGTAACCAGCAGAAAAAGTATTGTCAGAGATGTTATGCCGCCAGGAGTTGTTTTTAGATGCGCAAAGTCTATGGTCTTCTGTATATTGTCACGGCTCTTCTTGTCAGGCTGTATGTTGAGGATTCTTCCAGCAGACCTGGACGCTTTTTCGTATAGCGTTTGAGGAAGGCTGGCGAAGCGTTCTTCCTCCTGATAAAGCTTGTATTCACGCGAGACGAGATTTTTAATCTCCTCCTCGCGCCTTTTCTTCACGACCATGTATATACTTGTATCGCGGTTTAAAAATAGCTGATTTTAATATTCACCAAGCAATTCTATAGTATGCACATATTGGTTTTTGGCGACTCCATAACTTACGGCGCATGAGATGAAAAAGGCGGATGGGTTCAGAGGCTTCGCAAATATATAGAAAGCAAAGACCCGCTGCATAAAAAAGGCATCCTTGTCTACAATTGCGGAGTTTCAGGCGACACAACTTCCGACGTAGTGAAGTGTTTCAGCTCAGAAGCAATGTCGAGGAGTTCTGAAGGCGAGAAGAATGTTATTATATTTTCTATCGGCACGAACGACTGCCTTTATCTCAACAAGGAGAGAAGACTCAAAGTCAGCGAAAAAATATTTGAAAAGAACATAGAAAAATTAATTGACATGGCTTCAAATATTTCCGGAAAAATTATATTTACTGGTATTATGCCTGTTGACGAATCAAGAATGAATCCCATGAAGTGGGATCCTCAGTTCTCCGCAAAAATGTTTACATAGAAAAATACGACAGTATATTAAAGACTATATGTTCCAAGAAAAAGGCTCGCTTCATAGAAACATTTCAGAGTTTTAAAAAGGAGAACTACGAAAAACTCCTTGAAGACGGAGATCATCCTAATTCAAAAGGCCACGAGAAAATTTTTGCCATTGTAAGAGACTTTCTTGTTTCTGAAAAGATAATTTAATTATTTCTTTAGGAGAATACCAACCTGATATTGTTTATGTGATTTGACACTAATTTTTTCTTGTATTTGTTTTAATTGATTTTTAGTTAGGCAGAACCTATTTTTATAGAAGTCGTTTAGTGACAAGTAATAATTGTATTTTTTGCATGTCATTATTTTAAACCCGGCTTGTCTACATAATTTTAACAGTTTAGACGAACTCGGAATTATCGGCCTCTTTATACCTTTATAAAACTCTATTGAGTCAAGGATAAGCCTTTTTATTTTATAGTTTTTTGGGTCGTCTATTGTCCAATTGATTAAGAGAAAATAACCGCCGGGCTTTAAATTTCTGTAGACATTTTTGAAGAATTTTAGTTGCTGTGAGTATGTGAAGTAATGCGTTAGGAATCTTGATACAGAATAATCATATCGATTTTTAGCATAATATTTTAACACATCATTTTTAACGATAAACAAATTTTTAGGTTTCGGTCCAATAGGTTCTATATCTATGTTTTCTACTTTAATTTTTATTTTTCTCTTGGAACACATATCTATAAGTTCTTTAGAAAGTGCCGCATCCCCACCACCATAATCTGCCACGAGTATTTTATTTTCGTCAATTTTATCTAGAAGTAATTTTAGAAAAATTTTAGAGAGTTTTCTATATTCTTTATAAATATCTGGAGTTTTCATTAAAGCAAATTTCTGCCCTAAATGTATTCTTCTACTATTGATATTCACGATTATATCACGATTATAATTTAATAGTTCTTCTTCAGCCATTGGAGCCAGCGTTCATAGATGAGCGCCGAGTCCATGGTGCCTGATTCTTCTTTTATATCATTGCTTATTATGTGAAAATGCGAGTTGGAATTAATAATATTATTAGCTTCAAGCAGATCGGGCCTTTTGTTGACATTTGCGTAGTCCACGAGAGTCTGGAAAATTTTCGCCCGTAGCTTGATATTATTCCACACCGAATCCCAGTTGCCTTTCCACTCGCGAACGCGCAGCGCAATATCATTGAGCACTTGCGACTCGCCCATCAGTAGAGTCTTTGACGGCTTTAGCACGTCGTCCCTTGCAGAGTATTCCAGAAGGTTGACAAAACCTCCTTCATCCATTGGATCAATTTTCCAGTGCTTTCTCACTTCTGTCATCTCTACGCAACGGCGGAACGATTTCAGGCCATCTGGTGACTTGAGCATATTTGCAATAAGAATTATGTCCGTGGCCTTGAAGCTTGTCGGCGGAACGCCCAGGTCATTGACGACACGGTCAAACACGCCATATGCAGAGTCGCCGTGAATTGTTCCGGCCACGAGGTTTGCCAGCGCGCCGATTCTCATTGCCTCATAAAGTGCCAAAGCTTCTTTTGAGCGCACTTCACCGATTATTAGACAGGAATCCCCGAGACGCAATGCAGTTCGCAAAGCTTCCTCCGCCGGCAGCTCTGTATCGACGTTTGTTATGACAGAACGTGATTTCATGCTTTGGATGTTATAGCCAAGTTCGCGCAGCTGCGCACTCGGTAGTTCGATAGTGTCCTCTAATGTAATTATTCTTAGTTTAGGCATGATCTGTACCATGCACGCTCCGAGCAGTGAACTATTATGGACTACTATACCATTCGCTATGAAATTGTGATATTCAGGGACTGATATGTCATAAACATCAAAATTACCTTCCAGAGTTTCAACGGAAATTATTTTATCCAAGAAAACTGTGCTGTTCAGCGAAAGTTGACCAACTGTTTTGGAAATGTTTACATTAGCAGCTGCTATACACGACCCAATAGGTAAGCAATCTGCAGCTTTCCAACCTTCCTGTGTAAGTAGTGGATGTTCAGGCGTAAGCTTTATTTCTTGACCACTGCTTAATTTTATTTTCAGAATTTTATTTACAGGCCTCTTATAGAAATAAGTTTTTTTCGCTGGTACTATCTTGCCGTCTTTGTTGAGTGCTAATACTCTTTTTTGATTATTTTCCAAATCACTAATAGGTGCGTAACTACCGTCTTCTAATGCGATGAGAGTGTCGCCGCTCAAGCATTTTCCGCTCGATCTCGTCCCTGCTATCAAAAGCGTACGCGAGCCATCTATCAAAAACCATAGCAGTCCTGCAGAAAATGAATCAATCATTTTGTTGTTTATGAAAAGCGGCAGCGTCCACGGCTTGTCCCTGTGTCGCCGAAATGCAAAGCCAAGACCGTCCGGAGAAAGCGTTCTTGTTATTGCTGCAACCCTGGCACGTCCGCCCGGCACCTCTATTTCCGTGTCCAAAACTGGGTTTGCCTCGTCTAGCGGTCTGCCACTTCTTAGTCTGAATCTTGTTGCCCATGATTCTCCGTCTTCTCGGCTGGGAACTATATTGGTCTCGCATTCCTGATAAATTCCATGGAATATGTATACAGGAGAGGAGCCTATGGGCGAATTTATCGCTACATCCTGGATGTTTTCGTCCTGAAGAATGAGGTCGAGAATTCCAAGGCCTGCTGTATATCTCGCGAGTATGCTAGCCAATTCTTCCAGCCGGTGCTCATTTATGTCGTGATCCGCTGCCAAATCCCGCAGCATATCAAGGCCTATGCGGAAAAGGTTCTCTCTTATTCTCTCCGGCTGTTCCAGCTCGCTTTCCCTGGGCTCATGTCTGCCCAGATAGCGGCGCGCTGTGTCCAGCATGGTGTATTCAAACTCATTCAGACGGAATTCAGGAGGTATTATCTGATACAGTTTTCTTACTTTGCCAGGTATGCTGTATATCTCTATGTCAGTGTCGCCGACCTTGTATCTTTCTACTAACTCTGAATTGGCAGGCGGCAGCGATATGTAACGCGTGTAAATGAAATTAGGCCTTATGGTAGGATGAAATATTTTCCTGTATAGTGACCTATCTTTGTGTTCCGTAAGCTGAGGCTTTGCGAGCTGGATCAGACGGCAGTTATCGAGTATAGCTGCAATGGGAAGAAGTGCATTGGACATGTAATGATTGTAGCAGGTTTTCTTGATGCCCATTTCTCTCTCGGCACGCACCCTGCTTTTTCTTATTTCCCTCATGAGATTTTTGTAGGCCTCTATGGGATCGAAGCGGAGGTCATTGAGAAGGCGCTGGAGGAATTTGTAGCGATCCGGTGCATCGTCTTCGCAGCCAGTGATGACCGTGCTCTTTATCGAAATCAGCCGCCCCTTCATTATCTGCTCTATGGCGAGCGCAATTTCCAGAAGCATCTTTGATTCTGAAAAATCGTATTCATATTCCCGTATACCAGCAAAGACAATTCTCACCACTTTTTTCAGTTCCATGAGCTTGTCAATGGTGGTCGCCATGCAGGCACTGTAGTCTTCGATAGAGTCGCCGTAGATGCCGCCGAGGCAGTTGACGCGCATCTTCTGCGTCTCCTCATCATACTCGTACTCATAGACCATGATTACCTATTACCGCAAAGTCTATTAATTGGTTTTTCCGCAAGTAATGAATATGCTTCGGAACGTAATTGTTAAAAATGCCGGCAAAAAAGGAAAAGGTGTTTTCGCTGCGAGAGATTTCAGGAAGGGCGATTTGATCATGCCCATCAAAGGGCGCCTGATAAAAGAAAAAACCGAGCATTCTATACAGGTAAGCCCTGTTTCCCACATTGATCCCGAGCCTCCTGCGAGATTCGCAAACCATTCTTGTGATCCGAATTCAGGCATTTGTATGAAAAAAGGCAGGCCGTGGCTGTGTGCTATGAAGCGAATTGAGAACGGCGAAGAAATTACCTGGGATTATGCGATGAGTGAATATGATTTCAATTGCTTTATGTCATGCCGTTGCGGCAGCAAAACCTGCAGAAAATTGATATGCCCGTATTTGTTCTTGGATAAGAAAATGATAAGGCATTATAAAAATTTCGTCATGCCTTACCTGAAGAAAATGCCGATGAAAAATGCCGCAGTCATGATGGCTGGAAGGAAAGGACTCGGCGTATTCGCATGCCGCGATTTTAGTAAAGGCGATGTCGTTCTTTGTTATAAGAGAAGCAGGATATTCAAGGGCAGCGAAGTGCCGAAAGTCTGGAGAGGGAAATTCCGATATTTGGATAGGGTTGGAAAAGACAAGTACATGATTATGCAGCCCCCTGAAAGATACATCAATCATTCATGCGATCCGAACGTTTTCATCAAGAACAGGAAGATAGTTGCCATGAAGCCGATAAAGAGGTGCGACGAGGTGGTTTTTGACTATTCTATAAACAGCGATTTTCCTGTTGCATTCAAGTGCAGGTGCGGCGCCGGGAACTGCAGGGGCGTATATTCTGTATCCTTCTTTAAACTAGACAGAAAACTACAGAAAAAGTACCTGCCATTTCTAGACACATGGTTCAAGAAATTGTACAGAAAGAAACTAGAGAAGCTGGCTAGAGGTAAATGATGCTATAAATCTTAAAATACACTCCCGCGCGTTATAGAATAAAGTGGTTGCCGCACGGATTTGAAGAAAAAGTTAAGGAAATATACATCGTCAAAGCTCTAAATCAAAAAGAACTTCAAAGGCGCAAAAGAGCGTTTATGTATTTGTGGAGACAGCTCTCTCCGAGAATAGAAAAAGAAGTCGGAATGTCCATTAAGGAGATGGATAAGCTTGCGTAGCGGCTTCGTGCCAGTCCGTGCCACCGAAACATATTTAAGGTATACTATAGTAATACTATTTTGGTGACCAATATGGAGACGATACCTGCAAAGATTACGAGTAAGCTCGTGGCCGAGATGGACAGGCTTATTGAGGACGGCTGGTACGCAAACAGGTCTGAATTCATAAGAGACGCTATAAGGGATACTATAAAGAAAAATAAGATAGAAAGGCTGGAAGAGGCCATAAAGGAAGATGTAGAATGGGGTCTTCATGGCAAGAATAGATAAAGCGGTGTTTGACGCCGGCCCTCTTATTCACCTTTCTCAGATAAGCGCGCTCGATGCCCTAAGACTGGTAAATAAGGCGATAATTCCGTATGGCGTATTTGAGGAAATAAAGTTTGATTCGCAAAATGTGCAGTTAAAGAAGCGATTAGAAAGGAATATAAAAATTATTTACATGTCAAAAGATTCAAATGACATGGCAAAAATATTGTCTGAAAAATATTCCCTAGGACTCGGGGAATCGCAGGCTATTGTGCTTGCCAAGCAAGAAAATGTAAAACTCATATTCACAGATGATTTGGATGCAAGGACAGTAGCAAAATCCTTCGGTTTCGAGGTTCATGGGACAATAGGCCTTGTGCTAAGATCGTATAAAGAAAAATTTCTGGCAAAAAAACGCGCAATATCCATTGTCAGAGATCTTGAGGAGAAGTCTACATTATTTCTTACTAGTGATCTGGTAGAATACATTTTGAAGGAGATTAAATAAATCTTAAAATACACTCCCACACATTATAGAAGTATGCCAGACCCGACGAATTATAACGTTATCATGCAGGAGCTTGTGCGCCGCAGCAACGAGGACACGCGCCGCCTTCGCTCCCTGGAACAGCGCCTTGACGCAATAGAGAATCGGATTAATACTTTTGAAAGCACCACGCTTGAAAAAAACAAGAAGGCCAATACAAAGTTTGCCGAGCTGGATCTTTCCCTGAAAGGACTGGGAGATGAGATTGCAAAGCTCACCGTCAGCATCGATAAGATAAACAAGCAGGTAAACAAATTCGCTCGCAAGCAGGACCTCAAGGAAATTGAGCGGATGTTAGATCTGATAAGTCCGTTGAAGCAGGAATACGTTACCAAAGAGCAGCTTGAGGAAGAGCTAAGGACGACAAATAAATAAAAGAGTAAGATTATTTCTAATTAACGTACGATATATTCAATTAATGCCCGGGCATTTTACTTAAATATTGTAGAACCAATTCCTGAAATCTTTTATCTTTACCTTGCCAATCTGTATCTTCAGGGAAACTATATCCATGAAATTGTGTTGACTTACCAAATTTTTGTCCAAAAAACTTTGCACCCATATAAGGTCTATAATCTAAGTGACCATCATGTAAATCTTCAATACCTCTTGTTCTCATAAATCTTTCATCTCTTGGAGTTACTCGTATATCAAATGATGTACAAAATGCTCTGTAAATCTCTACCAAATCTTCTACTGATACTTGATTTGGATGTAGAGGTAATTCAACTGGCATGAGATAAAGTAATTATCGCATATTTTTAAAAGACAGAAAAAAGCATGAGCGCTAGCGAGCCAAATTAGTAATATTCTTTTGACTGGTAGCTACTTTTCTTTCCAAGAAAAGGAGTTACTCACATCTCTTCTTCATGTATGG
>JBAZQV010000003.1:0-46194 GCA_041645025.1 Candidatus Aenigmatarchaeota archaeon
GGCAGTTTTAACATGATACAACTTTTATCAATTGCCTTTGCGCCACTTTTTTACTATTGCGGGATATTGATAGAAAATGCAAAGAGGAACTGGTTTGTAGGCATCAGGACACCCTGGACGCTGATGAATGAAACCGTCTGGAACAAGACTCACAGGAGAGGCGGAAAATTATTCAAACTCTCCGGAGTTTTGGCGCTCGTGGCTATTGGTCTGCCGCAGTACGCACTGGTTTTCATCCTGGTTCCGGTGATTCTATCCTCAATTTACGCCATGGCCTACTCTTATTTCGAATACAAAAAACTGTAAAGAAGGCAAAAAGAAAGTAACAGACACATTACATTCTAATTACCGGAGCCTTACATAAAAATCGGCAAACATCTATAAAAGAATTCAACCCAAATATCCTGCAATGCCCCGCAGAATAGAAGTCGGTCTTAACGCTGGTTTGTTTGATGCACAAGGTCACATAGATTCTCAGAGGATTCAAAATGCTCTCGGACTTGATGTCGACGTTGAATATGTAAAAGTCTATACCGAAGATCTTGAATTGACTCCAGAAGAAGTAGGACGATTTTCAGAAGAACTCAGACATCCTTTGGTGAATACTTCATCTGTAAATGCCAGTACAAACCCAGTTGATGAACAGAATGACCATGTTTATGTTATTGAAGTAGGCTACAAGCCTGGTGTCATGGATCCGGAGGGAAGGTCAGCAAAACTGCTTGCTGAGATGGTATACAAAAGACAAATACCATTTGACAGAAAAGTTGTGGTTCAGCATCAACGCAGAATAAGGAGCAAAAACCCATTAACGGAAACACAACTTAAAAAGATTGCAGGACTTTTCTACAACCCTACTGTCCAGAATTACAGATTATTTTCAGCTTCTGATCTTACAGATGGCATACAGCCTTACATGCCTGAAGTCAGGCTTCCGGCACCCGAACCTATCAGGCATTATGACATGAATACGACTGATCCAGATCTTCTGAAGTTAAGCAACAAAAGAGTGCTGGCGCTAGACCAGGCTGAAATGAAAGCAATTCAGGTAAAATATAATGACCAGAAGTTTATAGAAGCAAGGAGAAAAGTAGGTCTCGGAGAAAAGGCAACTGATGGCGAACTTGAGATTGCTGGCCAGACATGGTCTGAACACTGTAGACATAAAATATTCAATGCAGCCGTGACGTATACGGAAGGTGGCAAAACAGAAATTTTTGAAGAGGGAATTTTTACCGAATTCATAAAGAAGCCGACACTTGCACTCCAGCAGCAAAAACCAGGCCTGATAAAATCTGTCCTCTGGGACAACTCTGGTGTTGTTGATTTCGACCCGGAGTCTGGTCATTATGTTTGTTTCAAGTGCGAAACGCACAACAGCCCTTCATTCATTGAACCATATGGGGGAGCAATAACCGGAATAGTTGGTGTTTACAGGGACCCACTTGGAACCGGACGGGGTTCAAAATTAATCTTTGGCGTATGGGGATATTGTACAGGTTCTACTTTTTACGACGGCGACCTTAAACCGCCTTTGCATCCTGATCAGCTTCTTGATGGCATACATCACGGAGTCAGAGATGGCGCTAACAAGCATGGAGTACCCACAGCCATAGGCAATGCGTTTTTCGATGATAGTTATCTTGGTAAATGCCTTGTTCATGTAGGTGCAGCGGGGGCCATTCCAAAAGAAGTCGCAGGAAGACCTGGTTATGAGAAGTGGATTAACCCGGGCGACAAATGTGTTGTTGTAGGCGGTCGTGTTGGAAAGGATGGGATACACGGCGCAACTGGTTCTTCCCAGGAATTTAGCGAACATACACCTGCAGGCCATGTTCAGATAGGCGATCCTTATACACAAAAGAATGTTCAGGAGTTTATGCTTGAAGCACTGGAAGAAGGACTCATAAATTTTGCCCAGGACAGTGGCGCTGGCGGAACCGCTTCTGCCGCAGGAGAGATGGCACAATATTCAAAGGGCGCAAGACTAGATCTGAGCAAAGATCTGCTAAAATACGAAGGCCTTGCGTCTTGGGAAAAATTGGTTTCAGAATCGCAGGAAAGAATGTTTCTCGCTGTGTCTCCGGAAAATATGGAAAGGATTGCAGTACTTGCGAAAAAATGGAGTGTTGACTACAGAGATATAGGTGAATTTAATGACACTGGATATTTTCATGTTGTTGATGACAAAGAACCGCTTGTCTATGTGGATCTGGATTTCCTGCACAAAGGCACGCCAAGGAAAAACCTGAATGCTGTATGGCAGACACCAGAAGAGCGCGGACTTGCCGAACCTGATCAGGGCTTCTACGAAACGGTTATGCAACAGGACCCTGCGACTTTGCTAAACAATATTTTAAGAGGTGAGAACGTAGCAAGCAGAGAGTTTCTCCAGAGAGAATATGACAATCGTGTCCAAGGTAGAACTGTTATACCAGCGTTTATTGGAGAAAAAGGTGATGTACCGAGCGACGCATTTGTACAATTACTTGAATATGATCGCGATACAGGTGTTGCCTGCGGAATAGGACTCAATCCTTCCTACAGCAAAATAGACACGTATGACATGGCAATGATGGCTGCGAACGAAGGACTAATGCGGGTTGTTGCAGTTGGCGCGGACCCAGACAGTGCTGTAAACAATGGCAATTACTGCTGGCCTGGCGTGCTGCCTGACGAGAGCGATGAATCTGAATACAAGATGGCACAACTAGTGAGGGCTGCAAAAGCACAGAGAGATTTTGCGCTGACAACTGGAGTTGCTACTGTATCAGGCAAAGACAGTATGAAAATACAGGGCAACATAGAAACTGCAGACGGAGGCAGGCGGCGCGTATACGGACTTCCGTCGATACAATTTGCAACAATAGCTCCGGTACACGATGTAAATAAATGTGTTACTTCTGATTTCAAGGCTGCTGGTGATGTAATATATATTGCCGGAGCTGTGACTAGGGACGAACTTGGCGGGTCAGAACTATATCAACGATTTGGTCAGACAGGACGCAACGCCCCTAAGGTAGACGCTCAGGAATCCATTGACATATGTCGCCGACTTCATTCTGCTATGAAAGACGAGTTTGTAGAATCAGCAAAGGTATGTTCCAAGGGAGGGCTTGCTGTTGCACTTTCCTATTCTGCGATGGGAGGCGGTCTTGGGGCATCAGTTGATCTTGCAAGCATTCGTAGAGATTTTGACGACGAAGAGAGAACAAACCTTAAACTACAGTACTCAGAAACAGCCTCACGATTTTTAGTTACAGTCAGGCCAGAATATGCTAAGCATTTTGAACAGGTAATGAGTGGATATGCACAGCAAATAGGCTATGTCACAGATAGCGGGCTTAGCATGAGAGGCATTGACGGAAAGGCGTTTATAGGAACGGACTTCACAGAACTGAAAAAGAGCTGGCAGTCCACATTCAGTCATAAAAATTATCATGGTGATGAAATATCGCAACAATAACAAAACCAAGGACTTTAGTTGCCGTTGGGTATGGAATAAATTGTGACAGAGAACTTGAGTATGCTTTTTCAAGAGCAGGCGCGGAAGCAGAGCGCGTTCACGTAGACCAGTTGATACAGGAGCCCCAGATGCTTAGGGATGCAAATATATTCGGGCTTCCTGGCGGCTTCGCTTTCGGAGACGATACTTTTGCAGGGAACATATTTGCCAAGAGAATAAAATACAGTGACCTTCAGGACGAACTGCGCAGGTACCTGGAAGAAGGGAAGTTGGTGTTTGGTGTGTGCAATGGCAACCAGATAGGAAGCATGTTAAATCTTATTCCAATTTTTGGCGATATCTTTTCCAATCCGGAAAACGTATACACAAACAACAAGTCTGCACGTTATGAGGATCGTGGAAACATACACATGAAAGTTGTGAGCGACAAATCATACTGGCTGAAAGATATTGACATGCTGCGCAACATACCAGTAGGACATGGTGAAGGACAATTCTATACAACACCACAGGTGCTCGATGAACTTTACAAAAGAGGTCTTGTTGCACTGAAATACGTTCATGAAGATGGAATGCCTGCAAACGGTGTCTATCCAATAAATCCAAACGGATCAATGGATGACATTGCAGGACTTGCCTCAGAAACTGTCTTAATGCTTATGCCTCATCCAGAGAGAGCAATACGGGCCTGCAACCAGGATGGGTGGACAAGAAGAAAATCCGAACTCAGAAGAAAAGGACTGACATTACCTCAAGACGGTGAGGGCATGAAGATATTCAGAAATGCCGTGGAGTATTTTGCGTAGGTGATAAAAATGACAAAGGATAGTGTTATGGTAATAGGATCGGGCGGACGAGAACACGCAATGGCATGGAAGCTCGCGCAATCGCCTCATGTGGGAACGGTTTTCGTTGCTCCGGGAAACGGAGGCACAGCAAAAGAGGAAAAATGCAAAAACATACCGGAATTAAAATACTCGACAGCAAACATCCCGCGTATTACCGCTTTCGCGAAGGAAAATAGCATAGCGCTTACAGTCGTTGGTCCTGAGCAACCGCTCGTTGATGGCATCGCGGATGTGTTTTTGAAAGAAGGGTTGAATCTTTTCGGTCCTGGAACACGCGCCTCCATGCTGGAGGGTGACAAGATCTTTGCAAAGAACTTCATGGCTTACTACGACGTTCCGACCGCGCGATATAATACTGCAGGATCTTATGAAACTGCCATTAGGCATGTGGATGCTATAGGATGTCCAGTTTACGTTAAGGCTTCCGGACTTGCGGCAGGCAAAGGGGCGCTCCCCGGAAGAACGACTGAAGAAGCGAATCAGGCGTTACGAAGAATAATGGTCAATAGGGAATTTGGCGACGCAGGCAACGGCATTGTAATTGAAAAATTTCTACAAGGCGAAGAAACAAGCTGCATGGCATTGATAAACTCGCTTAGCGGAATCGCGGTGCCGCTTTTGCCATCACAAGACCACAAGAAACTGTTAGATGGTGATGAAGGTCCAAACACAGGCGGCATGGGCGCGTACGCACCAACACGTCTTGTTACGCCGGAATTGCAAGGAAGGATAAACAATGAAATCCTTTTGAGGACAAACATTGGCATAGCGCGCAGCGCATCGCATTTTACGGGATTCCTCTACCCAGGACTCATGATAACAGATGACGGACCAATGGTGCTCGAGTACAATGTAAGAATGGGCGACCCGGAAACGCAGCCGATCCTGACAATGATGAAATCCGATTTTTATGAAGCATTGCAGGATGTCGCCTCAGGCAGGATGCCATCCATAGAATGGCGCAACGGATACGCAGTCTGTGTTGTGCTTGCTGCCAAAGGGTATCCAGAATCTCCAGAAAAGGGCAAGCCAATAGAAATCAGCGTCAAGGATGATAACGTAAAAGTCTTCCACGCCGGAACTACTTACAGGGACAATGATACCCTGATTACAAGCGGTGGAAGAGTGCTCGGAGTGACTGCGTACGGAGACACAATCGAAAGGGCGTGTGATCGTGCATACGCTGCTGTTGATGAAATACACTTTGAAGGAAGGCAGTTCCGCCGCGATATAGGTCTGCGTGAGGTCATGAGAAAATGACATTAGTACGTGACGATATGGAATTGTTTCATAACCCTGAACGTGGACTAATGAATGTTCTTGTGCTTGCTTCCGGAACAGGAACTAATTTCGAGAAAGCATACGAAGGTTCACAAGAAACGGGAGCAAATTACTCTGTTGCATATTTGCTTACAGATAAAGAAAGGAAAAAAGGTGCAACAGAACCTATAGGCGCAATTCAAAGATCACAAAGATTGGAAATATCGTACAAATCGCTTCCTGGAATGAAAATTTGCGGCAGCTATGCAGAAGCGCAGCACGGCTTTCGCGAATATATGGAATATCAGGCAAGAGTCCAGCATTTCAACCAGATGATGCTCGACGAAGCAGTGAGATTTGAAAAGGAACATAGCATGATGTTTGATATAATGCTTCTGGCTGGTTACATGAGATTTGTTGAAGGGGCTCTCTGGAGAAGATTCGAAAGAAGATCTATAAATGTGCATCCTGCGAATCTTACGGTCTTGGATGATTTCAATATAAGAAAGTACACAGGAGACGACGCTGTTATGTCCGCTCTCAATAACGGCGAGAGCAGAACAAGATCTTCAATAATTCTTGTTGATCCGAAACCCGATGCAGGCGCAATTCTTGTTTCAGGGCCTTGGCTCAACTATGACGGACTGAGACCAGTCACAGAAGACCTTAAAGACGGGCACCAGGGCAGACAAAAAGAAGTAAGCGACTGGCCTGCATTGAAGTTTGTTCTCCGGACAATGGCAAACGGTGATCTGGGACTACACAGAAGAAAATTTCACCCTGACGGCAATCCAATCGTTGTGTATAAAGGAGAAGAAATGCCTTACAAAGGCTATGACATGGAGGTTTGATTAATATGAAATATTCAGATTTTGTTGATTATGATAAACTTGATCCAGTTAAAAAACAAGCAATGAAGATGTTTGCTTCATCATTAAGTCACCCAGAAAGGCTTCGAATACGTGTCATGCCAGTTGGCGAATCCGGAGTTGCCTTGGATTTTCTCGATTATGACTTCATGCTTGGTTTTAATGTCGAGGGTCTTGGAACGAAAAATGATATTGCTGACAAGATGTACGCTGAAATGAAAAGGCAGGGATATCCACATCCTGAACGTGTCTACCGTTTTATAGGTCAAGACACAGCAGCCATGTCTGTCATGGACTTGGTAAGTTCTGGTGCTGATCCATTTGCATATGGAGATTTTCTTACAGCAGGAAGTGATAAGTGGTTCACAGACGAGGAAAGAAACCAAGCACTTTTAGAAGGATACAGGGCTGCAGCTGACATAGGTCAATTTGCAATTCCGTGCGGTGAAACTCCTGCGCTGCCGGATATTGTAAACCCTGAAACATTGGTGCTGGAAGGTGCATCAATCGGACTTATCAGACCAAAAACCCGCCTCAGTTATGGGCAGAAGATAAGAGTTGGCGACATGATATACGGACTGCAGAGCAATGGGGTCTGCGCAAACGGTATATCAAAAGCAAGAAAAATAGCCGCAAAAACCCCTGACGGTTATTTCACAAAAATGCCAAGTGGCATGTTACTTGGAGACGGGCTTCTTGTGCCAACACCAATCTACGTGAGACCGATAATAGAAATGTTCGACAAGGCTGATCTGCACTATGCGTCACCGATAACAGGTCATGCCTGGGAAAAAGTTGCAAGGCCACGGCAGCCGTTCAGATATGTTATTGATACGCTTCCTGAAGTGCCTGAAGTATTTCATTTTCTGATAGAACACGGAGCGCAGCATGGCTTTGATGTTTCCGACAGGGAAAATTACTATGTCTGGAACATGGGAACGAGTATCACGCTCGTTGCTCCTGCCAGTTCAGAGCGCAGCATGAGAGAGATCGCATCAAAGCACGGAACACAGCTGCAGGTCTTGGGGCATGTCGAAAAAGGTGACCGGGAAACGTATCTTGCGCAGAAAGGTATAACCTATACACCATAATCACAGGTCAATTCTTTATATTACCTTTTGCACAATCTTTATTCATGGTACGATCTTATGCTAAAGGTTACTCAGCAGAGTTGGAGCTGACCCATACACTTTCTAAAATGGGTTACATGACCATCCGCGCCCCAAGGTCTGGTCGTATTAACCTTGCGTCGCCAGATGTCATAGCCGCCAAGCACGGAAAGCTTTTAGTTATAGAATGCAAATTCCGCAAGTCCGCTTTCACCGTACCTTTAGAGCAGCTAGCCGAATTAGACGAATGGGTAGAAAAAGCAGGCGCTATAGCATACATAGGATGCAAGATAGCCAGAAAGGGATGGAAATTTCTGCGATTAGAGGAAGTCAAAGCCAACAAAGGTAACATAGGCAAGAAGTTCATCGAGGAAAAAGGGATTTCAATAAATGAACTATAACTAAATCATCAATCAGCACAACCATTACTTGCTCATCAATTACCGGCTTTAAAAACCAACTAAGCTTAAAAGCATTACATTCATTATCATAGTAGAGGAAGAACATTATGACTTCATACTTATCTGCATTTTTACGCCAGCGCTTTTTTGAAAAGGGCTGAGGTACGTAACTAGTTCTTCCTTTAAACAAAAGTAAGCGAAACCGGCGGCTAGTAGAATAAAATTTACGATCCACGTTCCGCTTAACTGAGGTGGTAATTATGGCCAAATTGGCTCAGAATTTCGCAAAATACATGATTTACGCAAGAATGCAGGCCAAAGGAGTCGTCGAACGACCTGACGTAATAGGTGCCATATTCGGGCAGACTGAGGGTTTGCTTGGTAATGAACTTGATCTACGTGACTTGCAACAGACAGGACGCATAGGACGCATAGAAGTTAACGTGAAGACCAACAAAGGAAAAGCATTTGCAGAAATTATAATTCCTTCCTCGCTCGACATAAGCGAAACCGCGCTGATAGCGGCGTCCCTTGAAACAATAGATAAGGTAGGCCCCTGCGATGCAGAGGTCGAAGTTGTAAAAGTGGAGGACGTGCGCAGCCAGAAGCGCCGCTATGTTATTGACCGTGCCAAAGAAATACTACATGCGATGATGGATAGCACCGGCCTTCCAAGTTCGCAGCGGATGGCAGACATGATAAAAGAAGCTGTAAGAACATGGGAAGTTGGGAACTACAACGGCCTTGCCTGCGGACCTGATATAGATATCAGCGACGAGATAATAATCGTAGAGGGCCGCGCCGACGTGATAAACCTTTTGAAAAATGGAATAAGGAATGTTGTCGCGATAGAAGGTAGTAAAATACCACCGGCTGCTATCGAGCTGACAAAAAAGAAAATAATCACGGCATTCCTCGACGGTGATCGTGGCGGTGATCTTGACCTGAAAAAGCTGATCGAAACAGCTGATATAGATTTTGTTGCCCGCGCAGAGGAAGGCAAAGAAGTAGAGGAGCTGACAAAAAAGGAAATATTTAAGGCGCTCCGAGAAAAAATACCACTTAACCAAGTAGTTGATAAAAAACCAGAGTCAACATTCGCAGATACGAGCGAGATAAATGTAGTGGAAGTAGATGAGGAGTCAGAAAAGTTTTTCAACACTCTTCTAGAGGACCTCGTAGGCACACGTGCAGCTTATCTGGTTGATAAAGAAAAACAGGTTGTAAGCAAAATGCCAATTTCCGAACTTGCAGAGATGATAGGTGATTTTAACAACATATATGCAATAGTTCTGGACGGAAAAATAACGCAGTCACTTGTGGATATTGCGAGAAAACGTGCAATAGTTGTTGTCGCTGGAATGGGTTTCAAGGAACAGGTTAACGCAGGTTCTGTGAAGTTGATTGTCATGGAAAACCTGTCACCAGAAGGGCATGAATAATATTTTTTGAATAGGCGAAGTCTATTTAAGGAATGACATGCACTAGGATAATAGTGGAGATCATGCAAATAACAACGGACTCGCGGGTTATATCTAATTTTAATAGCATGATCTATGTTTCAACTCGCATCACAACAAAGTGCCTAACAATTTGATGCGGGGATGAAGCTGTTTCTTCAGCGAACCAGCAGACCTTTCAGCTGTTTTTGAAAGAGATAGTTATCAATTACCTAAAAATACAAGAGGTGTTAAAAATGCAAAAATTACCAAAATGCTGTGGGAGAGAAATGAAAATGAACATGGAAACAGTAAAATTTCTCGAAACGCAGTGTGATTTATGCGGCGATGTAGTTTACCTAAAGAAAGAAAAAATAGAAAGACCACAACTCTTGGACGATTAATTATTCAAGATGACGTGCTCTGGTTGCACGTCTCTCTGCCTTTTATCACATCGTCGGGAGTGTTACATTGACGTCTTTGATAAGAGCATATGGCGTATAAACCGGCGGGCTGATTTCTTCCCACCACTGCACACATTCTGTCCTGTTCGATAGACCAGAAATATTTAGTAGCATACGCATTATATTTTCCGTTATACGTACATTGTTAACAGAACCGGCAATGACACCGTTCTTTATAACAAAAATTCCGTCCCTGGGTATAGTAGAAAAGTCACCTGCATAGTAACTCTGAAATCTTGTGTACCATACATTGGTCACAAAAAGCCCGTTGTCCACGCCAGCAAAAAGTTTCTCCTTTGAAACCTTGCCAGGTTCAAGTATAAGATTGTTGTATCTTTGTGATATGATACCGGCATTAGCGGTTGTTTTTGTTTTGTGTTTTCTTGCAGACGATGTATTATGCAGGTAGGTTTTTAGTACACCATTTCTAATGATACTTGTTATCTTTGTTGGCACACCTTCATCATCAAAGTGTGATGAGTTGAAACCATTTTGCAAACGCCCGTTGTCATTAATGTTTACAATATTGCTAGCAACCTGTTTTCCCACCTTCTCCCCAAAGCACGAAAATCCAGAATCAATGTTAAAGGCAGTTGAAAATTCACCAACCCTTGAGAGGAGATTTCCTATTGCCATTGGTGCAAATATAATATCATACTTCCCAGGTTTTCCGCTGACAGGGTTCTTCGCCAATTTTGCTGTTTCCCCTGCACGACTTCCAGCACCTTCGGGGTCAAACCCCTTTAACATACGGCTGCACGAAACAGCATGACCAGATTCGTTTTGTTCATTAAAGGCACGTATTGACAGCTGGAGTTCTGTTTTCTTTTCAGCTGCATCAGCACCAGAAGAGGTCTGAACATTTCTTTCCGAAACTTCTTTATAGAAAAAACCAGCCGCAGTTTTACTGTTTTCAGCTGAAGCATCCAGTGCAATCTCTACCACATGAGCACTGTCGTAGTCAACGACATTTTTATCATAAACGCCATTTACAGCTTTGTATTTGAACGGGCCGTTTGCAAGCCCAGAATATTCTGTACTTGGATTGGATTTTTTAGCAGCAAAAATGAGGGATTTTATTGCTGCGGAAAGTTGTTGTTCTGTTAGTCCTTGGAAAGTTGACGAGGCGGTGGCATTTTTAACAGAAACAAAAACATTATGCCGCGTTACGAGCCAGTTCTGGCCCACGTTTACTGAACTGTTGGAAAATTTTATTTGTGACGCTTCTCGTCGTATTGTTTCTATGGCTACATCATCAGCGCCGTTTTTCGTTGCAAAGGAAATAAGATTCATAATTATCCCAACATTACATTGTGAAGACGTATGTGCGGCCCGCCAAACCCGACAGGAATGCTCTGCATCGGTTCACCCTTGCCGCAGTTTCCAACGATAAGTTCAAAATCTTTTCCAACAGCATCGACTGCAGCCCAGAAGGCAGGAGTTGTTATTTCCAGCGCCGGTCTTTTCACAAGACCCTCCAGCGAACCATTTTTTATTTCGTAAGCTTCAAGACCAACATATCTTTGGTTGAACCGCTTGTCGTCAATGTTCCATTCCATGTAGGATTTAATGTACACACCTTTTTTCACATCGATTATTTCCTCAAAGGTATGATCCCCGGGTTCAACAAAAGTGTTTGCCATCCTTACTATAGGTTCCGCAGCCCAGCTGTTGGCCCGTGAAGATGCGTTGCTCTTTACGCCAAAATCTACAGCCGTCTCCCGGTTTTGCAAAAGTTCATTTATCATTCCGCCTTTAATGAGGTATCGTTTTCGCGCCTTCACACCTTCATCATCATAAAGATAAAATCCATAGGAGTCCTTCACAGTAGGATCGTCCACAAGATTTACAATTTTACTTCCTATGCGTGTGCCGATGCTTTTTTTTGTCACAAACGACCCACCAGCATTCGCAGCTTCTCTGCCAAGAATCCGGTCAGCTTCATATGGATGACCACAACTTTCATGTGATGCTATTCCAACCAACTCCGGCGACAACACGACGTCCATTATCTCCTTCTTCATCGATGGCATGCTAGGCAATTTTGCAAGCATCTTGGCCTCCTCAACCAGTTTGTTGTGAAGATCCCATTTATTGAAGAATTCCCAGCCGCCAGAATTTCCAAATTGTTCCATCCTCTGCTCTGTATCCGTCGATTTCACAGACACCAGGCAGAACAGGCCAAGCCTTGGTGTATAGGAAGAAATTCTGGAACCCTCGGAATTACAATAATATTTTTCACGACATTCTGTGGACAAGTCAAAAAATCTCGTCGCGAAATTGAGATTTGTAGAAACAAGCGTTTTGTCAAGAGAAATAAGTTCTCCCATTTTTTCCTGGACAGTCACATCCAACAGTTTTCTCTTTTCCTTTACAGAAAATTTGCCCTTTACTGGAGTTTCTTTTGACATATGCACAGGGTTCTTCACTATATTTGCGGAAGACTTAGCAAGTTTAACAGCACGATCGACCGCTTCCTTCATAGCCTTATTAGAAAAATCATTTGTAAAGGAAATGCCAAGAGAACCTTTTACTAGGATACGTATGCACATACCGGTATTACGAGTGACGCCGACAGTTATCGGATCACCGTTCTTTAATATGATGCTGTCTCCTGTAACGTTTTCTATGCGTACATCTGCATAGTCACAACCAGAAGCCATAGAAACAACTTTCTCAGCAATATCATGCATAAAATCACCAAATTACAGATGCTTTTTGACTTTTTGTTGTCCATATTATTAAAGCTATGTTTTGAGAAGAGAACCAATAAGCATTTATTTCATTGCAATTGTCTAATGATAATTATGAGCATATTCAGAAGCTATGATATCAGAGGAATTTACGGAAAAGATCTGGACGAGAACATAATGAAACGTATAGGTGCGACGTTTTCTTCCATGTCCACAGAAACAATAGCCGTGGCAAGCGACATGCGCATTTCAAGCCCCTCGTTAAAAAAGGCTTTTATCGAAGGGTGCAACAAAAAAATTATTGACTGTGGTTGCGTGCCGCTTGGTGTTGGTATGATTCATGCTCTGGGGAAGCATGATTACGCCTACATAACCGCGTCCCATATGCCAAAAGAGTGGAACGGTGTAAAATTCTTTCATAAGAACGGAATAGGTTTTGCCGAAAGTGAGAACAAGAAAATAAGCCAATCGTTTTCCACTATTAGGGCAAAGGGACATCCTGAAATATTACAGGAAAATGTTACAAAGCTGCTTGATAACTATAGAAAATACATCCGCGAAAAGATAAAGATAGGTAGAAAAATACGCGTAGTGCTAGATTGTGGTAATGGAATGGCAGGTGTAGTTGCAAAACAACTTTTTTCTGATTCTGGCTTCGATGTCGAGGTAATCTATGAAAAACTTGATGGAACATTCCCAAACAGGGGTCCAGAACCATCCGAAGACGAATTGAAAGAGCTAAGAAAAAGATCCAAGAGTGCAGATATAGGAATAGCCTATGACGGCGATGGCGACAGGATGTTGCTTGTAGATAACTTGGGAAGAAAGCTTACACCTGAACAGGCATCCTATCTTGTGTTGCTGGGTGCTGTTAATGAAAAAGGTCCGATAGTTGCCAACGTGGAATGCACCCGTCTAATAGATGACATAGCCAAAAAAATAGGTAAAAAAATCATACGTGTACCAGTAGGCCATACTTTTCTCATGCAAGCAGTTTCAGAAAATAAAGCATGTTTTGGTATGGAGGTAAGTGGTCATTATGCACTCCCCTACATGGCGCCTATTGACGATTCTCTTATGGTAAGCATATACGCAGCAGCAGTTTTATCCAAGCAGAACAAAAAGCTGTCAGAAATTATCGACATGATTAAAACATATCCGTTCGAACGCGTGAACCTCGAGTGTGACGACGAGAAGAAGTTCATTATCATTAACAACCTCAAGCAAAAATTTAGGAAAGAATATAAAAATGTTACTACCATGGATGGTGTAAGAGTTGATTTCCCAAATGGCTGGGTGCTTATTCGTGCGTCAAACACAACACCGCTTATACGCCTATCAATAGAAGCTGAAGACGAAAAAACCTTGAAAACGCTGAAGAAAAAATTCTCTTTGATGTTGCAAGAAGAAATTAGGAAAGGTAAGTAATAAGGAGATGTCAGAGTGAAGAACAAAGTAATTTTATTTGTATGCAGAGGAAATAGGTTCAGAAGCAGGCTAGCAGAGGAAATTTTCAACAAGAACGCTACGCGCGGTTTTATTGCAGAAAGTGCTGGAATAACTTATCAGAAGCATAATGACAGGGCAACGCCAAAGGTTCTGAAAGAGATCGGCATAGAAATGAACATTAGAAAACCAAGAGAACTAACAGAGCAAATGACAAAAAAAGCCTCAAAAATAATTGTATTTCGTGGTGTCAAAATTCTTTCAATTAAAGCAGAATTGTGGCCGGTTGAAGATTGTCATGCCGGAGATATTGTCTGCATAAGAAAAGGCAGGAAACAAATAGAGAAGCGCGTAAAAAAATTACATGCAGAATTGAAATCCTAGAGATCCAATTTTTTCAGCATATCTCCGGCTTCTTCCAATTCTTTCATGGTGTTTATTGTGACCCAGTAACCAGTATGATGAAAAGCCTTCAGTTGTCCGCTAGCTGCAAGCTTGGGTAGCACATCCTGTTCCAGACTGCCTATTTCAGGGAACTTTATTTTTTTATTTAAGATGTGCATGCCCATGTTAGCCCAGTAAGGAAGCAGCGGTTTTTCCCTAAATTGCTTTATCATGCCATTTTCCACATCAACAATGCCGAACTGCGACTTGAACCGGCATATAACGGTTGCGTTGCTGCCTGTGCTTATAAGCTCGTTTATGTCGACATTATTGATATCATCAGCGTTGAGGACAAGGAACTCTTCGCCGTCTATATGGTCAATCGCGCGCCTCACGGCCCCGCCGGTTCCAAGAGGCTCGTCTTCAACAGAATAAATGAACCTGCTGCCGTAGTGTTCCTTTATGTTCTCCCATTTGTACCCGCAGGCAAGCACTATTTTGTCTATTACTTTGTATTTGCTGAGAAAGTCTAAATGATATTGAAGTGTAGGCTTGCCGTTTATGGGCACCATGCATTTTGGCATGCCGTCAGTGATTGGCCTGAGCCGCTTTGCCTGGCCGCCTGCAAGAATTATTATTTCCATATAATACCACTATAATGAGAATTTTACTTCTCTTTAGAGATTGATTTAGCTATTATTTCGAGTTCATTTTTATAAACGTTTATCTGGCCCTCAACCAGAATAGTATCGCCGTTATTTAATTCTGCCTGTGCTCGTGCAACGCGTTCAAACATCACGACCGTTATATTGCCTGTGCTGTCTGAAAGCCTGATGAAAATATTACCATTGTTTACATTGTAGGACACTATTGTACCATTAACAAGAACATTTTTACCAACATCATGATCAGTTATATTGCCTATTTTCATTTCCGCGGATCCGATGAGTACTGCAGAGGTGTAGATCATTATTATGCCAATTATTGTTATCAAAAGAGACAATTTTCCGAGTTTCTGGTCGCTAATCATTTATTCACCAATTTGAACACAGCCACATCCTCATAAACAGGCCCTTCTGGTGTAAGAGTCGAATTCTTGAGTTTCAGCACGCTGACATACATGGTGCCTATTTCTTCATTCTTATGGGCTTTTATAAAATCATTGATTTCTGTCAGGTGCTTTTGAGACCTTACTCGTGCTATGGTCAGGTGAGGTGAAGATTTTTCCTTCATAAATAAAGGCGAAAGGGCTTTGTTAATCTCGTCCTGCAGCTCAGAAAGCTGGGCAGCGCCTATCCATACAACACGTACGAATTTTTCGCTGGGAAAGACGCCAACGCCTTCCAAAGCCACTGAAAAAGGTTTATGTCTGCTCGCAACCCCCTTAAGCAAGGCCTTCACACTGTTCACAATACCTTCATCGACTTCACCGAGGAATTTCATTGTAAAGTGCAGGTTTTCTGGCTCGACAAGCTTAGTGTCAAGGTCGCGAAGTTCGGCTTGGAGCTTCTCTACTTCATGCCTTAGTCTAGGATCGATGTCAACAGCAATAAAGCACCGCATAGATAGTTTTGTGCACAAGAAAATTTAAGCAAATTTAGTCTAAAACAATGTAATTTTTGAATATATACTACAAATGAGAGACGTGAGTGAAAAACTCTACATGTATCAAAATTTTGAACTTTAAGCGGCTATAGTTCTAAAAAAGCTTTATATGGACAACTGTTCGAAATATTATGAAGTGAGAGTAATGGGGCGTAAGAAAGGCTTTGACGAAAAGAAAATAGGGAAAATAGTAACGTTCCTGGCAGCCAATCCAGACGGGATATGGCTGCGTCGCATAGCAAAAGAGACAGGTTATTCGCCTGCTACCGTTGCTCATTACCTTGAGACCGTATTGACAAACCTTATAGAAGACGTTAGCATCGGAACAGGCAAGCCATTGTTGCGTGTGGTCCGGCTCAAGCCACTTGTTCTTGAGAAACTTCGTGAGGGCCGCGACTTGCGCCAGATTATGAAGCTTTTGCGATTAATGGGGAAAATAGGCTAATTTTCCAAACATTAAGGCTATTTCTTGACTTAATTTGTCTAATAAAACAAATTATTGACTTCTAATCTGTAAAAGCCAACATAAAACTAGGTAAATCTGTGCATCTAAGTCTAACCCCATCTCACGAAGTGATATGAACACCTCACCAAAAAACAAGCGACACGTGAAGGTCTCGTGAAGTTCATGTGAACTTCATCAAAAAACCGTGAATATCTACGTGAATACACGTGAAGACCACTTTAATGTCTCACAAAAAATGGATATCCCATAATAGCAAAATAATAAAACTCACAATTTGGGGTCTACTATGGCAAAAACAAGGAAAACCCTTCACAAACCCTTCATAAAACCTTCACAAACCCTTCACGACGTTCACGCAAAAATGATGAAAATTCACGTGAATTCACCGTGAAATAGACCAAAAAAAGATGTGTTTGGTGAATATTATGATGAAGTTGGTGAATATATGATATTTTTCTGTGAATAAGACAAATTTTTACGTGAAGATCTGTGAAGTTCAATATACAAAAACATTTATACTTATAGGAGTAATAATACACATGGTCGACGAAATAGACGTGAGTTTGTCTGAGAGCCAGCCCAATCAGGCCACAGAACAGCCAACAGCAGCACAAGAACCGGTTAAAGAAGAACCACAAATCAGTCAGGAACCACAATTTAAGCCTGTTAATGATCCAAATGAGTGGTTCAAAGCTATGAAATGGTCAAAAAACCCCTTCATACTTAATATATTGCCAGAACTATTTGTAGGTTACAAATATCAGTCTGCAGACCTGATACGTCTTATCCAGGAGAGACATAAGGTAGTGCTTTTAGTAGGTCCGACTGGTTCTGGAAAGACAACGCTGTTGGAATGGCTGTCAGAAAGCGTAGATCACAACTATGATTTTCTTTTTATTGGAAAACCACCTAAAAGACCAGAAGAGTTCGTTGATATTTTCAACGAAAAATACCCTAGATTCTGGGGAAGACACCTAAAGAACATCTATCAAATACCGAATTTCCTGAATAAAAGACTACGTTCCAAGCATCTGGTTGTTCTCTATGATGAGGCACACGAGTCCAATATTGATGTTCTTGAGTGGCTTCGTGTGCTGAGTGATCAGGTCGAAAACATGTCAATAGTGATAGCAGGGCTCCCTGTTTTTGAAGATCATCTTTCAAAACTTGAGACACTTCGCAAAAGAATCATGGCAAAAATAGAGCTCGTATCGCTCACAAAAGAAGAAACCGAGCAGATGATTAAAAAACGCATAAGAAATGTTGGCGGAACTGGCGAAGAATTCAATAGTCTCATCGACGTAATTTATAATCGCTCCGGTGGATTCCCTCGTGAAATAATAAAATTCTGCAACGACGCAGTAAATGAATCAATGAAAACAGGAAGACCTCTCACAAAAGAACTTCTCGTGCAGGAAATTCCAAAAGAAGAGTTAAAAGTGTCATTACGTTTCCTCGAAGATTTGAGTCCTACTCAGCGTGAAATCGTGGAAATGCTCATAAAGCCAATGACGCCAGGTCAAATAGCGAATAATCTCAATCTGGAAAAATACAAATCCCGCCAGCATGCCGTTCGTTCGATGAATAATATTCTCAAGCGGCTGATGGAAGAAGGCCTAGTTGAGCGTGTGCGTGAAGATCGCGCCTTTGTGTACCAACTCGCACCGTCGATCAGAAATATAGTAGTAAAGGCGTAATTATCACTCACAAAAGAAAACACCATACACATACTCGTAATTTTGCCGTAATTGCGCTTTTCGTCAGAAAAATTATTTATACATGCTCCAATAAGTATAGGATTAGGTAATAGAGGGCTTTGAGTAGTATACGTTTCATTCAAAGCCCTTATTGCGAACTTTGACAAATTATAGGATTAATCAAAGTTCACAATATGTATTGAGGTGATTTTATGCAAAGCCGTGGAAGAGACCTGTTGGGTAAAGTAATCGTTTCGGAGGAAACCGGAAGAAAGTTTGGAGTCATTGGTGATATTAATTTTGTATCAGAAAGTGGCGAATTGCTAAATCTGGTTATTGTCGAGCCTACAAAACACACAGGCGATCTGACGCTGGAAAAAGATGAAAACAACAGACTTCTAATCCCGTTTTCGTCCGTGAAGAGTGTCGGTGACTTCGTCATCATAAGCGAAAAAGAGATAGCTTGATTCTTTTTTCAGTATGAATTAGACGTATCTATCCCTCACATAAGAGATTGTTTCAAAGGCGTCCTATTTTTTCTTTACTGTTCGGTGCACATGAAAGTATGAATCATATTTTTTATGCTATATTAATGTGTCATACTTATGAGAGATAAAAGCTATTCGTAACAATTCTAAGAGGTGATTAAATGAAGATAACACTATCCGCGATAAAGGCTGATATAGGAAGCATAGGAGGTCATACACAGCCAAGCTCGGCAGTGCTAAAAACCGTAAGAGACTTTGTTTTCAGGGAAAGGGGCGGCAAAATTATAGACGCCTATGTTGGTCACTGCGGCGACGACATTCATATTTTGATGACGCATACACACGGAGAAAACAGCGAGCAGATACATGGTCTTGCCTGGAATGCATTTCAGGAGGGAACAAAGGTCGCAAAAGCAGAAGGACTTTACGGCGCAGGTCAGGACTTATTGAAGGATGCATTTACAGGAAATGTGCATGGCATGGGACCTGGCTACGCAGAAATGACATTCGAGGAACGCGAGTCAGAGCCGTTTATAATGTTCGCAGCCGACAAGACCGGGCCAGGTGCCTACAATTTTATGTTTTATAAAATGTTCTGCGACGAATCATTTACACCAGGACTTATTCTTAGCCCAGCAATAAAAAAAGGCTTCAGATTCACGGTAATGGACGTAAATTATATAGAAGGCGACAAGGTCGTCGAGCTTGCCGTGCCAGAGGAAAGATTAGACCTTGCTACGCTACTTCGCGACGAGAACAGATTTGTAGTAGAATCTGTAAACTCTAAAGACAACGAGCCTGTGCTAAAAAACAGTACGAGCCGCCTGCACAATATAGCCGGAAAATACGTTGGCAAAGACGATCCTATAGCGCTTGTAAGGGTTCAGAAAAACTTTCCTGCTACCGAAGAAGTTTGCGCACCATTCAGGATTGCGCCGTTTGTTACAGGCGACGCCAGAGGCAGCCATGTGATGGCACTCATGCCCGTCACTCTGAACAGCCCAGCGTCAAGCGATATGTGCAACCCAATTGTATGCGCGGCGGGCTTCAGCATGAAAGACGGAAAACTCACAGGACCGATAGATTTGTTTGCAGACCCTATGTGGGATCCCATAAGAAAAAAAGCCCAGAAGAAATCTATTTTCATGCGCGAGCAGGGATGGTTCGGTGCAGCCATGGCAACAACCGAGGAACTTTCCTATACAGCTATGCGCGACACGCTTGCAGAACTGGACAAGAAATTTCACGTAAGAAAATAAGAAAGAGATAATTAATGTACGGCATGATATTTCAATCTTACAATATCATCAAAGCTTTCTATACCCGATTCCCGGAGGTTTGTCACACCTTCAGCTTCTAGCGTTGTAAGATAATCCCAGATTTTTGATCTTGGGTATAATAAAATATTTGCTGGAAGTCTAAAGCGCCCGGTATTAACACCTAAAGAGAACGGGCTGATAGCGTACGATCGTAAGTAAGCAAGCATTTTGGAAATATCGACACCAACATTTCTTGCAATATGCACTACGTTGCCTCTATAAAAAACCTCTTCGCCTACTAGTTCTGTGACCTTATGTTTCATTACGCCGGTTTTCCAACCCATGCTAAAAATATAAACAGCAAGAATAAAAGTCAATATTTTACCTTATTTAATCACTCAACGCCCTTTTCTGTTAGCGTGAAAACAGCTTCGCCCTCTGGCAGGTTAGGGCTGTCTATCAAGCGGGCAATGCGCGTGTTCGCCTTGCTTCTTCGTAAATATACTCTGTAAGTGCTTCCGTGTCCTAAGATATGCCCGCCAATGTGTGTTGTCGGATCGCCAAACATCACATCAGGGCGTGCCATGACTTGATTAGTAATGTAAATCGCGACATTATATGTATCTGCTAATTTTTGTAACGCATGTATGTGCCTGTTTAATTTTTGCTGCCTCGGCGCAAGTTCTCCACGCCCGCTATAATCGCTACGAAAATGCGACATAATAGAATCGACTATGAGAAGCTTAACGTTTTGTTCTTTCACAAGTTCTTTTGCCTTTTCTGCCAGAACAATCTGATGATCGCTGTTAAAGGCTTTTGCGATGAATATATTTTTCAGGACTTTTTTCTGATCAAGTCCTCTTACTTCAGCCAATTGTGCTATGCGGTCGGGCCTAAAAGTCGACTCAGTATCAATAAATATACACCTTCCGTTTAACCCACCTTCACCTTTCGGCAGTTGTACGTTAACTGCTAAAGAGAATCCGATCTGGCTTTTTCCAGAGCCAAAAGCACCATAACATTCAGTTATTGCCTGCGTCTCAACACCGCCTCCAAGCAAAGCATCAAGCGATTTCGAGCCAGTCGTTATCCTGCCTATTTCTTTTCTTCTTTCCTGAAGATCAGCCGCAGTCTTGAATCCCATGTCAAGCTGCGAGCGTGCCGCCTGGATAATTTTTTCTGCTGTCGGTGCGCTGATCTCACAAGCAGCTGATATTTCACCAGCAGATGCTGCAGCCACAGAAATCAACTCGGTATATCCGGCTTCCTTCAGTTTTTGCGCGCCTTTTGGACCAATCCCAGGCAAGTCTTCCAGCGTAAGCTCGCTTGGGTCTTTTTTCTCTACCGGTTCTTTTTCCTCAGCTTCACCCTGCAGTTTAGCCATCTCTTCTTCTGGTGTTATTTTCTTTTTGAATCTCGGCATAACTATCACATATCAATTTCGTTAAAACGGTCTTCTACAAGTACTTCAGCAACAATAGCAGCGAATTTTCGCAGTTCTCCTAAGCGTTCTCTGCCCGTATCTGTAAGCTCATAAGATATACCAACCCCAGTTACATAACCAGCTCTTTCATAATCAGCTAAAAAGCGAGTATATTCTCTATTCGTCGTAGCCCCCGTTACTAAACCTCTATCCACATCTTCAAAAAATCCTAATACTGACATATTGAATCACGTCTATTACTCACTCAAATTATTTAATATTATTTCAATCTCTTGCTTAACATCGACTTCTTTTACGTTGCTAACTATGAATTCCAGACGGTCAAAAAGCTGGTTCCTGCGAGCGCGGCCCTCGAAAATGAACTCTTTTCCAAGAGGCACGAGAGAAATAATCGCCTCCAGCTTCTTTTTTCTGTCAAATAATTTCTTCGCATCTTTCACAGTCATGCCCAGTAGCTTTTCAGCGTTCTCGTTGAAGAAGACAACACGTATGCTTTCTGTACCATCATCAGCAATTCCTGACAGTATCAGGCCATAGTCCGGCTCTACTGCACCATGATCTGCGCAGACAAATTCGTCGCTTTCATTTAGTTTTATGCGCGCCCTGCAGTCAGGGCATACTTCATAGAAAACATTACTTTCAAATACCTGGAGCAGCGGCGCCCTGATTTCCTTGTAACCACCCTCAGCGAGCTGGTTTATATTGCACCTTTCTGTCTTGCGCCGCATCTCCTTTACGCTGGTGATTTCTTCGTCACTTTTTACAATAGAACCATAACGCCCAAGTCTTAGCTCGGGATTGCCAAGATTATCCTCTTTGACATAGCCACGCACGCGAATAACTTCACCAACTTCCATGCCCTCCATAACATTTATTTCGTCATTCCACAACGATATGCGAACCGAGCCGGTTGAATCGGCTATTGTTACGTTTGCGACACGGCCCTTTGCCTTTTCCGTTGAGAATTCGCGTATCGGTGATATGCGTGTTATCTTGCCAATAACATCAACATTCTGCATGCCTGGTATTATGTTAGCTATGTCAAGCCTTTCCTGTTTTATTATAGCAATGCCCAATTCCTTCGCAACAATGTAGGCAGCACCTTCTTCTGATATAAGATCCGAGAGTTCTGCTCGTTTCTCCTCTATCTTGTCCATTATTTCCTTTTCATCCAAACCAGTTTCAGAAGAAAGTTTTTTGATAAGTTCATTAAGCATTTGCCTAATAGCACGGAAAAATGTTTAAAGCGAAGTAGAGCGTACGGAGAAATTACGAGTTCGTTCCAAAATAGAGTAAGAATTTAATAGAGTTTTATTACTTTTAGATGAGATTCGCTTGCCAATTGTTCAAGTCTATCATCCTTGTAGTTTAATTCTAATTCCGGTGCCATGACAAAGGGTACGAAAGCCTGTGGTCTTATAGTACCTTTTCTATGTTGATTTTGTGAAACAGTCCAGGAATTGTTGTTATGGTCGTAGAGAACTTCATACCCGTTTTTGCTTAATTCATACACTGCATTATTTGTTACGCTAGTACCGCATACTCGGCCTAGGAGCGTAAATGCTAAAACACCGAAAAGAAGACCATAGGATCCTATACCATTTTCTCTTGCCATAGAAAAATACTAATTTATGAGAGTTTAAAAAGAAATTAAATTACAATGCCGTTTCAGGATATTTTTTACTTATTTACTTCTCTATTACCTTCCTCGCAGCTCTCACGTCTCTTTTCATGACTGTTCTGCGGCCGGCATGCTCCGAAAGCCGTTTTGCGTCCAGAAGAAGTATCTTTGTCTTCTCTTCCAGTACCTTTCCCAGCTCCTCTGCTGCCTTGTCAGAAACACGCTTTGCGCCTGCTTTTTTGAGAAGCTTCCGGAGGGGCTGGAGAGTAAGTTCCATAGGTATCATTTTGTCGCAAATTGTTATATAGTAGAAGACATTAGTTTTTATACAAAATAATGTCTTCTGCATACACGCAAAAAGCTTTGCTTTTTGCGTGTGCCGGAAAACTTTGTTTTCCGCGCGTAGCAGTAACATCATAATATGTCTGATTATTTATGTCACATGCTATATATTGAGAACTTTGATTAACCCCATAATTTGTCAAAGTTCACAATAAGGACTTTGAATGAAACATATATTATTCAAAGTCCTCTATTGATTTCATAAGGACGTTTAACCTACAAAACCTATGTGAGAGATGAATTATTTACTGTAAAGAATTCTTTGAGAAGTATACTATACGAAATAATAACGCTATTTATTAAATTGAAAAAGATATTTACTAAGATATATTTACTAAAAGATATTATGTATTACATGTTTATATTTCTGTAACATATATAAAGGAGGAAATGTATAGTTTAGTTAGTTGCCATGGGTGCAAAAAACGAAATGGAAGAGCTATTTTTGAGAAGAAAACCCGTACGCCTGTTGCTGAATATAAAAATCGGCGGAAACCCGAAATACGTCTCCGTTCTCGCCAAAGATACAGACTGCACCTATTCACATACGGTTAAACTTCTTGATATTTTCAAGGAAATGGATATTGTAGAGTTTGACAAACAGGGCCGTATTAAGTATGTTAAGCTTACGGCAGACGGCGTGGCCCTTGCAGCAGACTTTGAGAATGTTTTGAGGAAGTTTGCGAAGCTGTCACCAAAGAAGACGAAGTAAGGTAATTTTCAATACATCAACTTCAGAACCGATATCTTTAAATATAATAAAACTACTAATTAGTAGTAACATTTTAAGGGGTGTTCATATGAAGAATGGTATAAGATTTGGATTTGATGGCGACGATTCACGTAAATGGCAAGATGGCTATAAGGGTGTCTCCATAGGTCCCACCAATTCATTACATGCATCAAAAGCAGTTGAATTAGGTGCTGTTAATTATGCAGAACGCTCGGATATAGGACAAATTGGTTTGTATAATCAAGCGGCGGGTTCGGATTCTGTTCAGTGCGGATTATGGAATCATTCAGAAGACGCTAAGGCCACACACGACAAAGCAAGATCTTTACAAGTTGGCGTCATGAATACAGCAGCTGATAGACAAAGAAATATTCAGATAGGTGCTTATAACGGCGCATACGAAAATTCTGATGCAATCCAAATAGGTCTAGTTTGTTCTGCTGGAGAAAAGGGCAGAGTATTTCAGTTAGGTGTTCTAACAATAAGAAATGGCGGTCCTTGGTATAGCAGAATAACTCCAGTAGTCGGCTGGAAAAGACATTAAATTTAACCATTTTTTCAATTCCTACCCAATTCTGAATAAAATACCCCCATCTCTCACATGAAAAAGTCAAAAAAGTGTCCGCTCTAATCAAAACCAATAATTGCGGTCAAAGATACAAATAGTTAAATATTCTATGGACAAAGACTATTGGTACGTGAGCACGGTTACGTATCAAACATATCGAAATCAGGGCTTAGCGGGGATCCACTCCAGGTAAAACATGATGATGTTTTGGAGGATAATTTAGCCGAAAAATCTTGTTAGGCATGAAATATAACAGCCCCTTACAGTGTGTCTAACCCCTCACAAAAGAAAAAACTACCCTTTTCAGACCGTAGTATTGCAGTAAAAAGGTGACCCAAATGAACAAAGACGTGTATAGAAGAGAAGGAAAAAAGCCCGGTTGGGATGAATATTTTATGGGTGTAGCTCACGCCGTTCGCCAGCGAGCCGATTGCACTCGGCGTCAGGTAGGTGCAATACTTGTAAAAGACAAAAGAATCATTTCTACTGGTTACAATGGAACACCTCGCGGAACAAAAAACTGTTCTGATGGCGGCTGCGATCGGTGCAACGGCTCCGAAGAAACATATCCAAGAGGAATGCATCTTGATAAATGTGTTTGTTCCCACGCCGAAGAAAATGTAATAGTACAGGCAGCGTTGCATGGCGTATCTACGAAAGACGCAACACTTTATACAACAAATTCCCCGTGCACTACCTGCGCAAAAATGATTATTAACGCTGGAATAAAGAAGATAATTATAGAAGGAGACTATCCTGATGAATTAGGAACCAAATTATTGAAGGAAGCAAATATAGAGATTATAAAATTCAAGTGTGATTAAATGCCAAAGAAAAAACTTTCTGATATAGTATTTCAGCGAATAAGCCCGCCTGATACGAAAACCAGCCTTACGCCGCACGATTTGTCCCATGTTTTAGTGCGCCGCCTAGGCTTGAAGAGAAAGGAAAGCCGCGCGCAGCATGATAAGTTGCTTCTCGAGCTGTTAAAATACCGAAAAGAAGGCATGCCTGTTTCCATAGAGAAAATTTCGCAAATATTAACAGTATCACAAAGCCAAACGTACGAAGAAATTAGAAAATGGCGTTCTCTGGGTCTGTTGGAGTTTGTTAAAATGCCAGCAGGAGACGGATATGTCAAAGGTTACATGCTTACGGGCCAAACTGTTAATCGCCTTCTTGACAAAGCAGAAGCCTCAACAAAGAGCTTTTTTCGTAAAACCCGGCGCATTGCAAAGGATTTCGACGATCTTCTTATGTTAGGGATGGCACGGGCTGAACGGGGAAATGAAGCCGTTGAAGAAGAGGTTAAAGACGAACACGGACAGGATGAAGAAGAGGGCAGCTAAATAACGCCCCACAACGCTTCTTCTTTTGTGAGAGATAAATGTGTCTTTTTTGGTGGACCAAAACTGCAACATATACGTGTTCTAAATAATATATTTTCTATTAGATATAACAAGTAATATATAAAACAAAGTACTATATACAAAAATATATTTTATAAAATAAATTTCTTTTGCGAGGGACAACGACATAATATACATTAGAATATATAATTTAGAAAATATAATTTACAGAATATAGTTCCAGTTCACCCTTCGTTTGTGAGGGTTAAAGGTGGCACCTATATTATAAGGAGTCGTGGTTTTTAAGTATCAAATAGCTATAACTCACATCAATTTCCGCTTACCTTAGGCTTTTCCAGCGTAATCACAGGAAACCTCAGTGGTGCTGGCAATCTTAGCAGGTCTGCAAGGTCAACTGCCTTAGCCAAACATCTCCTGAATATGGTATTGAGAACATCAAGCATTATTTCATCATCTACCTTACCATCATCATTCCATTGTTTAATTGCTTTCTTCGCGTCTTTTACTTGGTAAAGTATTTCACCGGTCATTGTGATTTCACCGGCTTTGGGATCATAAGATGTAACAAATTTGAAATCAATAGCTATCGCATCTGCTATGCCTATCGCTGTCAGATCTCTTCTTTGAACAGATTCAATTGTAGGCGTGCTGTTTACGCTTACATTGCCTTTCATGTTCTTTTCATCCAAATATGCATTTATCGACTTTATGTTAAATCCAATTACGCTCATTTCATCACTGGCTATTCTATACTACATAAACATTTAAATAAAACCGAGCGATAAAACCTAATTGTGATTAAAGTGAAGGCACTTGTTATACTAGCAGAAGATTTTGAAGACATCGAAGCATTTACTGTGATAGATGTGCTCCACCGCGCAGGCATCGAAGTTACAAAGGCAGGCATCGGTTCAAAAATTGTCACAAGCGCTCACGGCGTAAAGGTAATGATTGACAAAACACTAAGCGATGTAGATAATAATACATTTGACATGCTTGTGCTGCCTGGTGGTCCAGGTTATAGGAATCTTTTGAACAGCAACGCGGTTATTGCACTGATAAAAGAATTTAACAAGCAGAAAAAAATTATAGGTGCCATTTGCGCAGCTCCTGTGGTGCTAGCGGCAGCCGGCGTATTGGATGACAAGATAGCTTGTGTATATCCGGGTTTGGAGAGCAAGATACCAAAGGTACGCGACGCAAAAGTGATTGCATCCGGAAATATTGTAACATCTAAATGCCCAGGAACATCAATAGAATTTGCTCTGATGCTTGTGGAACGGGCAATTGGCAAAAAAGAATCATTAAAGATAAGAGAACAAATTATAGCGTGATAGTATGTTAAGTTCAATAGAAAAAAAGATACTGAGGAAAGTTTCAGAGAACCAGCTGATAACACGCCCCGACCTCAAAAAATTCCTTCAGAACAACGGCGGGGGTGAAAATGCTGTTGATACGGTTACGAAGAACCTGGTTCAGAAAAACCTTCTTGTGGAAATCAATCCCATAGGATCCACATGCTACGTTATTACGCAGAAGGGCTCTAGATTGCTTGACGAGCTAAAAGCATGAACTACACAAAGCAAAGAAAAATATTATTAGAACGGCTTTTAATATTTCTCAATAGCTGATAAAATCAGACAGCCCTGTGGTGTAGCGGCCCAGCATCAGAGCCTCTGGTGAACTTTCTGGAAAGTTCCGAGAAAGCTCCGGACCCAGGTTCGAATCCTGGCAGGGCTATTTATGAAATTATTGCTTACTTCAGCTGGCATATCCAACAAATCCCTAGCTAATGTATTGAGGAAAATGGTTAAGGGCCATATCAAAATAGCATTCATTCCGACGGCAGCGAACATGGAAGATGGGGAAAAGAGTTGGTTGATTAACGACCTTAGCAATTGCAAAAAGCTTGGAGATGTAGACATAGTTGATATTTCTGCCATGCCCAAACACATTTGGCTGCCACGTTTGAAGAAAGCAAATGTTATTGTCTTTGGTGGTGGGGTTACGGGTTACTTAATGAAATGTATAATAAGTTCAGGGCTGAGAGCTGAATTACCAAATCTTCTGAAAAGTAGAGTGTATGTTGGCATCAGTGCTGGAAGCATAGCAATATGCAAAACAATTCAGACATCTTCTGAATTTTTTTATGGAGATGAAAATGAAAACTCACCAAAAGGTCTTGGCTTTGTAAATTTCAGCATCCGACCACATTTGAATTCTCCTGAATTTCCTAAAGTTAGGGACAAAAACCTAAGGAGACTAGCAGAAAAGTTGGATGGAGACCTCTACGCCATTGACGATGATTCAGCAGTGCTGATGGACGGCAACAAAATAAAAGTCATCTCAGAAGGTAGATGGAAGTTATATAAGAAAAAGGTAAGCAAGCCATGAAATTACTTTTGGAGCTAAGGGACGAAGATATCGGAGCGGTTTCTAAAAAATCAATAATGAAAGAGCGCTCAGCTTCACGTGCCATATTGATGAACAATGGTAAAATTGCCCTGATGAATGTCACAAAGCACAACTATCATAAGCTTCCTGGAGGTGGCATAGAAAAGGGCGAAAGCATTGAGGATGCTCTTTTCCGTGAAATGAAGGAAGAAACTGGGTGCAAGATAAAAATAATTGGAGAAGTCGGAAAAATCATAGAGCACAGAACACGCTTCAATATATTACAGACGTCTTACTGCTTCCTAGCAGAAGTATTGGAGAAAGGCGAGCCGGAATTTGACAAAGGAGAACTGGCTGCCGGATATAAAGTTGAATGGACTACAATGAACCAGGCATTAAAACTTCTTAAAAAAGAGAAGCAAGAAACCTACGATGGAAAATTTATTGTCATAAGAGATTCGAAGTTCATAGAAGAAGCCCGTAAAATTATGAATTCCGCTAAATAGGGTGCAGCATCATTACTTTAGCTGCAATATTAACCTTTTATTCCTTCTATCTATAGTAAAATTATGTTGCCACGAATCAAAAAAGTAGAGCTAGGAAAAATACACATAAATGACGACGTAATATCAAGCGATTTCTTTCTCCATGCAAACGGAGTAGAACAGCTAGATAAAACAAACAGGATAAGCAAGAAGGAATTCGAGCGAATGCTTCTCCACGAACCGGAGATAGCAATTTTTGGCACGGGATTCAAGGGAAAGCTTAACGTATCAGAAGACGTCCTTGACGCCGCTAAAAAATCTAGCGTAGACGTCCATGTTCTTAAGACACCGGACGCCCTAAAAAAGTTTCAGGAGTTTGCGAGAAAGGGCAGAAAAGTCGTTGCACACATACACGTAGGCGAGTAAATCATAAGTCTTGTATAAGAACTTATGCGGCAAGACTTTGATTTCAAGAATATGATCTTAAAAGGACTAGTATCATATTCTATGAAATGAGAAAATCAACACAAAAAACGCTTATGGCACTTTCTATAATTCTGATATTTGCACTCTCCTCTATAGCTTTTGTTTTTTCTGGGTTTCAGACAAACCAGAATACAAACACCGAACTGAAGCCGCTTGAAAGTTTTGTAGTAGACGGCGAGATAAATCAGAATCTGGAAAATACATATGTGCAGAACGGATTTACGTTTCTGAAATTTTACTACAATGAGTCTACTGATAGCGACATAGTAAATATGATTAGCAGCGTTCCGGAATCCTTCACAACGCCAACAGGCCAGCAGCAGGTTATAGTAATAAAAATAATATCCCAGGAAACTTACGCTAAGATATTAAACATAAACGGAGAGAACTTAGTTTACAATATAACGACCGATAAAATTTTTGATGCACTTTGCTTAAATCTAATGGTAATGCCAACTGAATGCACCATAAGCGCACTTAATTTGACAGGGTAAAGACAAAGTACTCTAAGTTAAGGACGTCCCAAGCGCATGCCTTTACTTAATTTCTTTTTTCATCTCTTCAATTTCACGCTTGAATCTAGAAAGAGTTTTAGGTATATCTTCATTGCTCACATTAAGAATATTTCTCAATTCCTTTAATATTATGTCTTCTTTCATATTATACCCTTCCTGAAATTTTGTATGAATTCATCAAGCTTATCTTTGTCCATGCATACACCCTGTGCTAGATTTCTTCCGCCGCCACCTTTGCCAGAAAGTTCTGTACAAATTCTTTCCATAAGATCTCCTGCGTCTTCTTTTGTATCATTCCCAACAGAAATGAATACATATACTTTGTTACTGACACCGAAAAGTATTATTATTCTTTTTGGATTAGAAACAGTTTTTGATATGGATTGCAAATGGCTTAAGTCCGCATTTTCTATTTTTTCAATAAGTACATTATTTATAATTTTCTTCTCCAGATCAAGAATAATCATTTCAGATTTTTTATTTCTGTAGGACTCCAATTGTTTTCTCATCTTCTTCCATACCACAAAAATATTTTTTGAAACGTCGATAGTTTTTTCTCCCTGTACACCAAGTATCTGTTCAATTTCTCTTAGAAGATTTTTTTGTCCCTCTTCGTATATTTTTGAAGACTCCCCAGCAACAAAAGTTATTCGGGATATGTTATCCTGGATGCGTTCAGTAGAAATTATTTTAATGTTTCCGACATCCTTCGTGGAGTCAAGATGAGTGCCGCCACAGGCCTCCACGTCAAGTCCTTCTATGTTTACGATTCTCAACTCTTTTCCAGGCACAGCTCCACCCTGATAAATTCGTACACCATATTTTTTTTCGGCTATATCCCTTTTCAAAAATTTCTTATCAACCTTCAATGACTTTTTCACAATATCATTGGACATTTTTTCTATCATATTCAGATCCATGTCTGTTATAGCTGCGTAGTGTGTTATATCCAGATGAGCCTTGTCAACATCCTTGAAAGCACTAGACTGGTTAACATGATTTCCAAGAACCCGCCGTGCACATTCATTTATTATATGTGTTGCCGTATGATGTTGTGCCAACTGCAGGCGCCTCTTCATATCTATCACGACTTTTACATCTTGCCCTTCTGAAAAATTTGGAGGACCTTTCATTTTATGAACAATCAAATTTCCGTATTTGAAAACATCCACAAATTCTAGACCATTTATTGTACCGTTATCATGCAGTTGTCCACCAGATGTCGGATAAGCCACAGTACGATCAAGGACAATATAGTTTCCTGATATCTTTACAACCCTCGCAAAATTTTCCAGTTTTTTGGAATCTTCATAGTAAAGAACCTGAGTAGACTCGAGTGCGCCAAGGTCCAGTTCTATATTTTTCTTTGTCGCATGTTTCTGCTCACGCTCTTCATGCATCTCTGACACAAGTGCATAAAAATTATCAGGCACAACTGTATTTTTTCCGTAGGTTTTTGCCTCTTGAGCAATTAGATCAGGTGAAATGCCATGCGAATCATAAAGTTCCAGTAAATCTTTTGTTGTTATGTCTCTGGAAGCTATTTTTGCTATTATTTGTTTTGATTTTTCTTTTGTTTTCTGATACTTGTCCTTCTCCACGTCGAATATTTTCTTCACGTCTTCTAAATTTTCAGACAACTCAGGATACTGAGGCTTGAGATATTTTGCATGGAGTTCGAAAAGTTTATGAATATCAATATTCCATCCGTACTTGTCAGCGAATCCCAGCATACGTCTTAGTATTATTCTGAGATTGTAGGAATCTCCCATGTTAGAAGGAAGCGCGCCATCGTTGAACATTATGAGCAGCGCCCGGCTATGTTCTGCAATAGAATATATACCAGCAAGTGGCAGTATATTTTTCTTTAATATCTCCACGTCACAACCGACCTTTTCTGCAACAGTTTTCCACGCCTTGTTTATATCATCAACTTCATCTAAGTTGAGAAGTCCGGAATATGGAACGTATCTTTTTGTCAGGCCTTTGTCAAAACTAAGTCCAGTAATTTTTAGGAGATGTTTTATGACTATTGGAAAAGTCGCGTCATATTGTGTATTGACGCCCTGTGAGAACCAGGCATTTCTTTCTTGTCCCATACCCATGTCGAGAACTTTCAGATCAAGCCCTTTTATCCCGGGTTGACTGACGCCATTTCCACCAGTCTGCTCATACATCATGTAAACCTGATTGCCTAATTCACAGCCGCGGGAAAAGTATTCCATACAAGGCCCGAGATTTCCGCCACCTGCCCACGCATCTTCATGAAATGTTATTTCCTCATTGGGAAGTCCAAGGCCTTTCTTGAGCCACGTATGTATATGACTAAAGACAAGATTCTGGTCCCATTCTCTCGGCGGCACAAACATATGCTGCCCTATCATGCAGAATACCGTGTTGTGGGAACCGGTAATGCCAACATTATCTATGTCAACAGTACGAAAACAGAGCTGTGGAATAACAAGCTTTTTCGCAGGCGGTTCAACCTCGCCGGATATAACATAAGGCTGGAAAGCCGCTATGGAAGCATTAGTGTACTCCACGGTAGGATTCCATCTTGCAACTATTGGGTATCTCCTTATGGGCGTATATCCAAATTTCTTGAACATCTTGGAAAAATGCTTCCACACTTCTATGTAATCTAAAGCGTGCTTAGCTGGTGTGTTGCCGATGAAATCGAATGGTATGGTGCCGCAGGCCGGATCACCGCAAACATTACGTTCTTTGACAGACCAGAAGGGTTTCTTGCAGTTACTGCAAATACCGCGGGCAAACCCTTCGTTTTTCAGGTATTCGGTGGCGTAATATTTGTCAGGGTGACCATAAAATTCGCTGATATATTTTTTCTTCGCTTCCTTGTCGGTGAGCATATTATCACATACCTTATAGTCTGATTTCTTTTTCAAGCCATTCGATATTTTTTTCTTTGTGTTCCCAGAATAGATTTGTAAATATATAATAATAAGCTAACCCTTTCCAGTTGCCGTATCTTTTTTCAAACTCTCCTATAATCTTCTCAGCAGGAACCAATTTTTTATTGAATAGGATTCTGGAAAGTATTTTCTGTTCCCATACGCGGCCTTTCAGGTCAAATATGTCATGCCTTCTCAGATACTCTGCCAGAATGTTCTGGGCTGTAGCCGGTCCTACGCCATAAAGTTTAGTTATCTCTTTTTTTGCATCTTCAGTAGGCACTTTTCTTAATTCGAATTCATCGATTTCATTTTTTGAAAAACTCTCGGAGATTAGTTTTATCATTTTATCTCTGTAGCCGACCTTCAAAATCCTTAATTCTGGTTCTGTAACATTATTCAAATCAAGCGGGTTCCAGTATACAGCCAATTCTTTATTATCAAACTTAACCCTCTTCCCGTATTTGCCTAAAAGATTATTCATCATCTGTACTGTTCTTCTGACAGTTGCATTCTGCAGAACAATTGAAATCATAAGAAGCTCATATAAAGAATTCATGCAACTGCTTCTCATCCCTTTCCACTTCTTGAATACAGGCTTGAGGAATTTGTCGTTTTTAAACTTGTCGAAGAATTCTGCAAGGTTTTCATCAAATCCATAGCGCCAGTTAAGTTCATTTTTTATTGCTGAAAGCTCGCCTTTCGACACATCTCTATTTGAATAAACGGTCAGTTTGATTTCCGGATTATTTGCCGTACCTCTATTCTCTATTTTCAATCCGTATAGTGTCCTGTTAAAATTCATGCTTTGCCATAAAACCCCGCTTTCCCATTCAAAATCAGGCGTAGCGAAATGTTGCGGCACGTAAACGGTTCCATCAAAGTTGAATGGAGCTTTTGGGTAAATCGTGACGGAGATTTTCCTAGTCAATAAAATTATTTTCATAGCTAGCTATAATTAGAAAAAACAGAAATTAAAAGGAAATTAAAAAATCTCTAACCGAAAAGACTGGCAAGTCCACCGGCCGCTTCCTCCGCTTTACGTTCAACTTCTTCTTCGCTTGGGCCTTCTTGCTTCTCTGCAACCTGCGCAGGTGCAGCCGATGCAACAACTGTTGCTGTTGGCATTGCAGCCTTGCTTATCACGTCAGCTATGTCTACGCCGTCGAGTGCAGCTACAAGTGCCTTTATCTTTGACTCGTCAGGCTGTTCTACAGAAGAGACGACTTTCTTTACGTTCTCTTCATTTATGTCTTTTCCGGCACTGTGAAGCAGTAAAGCCGAATATACGTAATTCATTTTTCTCTCCTCCTTTATTATGATATTTTGTTCTCAAGGGTTTTTGCTGCCCGTTCCGCCTTTGCGAGGACCTGTTCTATGAACTCTTTTTCTATTATGTCCGCGTTTATGGCAAGCGAGCGGGCTTCCAAGAACGCCTTTTGCAGCATCATTGGCGCAGTGAATTTCGTAGGGTAACCTGTGTTTACCGAGAGGTTAACACCGCACTGCACACACTTTATGACTTCATTTATGTAATCATCAACGCTTACGTCAAGTACACTTCTGCCATATATTGTCCCATCCTCCCAGGCACATGCAAGGTCAAGACCGATTTCCATCGGTTCCATTTTCAGTAGGCTCAAAACATCCGTAAGGTCCTGACTTATTTTTCCACCAGCCTTGCACACGATCTTGTCCTGCAAAACTGCTATCTTTCCTGCCTGCACAGATGTCTTAAGACCAACCTTCTGAAGTGTGGATATGGAAGGTCCGGGTGGCAAACTCGTTGGACCTTTTGGTATTGTAATATCATTTAAAGCAATATCGCCAGGTTTTGCTGCTGCTGGCGTTCTGGTTTCCTTCAAAAGTTTGTAAAGCTTAAACGGATTTTCATTTGTCAGAAGAAGCGCAGGTACACCAGTCAGTTTTTCTTCAAGCATTTTTATGTTACGCTTCTTAGATTTTTCGAGAGCCTTTTTTATCATAGTTTTCTTACCCATTTTTATTACCGTGGTATCGCGTATACTCTCTCGTATCTGCTGAAGTGCACGCGACGGGAGCTTGTGCATGTTAAGTATGCCTATTACCGAGTGGTTTTCTATCAGGTTAGCTAGTTCGTCTACATGTTTCGGTTTTTCTTGTTTTAACATCTACATCACGCCTATCTTAACTGCATTCCCCATCGTCATTTTGATATAAGCATTTTTCAACTGCGCCTTAGGAGGTATTGATTTTTTGACCTCCACAAGAACCTTCTCAACATTTTCCTTTATCTGATTGTCCTGCATATCTTCGCTACCTATGGGAATCTGTATCGTTGGAGACTCCCTAAGCATTATTCTAACGGATTTATTTGACTCGTCTATCATGGATTTTGGGTCTTTGCCAGGTAGCAGCAGTCGCGGCATTTTACCCTTCGGACCAAGGTAACGGCCAAGCACCTTACCTACCAGTGGCATTAGCGGAGCTTCACAAACAAAGAAATCATATTTTTTTGTAAACTGTTTCGCCGCAGACTTGTTCCTCGAAAATTCTTCTATATCGTTTTTGTTAATGCCGCCGCTTATGGTGTCGGAAATTATACATACGCTAATATCTTTTCCACGGCCGTGTGGTAGCAAAACATCCTTTGAAAATTTGTTTGCCGGGTTCTTGAGATCTATGTTCCTTATGTTAACTATGAGATCAATGGTCTGTGAGAATTTTCTCTTCTCGCCTTCCCTGATTTTCTTGATAGCTTCGTCAAGCTTCATTCCTGTGGATTCTCTGGTGACTTTCATACTTATCAAAGCCCTCCTGTTGCCCAATTAGTTATTGATTGAAATTGCGGAGCAATTTCTCTCGGCCCATGGCATCAGTATGTCTTGCGACACGGGTTATCTTACTTTCTGGGTAGAGTATTTAAAAGATTTCCTGGGGTCTAAAACACAGGATTTTAGAACTCTACCGACTCCACGTCTTTTTTACTTTCTATGCCCCGTATTCTCTCGTCCATGGAGCCTATGGATGATGCTAAGGTCTGGCGCAGCTCGCCTATCCGGTCTTCTATACCTGTAAGCTTTCTGGAAAGATCATTGTAAATATCACTTACTTCGACTTCCACAAAATGTCTAACTTCACTGACCTTGTTATCAACAAATACAACCTGCCTGTTTATGTCATCCTTGAAATTATCCGTACGTTTCGAGATGTCATCAACCTTTGCTAGTATCTCATCGAGTTTCTTGTTCCTCTCATTTTCGTTGAACTTCAAAAGTTTTTCAAGCCCGCTCTTTTGTATTATTACCATCAGAATAATGAGTATCAATACAACCGTAATAGCTACCATGTCAAAAATTTTGACAACTATGACAACCAGTACAAGTATGTACAGAGCAATGAGAACACCGTCATATTTCATAAGTAAGAAGAGAACTCAAAAGTTCTTAAAGTTGGAGAAAAAATTTCACGCAATTTGAAAACATTACGGATGTAATTGCTATTCTATCTTTATCTTGCCTTCACTGATTTCTTTTATGACATCCTTGGGACTTTTATTGTCTACAAGTACACCAGAGCTCTGGCAGGTTCCTATAACTTGCTTTACCTTGGCCTCTAAGCCGCCTCGTATGGAATCCTTGCTTTTTGCTATTCTGATTACAGCATCAAGGCTTATGCTTCCTGGAACAGTTCTTGTCTTGTCCTCATTAACCTTCGAAAGAACTTCCAGTTTCATTTCCTTTTTAATCATTGAAGTAACTGGCGGCGTGCCTACGCTTACAGTGAATTTCTTTGTGTCAGTATCAACAACTATCTTGACAGGAACTTCCATACCGGCGAATATAGCAGTTTTATCATTGATTTCTTTCACAACATTTACTACATTAACGCCAAGTGGTGAGAGTGCTGGTCCTATTGGAGGTGCAGGTGTTGCTTTACCGCCGCTTACTAAAACATCAACAGTTTCTTTTGACATATTTATTCAACCACTCTGTCTGGTCTATAGACTTTTAATGACTCTAAATCCCTGGCTAAGTACGAAGCAGTTTTCCCGTTTGCTTCCAACTGCAAATAATTGTTGCGTCTTGTTCTCACTGTTCCTAAAAAATGCACGTTGCGAAATCCTTTTGGAACCGCTTCAACAACATCACCTGGATTTACACACGCTAAGTTTCTCACACGCATATTTACTCCCTCTTCTTTTCGTACATCCTTACGGAATTGACAGAAATGGTCACAGGTATCGGTATAGCTGCCTCAAGGAATTCTACAGTTATCTCACCCTTTGTCTCGTCAACACGCGATATTTTTGCCTTCTCGCCTTTGAATGGCGAGCCTATTATTTCAACCACATCACCGACATTGAATTTCACTTCACTCTTTTCAGCAATGAGGAACCTTTCCAACTGACCCATTGGCACATCCTTGTTTATGAAGCCGCGCACATGAGGCACACTCTTTACCGCAAGTTCTATCTCCTCAGGCTCGCCCTCTATGAATATGTAGCCGCGCAATTCCTCCGGATGGAAAAGCGATTTTATCATCAATTTCTCGTTGTGTATCTTTGTTGTAAGCGAGTCTATAACCACATTTTCTCTCCCGGTTGTCGTCCTTATTGTTGCTATCATTTTATCACGTTCTTTTGATTACAAGCCACCTATCAATTGTACAATTATGAATATAACAAAGCCTATTATGCCTATAACCACGAAACCAAGTCCAGTGATTTTTACAGTCTGCTTGTATTCGTTTTTATCAGGTTTTGAGGAAACAAGCAGAATCCGCCTCATCCGCTCAATAAGCGATCTCAGTCCCATAGGTCTTTATTGCAACAAAAGATTTAAAAACAGTTTTTAAGGTACCCATTGGCTCTTATCTTTCAATAAAATCTATCCCGAAAAGCTTCTCTACGTCCTTTTTCTTCTCCTTGGTATAGACCTTTTGCGGGCTGAAAAGAATTGGTGAATTAACGCCGGTTATTACTAACATTGTTCTGATGGAATCACCCAGCTCCTTCAGTATCTGTGCACCCCATATTATTTTGGCATCCGGGTTTAGGCGTGTTGCGACAGTCTCTACTATCTTCTGGCAATCCCTTATGGTGATGTCGACGCCACCGGAAACATTTATCAGTGCACCGGTTGCACCGTCTATATCTATGTCCAGGAGGGGATTGTTGAGTGCACGCTCCACTGCTTCTATTGCTCTGTTCTCACCATCACTGTCACCCATGCCTATCATGGCAAGACCGCCGTTTGTCATGACGGCTCGGATATCTGCAAAGTCAAGATTTACGAGACCTGGCCTTGTTACAAGTTCCGATATGCCCTTTACGGCATTTACAAGTATTTCATCAGCCACCTTGAATGCTGTTGGTAGTGAAACATCCGGTACAATTTCAAGCAGCTTGTCATTTGGTATAACAATCAATGTATCAACAGATTTCTGAAGTTTATCTAGACCTTCGCGGGCATTTTTCATCCTCTGTTTACCTTCCATTGTAAATGGTAATGTGACAATGCCTACCGTGAGGGCACCGGATTTCTTTGCAATATCAGCGGCTATTGGAAGCGATCCAGTACCAGTCCCGCCGCCCAGCCCGCAGGTGACAAAGGCCATGTCAGCACCTTCGAGAACCTTTTTGATTTCATTCCTACTCTCCTTTGCCGCCTCCTCACCTACCTTCGGGTCCGCACCGGCACCAAGACCACCAGTTATCTCCTTTCCAATAAGTATTTTGATATCAGCGTCAGTGTAAAGAAGATCCTGGGCATCTGTGTTTATTGCTATTGTCTCAGCACCAACGACGCCGACTTGCATTAATCTAGAAATTGTATTGCCACCAGCGCCGCCTGCGCCTAATATTTTTATCTCTGCCTTCTTGGATTCAAGAATTTTCCTTAGTTCTTCGTCTGCTGGCGCAGATCCAATATCTTTCTGTCCTAGTATTCCCATTTCATCACCTGTCCCGAGTAAATTTAATATTTGATATTTCCTTTAAGTTATATTTAAAGTTTATAGAAGAAATTTTCGTGTTTGAAAAGCATTACAACAAGATTTAAATAATAGTAGGAGTAGTAGTAAGAGTAGTAGGAGATGAAAAAATGAAGCTAAAATGCATTCATTGTGAGCATAATTGGGAGACGAGAAAGGACACTATTCCAAAACAATGCCCCTATTGCAAATACTCAACCTATTATCATAAGCCGATTGTAATAAGAAAATAGAATTCTAAGCCTTACCGGCTTCTACCTTAGACTTTTCAAAACTTTCGGTAAAGTTTACCTTTTCGATGCCACTAACGTACTCTATAATAAGCGAACTTATCCGTTCCTTAAGTTGCATTGGAAGCTTGATGCTTATGTTAACTAAATTACCTTCTATTTTTGGATCCGCGTCCTTCGCACCGAAAAAATCGAATATGGATTTTACTTGGTCAACGGGAGTATCTATTTTTTCCTTGACTTCCAGGTGGTATTTCAGCACGTGCCCGGCAAGGGGATTGTTGAAATCCACTCTTATACGTCCGCCGTCTACACTCTGAATGCGTCCCTTTGCACCGCCGAAGTCAACTATCATACCCTGTCTCGGCTCAACCTTCTGTTCACGAAAAAACTTGCGTGGAACAGTTCTAACAAGCCTGGCATCCCTTTCGCCAAAACCGTCTTCTGGCTTTATTTCAATATCTTTCTTGTCGCCAACGTTAAGATCCAGAAGAGCAGTATCCAAACCTTTTATCATGAATTTGGCGCCGACAATGATCGGCAAGTCCCCATAGGCAATTTTAGAACTGTAGATGCCTTCCTTTTTAGCGATCTCAGCATCCGTAAGGTCAAAAATTTCCCCGGTCTCCAGCTTTCCTATGTAACTTACTTTTACGAAATCTCCGTTCTTCATGATTTCACCAATTACAAATCCTTTACAACTCTATAAAAGCGAACCTTTATAAAGATTTTTGTTACTATTAAGTAATTGATTATTATGGCAACCGACAATAAAAGGGTAACTAAAGCGAATCTTAGTTTTTTTGGATATGGATTTGCTGAAGCTGGTCCATTAACTGGCGATAACATAGTAGATAGAAGGACAGGGCTACGGGCTGGAACTTACGATCCCAATACCAATACGCTAAGTTTATACGATGGCATACCAGAAGGTGTTTTAGCAGATATGCGGGCATACGCAACAGTAGTTAGATTAGAAAAATTAACGAGTGAATAGATATGTTATTTCGAGTTGTAGACGATTGGAAACAGTTCCTTCCTCCTGAGGATGAAACAAGACTAAATAGCCTGCTGAAAGCTGTGGCAAAGCACAGGAACGCATATAGAGCATCTAAAGACATAAAGATAGCACAGCTCTGGTGTGCATTTCTTGAGGCACGGAAGGAAAACGCAGTTCTTTACCGAAGACTAAGAAGGCTAGAATATATTTTTGAAGGCATAGCAGAAAGAGTAAGAAAAGAGGACGTTCTTGAAAGGGAAATTCTCGACAGCCTCGAGAAATTCTAACATCAAAATAATATATTAACAGTCAATTAGAATGATATTTATGGCAGAATACATATCAGATGCAATAAGAGTAGATGTTTGCTATCACTGCACGGGCAACAATATGGGCAGACCAAAAGAAACAGAGCAGTGGGTAAAGTATTTTGACACGAACGGTATTATGAGATCATGGGAATGTCAAGACTGCAAGCAACTGATAGCCGATGTCGATCTTCTACTCTTGGCCAAATATGTTAGCCCCGAATTGTTACATACTTAATTCTATTCAAGAAACAGCCCGAACTTGCTGGGCGCCGAAGATTTAGCTTTTGGATTGTCAGTGTCATCCGCATCCTGTATCAGTACTTTGCATCCAGTTTCCTTTTCTATGAAGTCCCTGACCTCTTCCAGCAGCGCAAACTGTCTGCTTCTCGCAAGAACCGGCTGAAGTTCATTTATTTTCTTGTAAAGAGACTGGATGAATAATACAGTCGCCTTTCCATACGTGCCAGAGGACATAATTTCCTTTGTTATGTCGTTTACGTTGCCTGTTTTGTTCCTGAGAACCTTCTGGTGGACACGGAATTTCCAGTCCTCTGCAACGAAGAGCGTTATTTTCTTTGGCGTTATCTTTGCAATGCGCTGGACCTCTTCTATGTCATTCAGCGTTCTTTTTACAAGCTCTTCGCCTATTTCAGACTCAGAATTTATTTTTGTTTGATCAGGCACAGGCCATTTACTTACAGAAACGAAATCTTTATGACCAAGAAGGTGCCACAACTCCTCGCAGCTATGGGGAGTAAAAGGCGCAACAAGCTTTACCATATTTTCTATATAGCTTTTCAACACCTTTTGATTGGCATTCTTTATGCCACCAACCCGCCTCAAATACCATCTAAGGTCATTGGTGGCTTCGAACAGCGCGGTTTGCACAGTATCGCGGAACATTAGTTTCTCAATAGTTTTTGTAGAGTTCTCTATGTGCCGCTGTATACGGCTCTGCATATAAATGTCCACATTTCCCATTTTCTTCTTCTTCGCTTTTTTCAGATCGTTCAACGTCGAAAAAATAAGTTCATAACGGTTCCTGTAACCCTTTATGCCCTCCTGTCGCCAGTCGGCATCTTCTATTCCCTGACTGGATCCGGCTATGTTTATTCTTACCATATCAGCCCCATGTTGCTCCACGATGTCCTTGAGGGGTATTATATTGCCCTTGGACTTGCTCATCTTTTCACCCTCAACATTCACGAAGCCGTTTACGCTTATCGCTTTTGGCCACTTGTTTTCAGGCCAGATAGCCGTATGATGAAATAGGTAAAATGTTAGATGATTTTGCACAAGATCTTTCCCGCTGTTTCTAATATCCATGGGATAGAAATAATCGAATTCCCCACGCATTGACTTCAGAAGTTTCTTAGAAACAGAATTTTTTGCTACCTTCTTCGGATCGCCCTTGCCTAGGAGCACATAGTCAAACAACTCATCAGTCAGTTTTTTCGGCGGTATTTTATACTTGTTTATTATGTCTGCGATAGTGTAGTAGGCCATGTAAATAGTAGAGTCACTTAGCGTTTCGACAATCCATTCCTTGTCCCACGGAAGGAACGTGCCCAATCCGGACTTTCTTGTACATGCCTTGTCCTTCAACCAGTCTATGGTATTTTCGAAATTGTTTCTTGCGTCCTCCGGATATATATCCATTTTCGAAAGGCAGTATCGAACCCGTTTTTTCCAGTCCTCATCGGAGAATTTCAGGAACCACTGATTTTCCAGTATCTTGACATGGCATTTTGTTGTGCATCTGCAGACAACGTTATTGACTTCCCACATTACATCCGCAAGTCCCTTGTCAATAAAATCTAATGTGAGCTTTCCCTTCGATTCACTTACCTTCATTCCGGAATATTCGCCGCAATTTTTTAGTGTACCAAGATGAAATTCCTTTTTGTACAACAGGGCCGTAGCTTCATCCAGTTTGTCAATCTGTGACAAGTTAGTGATTCCCATTTTCTCACTCAGTTCTACTGCGGGCAATTCGCCGAAGCCTTCTGTTTGTATAACGCTTATCGGTTCCAAATCATTCTTTGCAAAACCATAAACCTGAAGCTCATCATTGTCTATAAGTTCCTTGATTGCTATCCAGTCATATGGCGCATGGGCAGGCACACTCATGACAACACCCGTCGCATTCTCAGGATCAACAAATTTAGAAGGCAATATTGGAATTTCCCTGTTGCCCAGTGGCTCTATACATCTTTTGCCAAACAAAGCTCTGATGTCAAATATTCCAACAACTTCCGTCCCCTTCATCTGATCCTTCAGTTTTTTTGCAGCATCTTTGCTTACTATCCACCGTTCTCCGTCTACGGCAATTTCAACATACTCTGCGTCAGGATTAAGCCAGATGTTTGTAACGCCGTAAAGTGTTTCCGGTCTGAGTGTTGCGCACGGAAGCACATATCCCAAATACGTAAACTTAATCACAGTATATTCCACAGGGCTTTCGCCTTCGCCCTCCAGCCTGTCGTGGTCCCCTGTGGGACTAAGGTCTTTTGGGCACCATACAACAGGATGCGTTCCCTGAACAACATAACCCTTCTTTCTTAATGTGTTGTATTGCCACTCGACAAGGCGGCTGAATCCAGGATCAATCGAAAGTGTGAATTTCCTTCGCCAGTCTATGGAAAATCCGATTTTTTGGAAGCTTTCAGTCATTCTCTTTGTCCAAAATTTTGCAACATATTCAGGGCCCTTTTTCTTGAACGCTTCTAGGTCTTTTTTAGTAGCACCAAAGGTCATGAACGTGTCTACCTGAGTCTGATCGCCTTTTTTGAGGCGTTCTATTATGCCAACTATTGGCTCTCCTGTGGCATGAAAGCCCTGAGCCATCAGAACGTTGTAGCCCTGCATTCTTTTGAAGCGCGCATAGACATCTGTTCTTGTAAAAGTATAGCTGTGGCCTATGTGGGCATTGCCATTCACGTATGGTATTACGTTGGACGTGAAGAACTTCTTTCTCCCGTCAGGATTAGCCTCGAATAGCCTTGCTTTTTCCCACTTTGCCTGCCACTTTTTATCCAGTGATTTGAAGTCCATACTATCAGCTTTTATTTGTTGTCTATATTTTTAAGGTATGGATTTAATTAGATTTAGAGCAGGGCGTGTAGCTCAGCTTGGATAGAGCATTAATCCATTTAGACGCTCTATTGGAGTGGAGGCCTTCTAAGCTAAGGGTCGTGGGTCCGAATCCCACCACGCTCATATTTTTTGATTTTTAAACTTTTCATTAATCTTGTTAATGTGAGATATGAAACGTTTCATGATGTTATGACGCAAGGTCATGAAAGTAAAGTCCCTAGAGACGAGACTTCGTATAGAAGGTTTGCTAGATCCTTACATGAGATTTATGAAGAAGTAAAACCCAGAACAAGAAAACAAGCCGAAAAGTACAGAACTGCTTTTTGGAGCGGCTTCGAGTCAGGGGAAGAAGAAGGAGCTATCAGAGGTACACAAACAGCACATGCTGTGCTCGATTCTGCCGAACGACATATCAGAAGCGCGTCAGACGCCTTGATGTCCAGGCGTGGGTAGATGCCATTAATCTAAAAAACTTCTAAGAAACCAAACTTGTAATTTAAATGTATTGATGATAAGTTATTACATAGTGGTCAAATGACTAGGATTATAGCTGTTGTTTCTGGAAAGGGTGGTGTCGGCAAAACAACCATGGTTGCAAATCTCGGTATTGCGCTTTCTAAGCTGGGAAAAAACGTTATAATTCTCGATGCTAATCTTACAACCCCAAGCCTGGGCATGCACCTAGGTGTCCCGCTTTATCCTGTAACACTTCACGATGTTCTAAAGGGTCGTGCAAACATAAAGGACGCTATCTATAGTCATGAAAGCGGAGTGCGCATAGTGCCTGCTGGCATTTCTTTGCGGGATATGAGAGGCGTCGATTCGAAGGATTTGCCCAATGCCTTGCTTGATTTATTGGGCAGTGCAGAAATAATTATTCTTGATGCCTCAGCAGGTCTGGGTCGCGAAACGCTTGCAGCCATAGAAGCTGCTGATGAAATTTTGATAGTTACCAACCCGGAAATATCTGCAGTTACGGATGCGCTAAAGGCAGTGAAAATAGCAGAACAGCTCGGAACACGCACAGCTGGTTTTATAGTGAATCGGGTAAGTGGGAGGAGTCACGAAATGGCAAGAAGAGACATATTGAACATGCTGGACAACGTGAATTTCCTTGGAGAAGTACCAGAAGATTTAGCTGTTCAACGTGCTGTTGCTATACGAATTCCTGTTGTTAATCATAGTCCCAACTCGCTCGCGAGCAATGAAATAATGCGCATAGCAGCCGGCCTCATTGGCGAAGAACACAGGTTCAAACCGAGCATGCCGTGGTACAAGAAAATGTTTCCGTTCATAGGCAGATAGCAAATATTTTTCTCTCGGTATGGGGTGTATAATTATGGATGTAATAATCTATTCTATTCCGACAGCAAATGGGCTTATTGCCATGCACGGCGAGAAAGACTATAGTTTCATATCAGAAAGCAGCTGGAAAAGTTACCTAAAGACGCTCAAAGGTGCCGGAGTTTTTATAATGGGAAGAAGGACATACGAAGTCAGCCTTAGAACAGGCGCATTTCCTTATCCAGACTGCTTGAACGTCGTAATCACCCACCGAAAGATAAAGAATAAGTGGGGAGATAAAACCCTATTTACAAGCAAGCCTCCGAAACAAGTCGTGCAAATGCTTAAAAATAAGGGCTTCAACAAAGCCATAGTTACAGGTGGGCATTTAAGTGCTAGTTTCATGAGAGAAAAACTTGTAGATGAAATATGGATTGATATGATGCCAAGGGTATTCGGAAAAGGCACACTGTTATTTGATGGCGCTTATTTCGATGCGGATCTGAAATTATTGAATGTCAGGAGAATCAAAAACGAAGTGCAATTACGATATAAGGTAATTAAATATAACTAACCCGGTGGTTTATACGAAGAAAAAAAGAAAGCTTAGAGACGATGCGGAAAGGGATATTTCTCCTGTTAAAGGAAAATTAGTTGCAAGACGCTGCTAAGTACGGCAAGAATAATTGTGTAGTTTTTACAAGCGAGAAAAATATCCATAACACGCACATGTTGCTTTAGCGACAGGCAATTACTTTTTCCTTAGCAGTTCAAAAACTTCTTCCAGATCAATTTCAAAAGCAACAACCGGTTTTTCAAGGTTCCAGTTATTGAGAACTGCAGGATGTATTTCTCCTATTAAGCCTAGTTGTTTTCCACCGGAAACTATTTCAGCAGACCTGCCTTCAGCGAAGCTTGGGTGTGTGTTTTTCCTCAGGGTATATTCAATACCCAGGTTTTTCAGCAACGCATCAAGGCTCGATGAAATGGTTTCATAGTTTACAGTAGTTGCAGAAACGGCTGCTGCCAGTTTTGTTACGTCTTTCGCTCTTGTCTCTGAATTGTCTTGAATTACAGTTGTTCCTATTTCAAATATAGTATGCGGGTATTCTACGTGCTTGTTTTTTGCAAGGAATTCCATAAGGCTTGGCAGCAGCCATGTACGCAGGACAGACCAGTTCGCTGACGTAGGCTTTTCTATTTCAACCGCGCCGCCTTTGGTTTCCATCTTTTGAAATATGTTTTCTACATTTGTGAGCGTGTAAGACAGGATTTCCTGGAATCCGGCGCCGGTCATGATTTCTGTTACCTTTTCAACAAAAAACTGTTCTTTTGATATACCGCCTTTTGTAATTAATTTTGGTATAACGGGCTCGATTTTGTTGAAGCCATAGGCTATGAGTACATCTTCCACGACATCCCTTTCATGCATTATGTCCTGTCTGTAAGCAGGATAAAGCAGTTCAATTTTCTTCCCCTTTATTGTGGCGCCATAGAGTGACTTTTCCAGAAGCCTTGCAATATCTTTCACAGGAA
>JBAZQV010000038.1:0-8315 GCA_041645025.1 Candidatus Aenigmatarchaeota archaeon
AAAATTTCCATGAATGGAGGCAAATAAGAACAGAATTCCATTTTTCGCAGATGTCCCGAATATTCTCGAAAAGCAGAGCTTTTCGGAATCTCGAAAAAGCTTCGCTTCTTCCAAGATTTCGGTCACCCATGAAATCCGAAGAATCCGGGGCATAGAAATTGGCAGAAATTATGTGGGACTAGGAGATATTTATACTTGAAGTTTATATATATAAACTAAAAGTTGATATAAATGCGCTTAACAAATGAGATGACGATTGTCCTTAAGATATTCAAGACGCCCGAACGCGAGTTCAATGCCAATAGCATATCCAAGGAAATTGGCATAACGCCGATGGGCGCACTGAAGATACTGAAAAGGCTCGAGAAGGACGGCATATTAACTTCAAAAGCAGCAGGAAGGGCGACATTTTATACGTTTAATTTTAGCAGCGTCTACGCAAAAGATTATGTAAAATTCGCGCTCAGGAGCGAAACTGAACATGCACAACCATACGTAAAGCGGTGGGTCAATGAGATAAGGAAGCTCAAAAACGCCGATATGGCAATCCTGTTCGGCTCCGTGCTTAGAAAGGGAAATGATGCGAATGACGTTGACGTGCTTGCGCTGACAAATCAGAATAAACTCGAGAAGCTAAAAGAAGAGATAGCAGAACTGAACAAAATCGGCGAAAAACACATACATGCCATTTATCAGTCTCCAAAAGATCTGCGGAGCAACATCAAAAAACAGGACAAAGTCGTGCTGAATACATTGAAAGGAATCGCTGCATTCGGTGAAGACAAGCTGATCGAGGCGTTTTCATGAGCCATCCGGAAAACAAGGTTGAATGGTGCCTGAAAAAAGGCGAAAAGGAAATAAAGGAAGGCGGGAAGCACAAAGGATTGGTCAGAATCAAGCCTGATGCTGTAAAGACAAGGCAGCATATAGCGAAAGCGGAGCACAACCTGAAACTGATGCTATAGCTCTACAAGGAAACAAACAAGATATTACTTCCTTGTGAGCTATATGTGAACCCAGTAAAATCATATCCGAAATCTTTACTGGGTTAACTATAAACCTGAAAGACACGGAATTTTCAGACTGGTGCAGCTCTGCAGCTTTCTACGCAACATATCATTCCCTGCTCGCAATACTTGCGAAATTTGGGTACGAATCCAGAAATCAGGAATGCACGTTCGCGCTGATTTCGAGCATGGCAGAGAAAGGAACCATAAATTTTGACGCCGCCCTTCTGGAGAACATAGCAAAAATTGAGCCTGAAAAGAATGCGGAAAGGGAAACAATCACAGAAATAAGGGAACAATACCAATACGGAATAAAGCTTTCAATGGAAGATAAAACTTATGAGGAACTCGTGGAAATCGCGAAGAAAATTCTCGGCGAATCCAAAAGAATATTAGAGGAATAAGCACGACACTGAGGTGTAAATTACGACATTCGGAAACTATAACAGAGATAAATTCAGGGTGAGAAGCCCGGTAAAGTCTTTCAGGGATTTGGAAGTCTACCAGAAGACTGTGCAGCTTTCGTCCGAGGTCGCGTCGCTGACCTTCGTGGACGAGAAGCAAAAAGAAGAGATGACAAAAACAATAATAAAATAAACAGGACGGAAGGCTTAAGTACTTATTGTAACATTAATGTTACACATGGAACAAAAAGATTACAAGATGGAAACAGTCTTGCTGCTTCTAAGGGGCAAGAACCACGCCCGCGGGATGGCGCAGAGCCTCGGAACAAACCACATGCTCGTATCGAGGAAAATAAAGGAGCTTGCGCGGTCGAATGTTGTCGACTTTGTTCTGGAGGGAAAAAACAAGTCGTATTTCCTGAAAAAAACAACCGAGGCGCGGGCATACGTACTGATGGCCGAAAATTATAAGCTGATACACGCATTAAACAAATACCCCACCTTGCGCGGCATTATTGAAAAAATACGTAAGGAAAAAAGAGTACGACTCGCAGTTCTTTTTGGATCCTACGCCAAAAATTCGGCCACTAAAGACAGCGACGTAGATATTTACATAGAAACTGAAGACAGGAATCTCAGGAAAGAATTAATGATGACAGACTCGAGGCTGAGCATAAAGATAGGGAAGTATGATAAACAGAACCCATTGATAATAGAGATAGAAATTAATCATGTCGTTATAAAAGGAGAGGAAGAATTCTATGAAAAGAATAAATTTTTTGAATAAACTTCACAGGGAAGGCAAACTGCAGATGATAGTGCCAAGCGAAGCAATCAAAGATTCATATATTGCTAAATCAGAAAGTAACCTTGCCTCTGCAAAGATACTGCTGAGCAACGGCAAACTTGAAGAAGCGGTTTCACTGGCGTATTACAGCATGTACAGATAACTGCGAAACTTATGTAACATATATATAAGCAGTTATCTGTATACAAACTGCGTTCTTTATGTCATCTAAGTAACGCAGTTTAGTATATCATATGCTGGGCGCATTATTATTTAGGACAGGAATAAATATCTACGGGCTAAAGCCCGTAGTATTTTTGCAAGAATGCAGAATATTATAAACGGCTTAAAAGCCGTAGTATTAAACTGCATTCATTGCAATAAAATGTGAAAATCATGCTGCAGCCATAATACTACTGGAAAAAGTTTTTGATATCGACAACAAAGATATTTCTTTTGCCAAAAAGGAAAGAATAGACAAGCAGTACTATGCGGATTTTCAGATAGCTAAAAACGATGTTATAGATTCAATAAAAGTCGCGGAGGATTTTAATAAAAAACTGCTCGATTTCACATCAAGACTTGATAACCCAAAAATAGATAAATACAGAAAAATATTTGGCAGTCTCGTAATGGCGGAGTAAGATACGGGCAGTCAACAAACCATGTAATTACACTAGAATCACAAAAAACTGCCTGCATGCTGAACATCATGCTTAAATATTTTGTTTACAAATTATTCATTAATGAAATTCGACAAAGTTTATGTTGGTATAATAGTAGTGTTTATCCTTGTTATTGGTTATTTGCTTATGCAAGCACCTAACATGAGCAACCAGCAGACCGCATCCAGCACTGTAAAGCAAATTTATGATTTGCAGTTCGAGACAAGCTCAGAAGTGCTGGCGGTGAACGAAACCAATGGCATATACAAGATGGTTGTCCGCTTCAATGACCCTACCGGCAGGTCAACAACACAGGACGTTTTTGTGACTAAGGATGGAAAGCTCTTCACGAACACGTTTGTAAGCTCTGATACTTACTTGTCATTCCTCAATATAGAGAAGAAATTCGCAGAATGCCTGCAGACAAAGGGCGTGCGCATACTCGGACAGGCAAATGACACTGCAACGCTGCAGCAGCTCCAGGCACTTGGAACCTATGCTTATAAGTTATTTGTTTCCTGTGATGGCGCTAACGAAGCGCAGTGCCAGCAGATCGGCATCACGAAATATCCAACAACAGTGTACAACAACACGGCCTACACTGAACTATACACAGCGGCTTTCTATTCACAGCTCACGAACTGCACCATAGGCGCCTGATTTAGAAGAAACGTTTTTACATTTTTAATAAATACTTTTTTCTATAATTAATCAAAGAGAAACCTTCTTTGATTATTTCACGAATTCCACATTTTCCATTGCTTTGAATTGTATATCACCAGTGAGAAATTTCAGGCCATTTATCTTAGCAAGGACATAACCAATGCAATCAATGTAAGACAAATTTTTTGACTTATTTTGCAGTCTAAATATCATGGCTTCTTTTATTACTCCATCACTTATACTTACACTGTACTTTACAGTTTCTTCATAAAACTTATCTGCAGCTTTACGTCCAAACTCTTTTAGGATCTTGTAATAAACCTCCATTAAATTTAGTTTTGTCGTTGCAAGTTCTGTATTTTTAAATTTTAAGTAATTCTGGTTTCCCCTTATTATTTCTATGAATGCGTAGGAGTCAAAAAAATACATTAATCCCAACCCTTACGCATCTCATCTTTTATTTTTTGACTACTTTCCTTGAATTTCATCGTTCCGAAAAGCTTGCTTAGATCGCCTTTTTTGGCCACATTAACAAAAACACTTTCGTTTACTTTCAAGTTTTTCTCCTTTACCATTTCATTGGGGAAGATTACACCCAACGAGTTTCCTATTTTCCTTACTTTCAGTTCCGACATAGCTATCACCTTGTTAAATTTATGTTATACATATGTTTAATTAAGTATAAAAAGGTTTTCCTTCACATCACGTATAAACAATTTATTACCCTGACTACAATACAGTGAAACAAGTAAACAATCGTATACTATTTATTTCCTTGAATGACTATAATGTTCTATGAGGTACGTGTTTATAGCGATTTTATTGTTCGCTAGCGTCGCAGCAGCGCATACAGTTACGATGAATCTGGCGCTGAATGTCGGCGGCATTAACAATTCTATACGCGTCAACGACACGACCTACAGCGGAAATACGGCGAACTCTTCTGTTATGCTACTAGTGCATCTGGACAACTCTACATCAGATAGCGGCCAGTATGGCAACAATGGAGTGATAAGCGGCGCAAACTGCACCGGCGTTACAGGCAGGGTTAATGGTGCGTGCAGTTTTGACGGAATCAGCGGAGTTGTCAACATAACTGCTTCTTCAAGCCTCAACATCATTGGAAATGTAACCATGGCTGCCTGGGTAAAGTGGACCGGAACAATCGGCTCAGGCGGTTATGCTATTCTTGGCAGATTAACTGAAGGGCATTATTTACAAATAAGAAAGGATAGCGGAACAGGCTCGAAGATAGCTGTATGGTTTTCGGCTCCTGTGAGCGTGTGGAAGGAATCCAATACCGATGTCACTTCTGATACCTGGCATCATATCGCTTTTACGTACAATGGTACTAATGCTGTCTTTTATCTGGACGGCGCTGCGGACGGCTCGCCAGCAGTAACAGGAACGCTGACAGGCGGCACTACAAAAAATCTGTACATCGGCAATATCGAGAGCACATCTCGTTACTTCAACGGCACCATCGATGAAGTCGTGGTGTGGAACAGGTCGCTCTCGGCGGGCGAAGTCTATAACCTTTATACCTATGGCCTGTCAGAGCCGGTGAGCCTTACATTCACGAGCATGAGCAAAAAATACATCTCGTCTTCGCAGGGAAATACAACAGCTGCGCTTGTTCCGGCTGGTACACTGCTCAATGCTCGCGTGAACAACACTTACAACTCTACGCATTATCTTTTTCAGGCGACGCAGGACAGTACTGACAACAGATTTCTTTTCGCGGTGACGAACGGCAGCTACACTAATGTTGAAGATAGATTGAGCATGGTGGACGCTTTCCGTATGGTTTCGTCAACCTTTGGCAATTTCATTGCAACAGCGCCGACGGTGTTCCCACTTTTTATCCGGCTTGAATACACTAACATAGACATAGACAACAGGGCAGACTGGTCAGGAGTCGGCCAATTGCGCATAAGAAATAATGGCGTTACCAGCAGAAACCTGCCTAACTTGACTTTGGAAGTGGTGAGATAATGAGTAAAAATAAATCAAGAAAAACTAGGTTGGGGATGAATGGCAGCTATACGGGTCGTTGCACGGAACGACACTCCACCTTTACTAACTTCATCCCTAGCAGAAGGAAAACTCAATTTTTTGGACATTCATTTAGTTCCGGCCAAGCGGAGCTTGTGAGTCACGCTGTTCTTGTGGGATTCAGCATGTTTCTCATCTATGTCATCATAACAACATTTACAAACGTGAAGGAGGATTATCAGGAGTTTGTCGGCAGCAATGAAATAAAGGAGATGTGCTTTGTCATGCGAGGCGCCATCGAGAAAGTATACAACCCCACTGACTACAATCTCTCCACAAACACGCTGCTGGGCAGCATGCAAACCCGATTGCCTGACAGAATAACTGACATTAAGTACCGTGCTATATTTTTCAACAAATCAATACTCATAGAATCTCAGGGCGTTGAGTTCAACGATACGTGCAAGATTGGATTTGCTGCGAACTACAACGGCTCAACCTCCGGCGGTCTGACAAGATTTTCCTACACGAAGTTCATCAATGGAACAAGTGTAATAGAGATGATAAAAGTATGATAACTAAACGCACGAGAAGTAAAAAATCGGATATGGTAGTGTCCAACTTAGTTAAGAAACAATACAGAACAGGAAAAAGTAACGCGCTTGCATTAACTAACCGACGCCTTACCCGGAAAGGAATCATGCAGATAGATTACATAATAGCTGTCGGAATGTTCATCATCATATTCGCTCTTGTGCTCCAGTACGTTTCAAACTACTTTTCAACTGTGGGCGAGAACACTAATATGCGTGTCATGACCGCGCAGGCAACAGGCCTGCTCAGCGTCGTGGAGCGCGGCTACTATCCAGAAAACTGGCCGCAGGCAACTGCTAACGACTCTTCTGTGATATTGCTGCAGCATCTGGATAACTCGACGCTCGATGCGACGCGCTACGGCAACAACGGAACCATAAGCGGCGCAAATTGTTCTGCTGCTGTTCTAGGTAAGTTGGATACTGGATGCAGTTTTGACGGGATAAATGATTACATAAGCATTGGAGATTCTGGCTCTTTGACTTTTCCAAGCGAGTTTTCAATTGCGCTTTGGTTCAAGGCAAGTGCTGTAGGCAACCCAATTCTGATAGGACAAAAAGCTGATGGCGGCGCCACATCCGCCGGATACAGAATAGACATAGGCACTGCCATATCAGGAAGCATTGACGCAAGGGTTTCCAATGGCACGCACCAGGCGGTTGTTACAGGCCCAAGCATAGCAGCTAACACATGGTATCATGCTGCTGTTACGTACAAAACCAATGACAACCTGAATATTTACATAAATGGCAGCTTGTTCAACAGCACCAATACATCTACTATCCTGAACCCGATTAATTCAAACCAGCAGCTTACTTTAGGCTCAAGGAGCGATGGCGGCGCACAGTTCTTCAACGGCACCATTGACGAAGTCATCGTGTGGAACAGAACACTATCGGCGGATGAAGTCTATAATCACTGGGCATATGAAAATATTATTGACCGCATCGGTTTGATGACAAAGGCTTATCGGTTTTATGTTATCGTGAACAACACACAAGGCTCATTGAAGAACCAGAGCGACACTGTCAGGAATCTTGCGAATGAGCTCATCAAGGTAAATTATACGGACCTGGGCATTGGCGCCAATGTGCCATCGACGTTTGTCATTGACAACAACAATGCGCCTATAGCTTATCAGATAAACGGAAGTACTGTGATATTCAACGCGTCAATAAATTCTAACGCCAACAAGACGTTCACGGTATACTTTGACGATGACAGCAACTTTGCCGAACAGTCTACAACAATGTCGGGCTCGGACAACCTTTCGGAGATGTGGCTGGCTCCACAGGCAATATATCTTGTTCAATACAGAAAACTGCTGTTCCTCAATAACTCAAACTACACGCGCATAAAGAACTCGACGCAGCTGCCGCGGGATTTCAGCATAAGACTTATGGACACTGGGACAAGCGCTACTATCCTGAACTTCGGTCCACCCGCGCCCCCCAGCGGAAACGTTGTGTCATTCCGTCGATTTACATTCTACCAGAATAGCACAGGCGCTGTGAGAAGAGGACGTATTACGATACAAACCTGGTAATCATTATGAAACGAGTATGCAAGACAAAACGGATATGGTGGAAGAGATGAATAAAGCAAGCAGACAACACAGACGAAAAATAAAACGATCAAAGGCAACAGTACGACCGCTTTGTTTTACTCCCAGCCGTGGATACATCTACACGTTGGAAGTAATGCTTGCCATCGCTACCATAATGGCGACGCTTGTGCTGGTGTTCAGCACCACGCCGGAGGAACCGGAGACCGATATAGCTGTAATAAAACAAACAGGCTATGACATACTATATTATATGGATCAAACAGATGATTTGCGAAACGCCGTCTGGAGGGGGTCAGTAAGCTCGATAGATGCGAACCTGACGGCAATGTTGCCTGCCAACGTACTTTTTGACGCAGCCATCTGCACAACTTCCTGCGTTTCGGTTTCGATACCTGCCAACAGAACTGTAGTAACCGTTGACTACTACATAAGTGGCTATCGTGAGATTTTCATAAACAAAAAAGTGAGGTTATGGATGTGGATGCAATTCTAAGTAAATGGAAAGACAGGGCAAAGCAAAAAAATTTTATCTTAGATTCATTGAAAACGCACGGCTTCAGCCGTGCGATGAAACACAATGAATCTGGGATCCCATCTTCCAACAAACCCACGACTTTAGTCGTGGGATATAAG
>JBAZQV010000039.1:0-7902 GCA_041645025.1 Candidatus Aenigmatarchaeota archaeon
TCCCTGTCTCTATCGCATGAATGAATTTTGACTTGTCATCAAAGCATTCCTCTATGCTATCAAAGCCGCTCATGCTCCCGAAGATCCCGAACCAGCTGGTCCACGCGTGAGCAGGGATTATTTCTATGTCCCTTGAAATTTGCATCATCGCCTCGACAAGTTCTACAGAATCAAAGCCAAAGATAGGGCGGCCGTCATAGTCTCGCCGACCCTTTTTATCAAGGAACTCGTTGATCTGGTCCACAACCGCAAAATTTGGTGCCAATATTATATGGTGTATTCTTCTACCCTTCTTGTTTTTTGTGTAAACCAGCGACAGCTCTGTCGTGAGCAAGAATATAGTGTTGCCATAGGAATAGAGACCGTTGCCGTTATCAGTCAGTTTCGCTTTCAGTTCTTTCAACCATAACGGATGCGTCCAATCGCCGGTGCCAACAATGTCTATGCCTTTTATTCTGGCGCCATTTGCTATCTCCTCAATAACCATTTTTTGCGATGTCGCTCTGGAGTATTTACTGTGTATGTGCAGGTCAGCTATTTGCATGAAAAGGAATTGGATTGAATTTTTATAAACACGACTGCGAATGAAAGAATTAAGCATCAGTAGTCTAACCTGGTAGGACTTGAGCTTCCCAAGCTTACGACCCGGGTTCAAATCCCGGCTGATGCATGAGGTATAAAAACAGGAATCAACAATACTAGACGGATGAAAACAGCAAAAAATAGAAATTGTCGTGACGACCATTGTAACGGTGATGATCTTAGGTACTGTAGCCTATCATAATTTAGAGGGCTGGGGCTATGTTGATTCATTTTATTTTACAGGAGTCACTGTAACGACCATTGGCTACGGTGATTTGCATCCTACGACCGCGCTTTCTAAAATATTTACCGTGTTCTTTGCCTTCGGTGGAGTGGGCATTATGCTTTTTGCGCTATCGACATTCGCAACAATATATTTTGATCACAGGGAACGCACCATAGAGGACGCCTTGCACAGAAAATTGCTGGCTGGCCTGAAAAAAACAGTTAGTGAAGAAGAGCGAAAACGAAAAGTAAACGATCTGATAGAAGAGTCAAAAGTCTAGAAATCATTTTTTTATCAAATATGCTTCGCAGATGTCGTCATAATTAAACGCTTTCATGAAAACCTTCTTTGAAACCTTTCTGTTCGCTTTTGCAGGCAAACCTGGATCATGGAACCAGATAAAGTTTTTGCTCATGCCTGTTATCACAACAGCATGACCGGAGTATTTTTTCTTTTTTCTGAACACATAAGGATTCAAATGAGTTATAATAAACCATTTTTTGAATAGCTCTTCTAAATCCCGCAGTGTTAGCTTCTTTTTTACTAGTATCTCAGTGCCCAAAATTCCCTTCGCACTATCCATTTCAGTTTTTATATCACTTGTCTCTATTTGTTTGTCAGCAACCATCTTTGAATGATTCTTCCTCCAATAACTGTATCCGTCTTTAACAAACTCGGCATAATCAATGTTACTTATCATTTTAACTGTTAAGCCCATACTTTCTAGGCCAAGCATTACGGAAGGCATTGAAGTAAATTTGTCTGACTTTTTGCCGGTTATGACGTCTAGCTGTTTATATGAAAAGTTTTTCTCGGGATAAACTTTTTTAAAAATAGACATGAGAACAGCCTGTACGCAATGTGTGTTGTCTTTGGTATTTGGGAAGAATTTCAAGTCAAGATGCATAGTATGATTTGTTACTTCTAAATTAAAGCTTTTAATGGGCCCGACAGGAATCGAACCTGCAATCTCAACCACGTCAAGGTCGCGTCATCTCGTGTCTGCAAAGCAGACCGGGATCTCAAAGATCACCGATCTTTGCAGATGCCACTAGACCACAGGCCCATTTTGAAGTATTGAAGAATTAATTATAAAAACCGCTATTTCGCCTTTATTTCCAGACAATACTTTGCCTTTTCGTTTGAATACGTTCGCCAGGTTTTTGGGTTCATCGTTAGTGGTACCGACTTTTGTTTACTTATTACTCTAAATTTTTCATCTAGAAAAAACAAGTTCAGAGGAAGGCAAAACGGCGTCCATATTTTATTTGAGTGAATGAGCGCACCGTCTTTATCCTTTAGCGAGTCAAACATCAATCCTCTTACAGACGACAGTCCTTTGCAATCTTTTACTCGGTATTTTTTGCCGTTTACTTTTATTGTTATCGTTTTCACAGTCATAATTTGTTTAAGAATTAATTAAAGGAACGCCATAGGCAGTTTCCATAAACCGACCTAGCGTCCCTTTTTACTTACTCACCACGTTTTGCAAACTTCTTGAGGTCCTCGCCTTTGTATATACCCTGGTAGCCGCTTGCTTCACTGTCAAGTTTTATGAAAATCATTTGGCCGAGGCGCGCGTTTTTGTATATCTTTACCGGTCTGGATACTTCCACATGAAAGAAAGAGCGGCCTTCGTAGCCTGGATCCCACAGAGCCGTGTGCTGTACTATGCCGCAAACTAGAGCACTGCTTCTGGGCAGCAAAAGGCCAGCAATATTTTTCGGCAGGATTATTTTTTCATTAAACGCGATATGATACGTACCCGGTTTCAGGTTCCAGTGGTCGCCTTCTGCTGCGACTTCGCAGTATTTAGGGATTTTCCTCTTTTCATTAGAGAAATCAAGAACACCATCGCCTTCTAAAGTGAAGACATTGGCAACCGTAAGGTCCACACCAGCCTGCTGAATCTGGACCTGCGGGTCTATCATGTCTTTTACGAGGAGCCCCCTGTTTACGTAATCCCTTATTTCCTTGTCTGTGAGAAGCATGAAATAAGTTATGTAGAAAGTTTTAAGAATTGAGTTGCTAAGGTCATGGACGAGTAGGGGTAAGATGAAAAGCAAGTCTCGCCTTCACGTTTAGTAACAGAACTAAATATTGGTTTACACATCGGCTAGAAGAAGCAGCCCTCACTTTAGCACTTACTTATTTTCTCTTCTTGTAACGCGCGATGCTATTTTTCTTGATAGATATTATTCTTTCCTTCAGCTGCCTTTTTCTCATGGAAAGTATCTCGCGCGTACTGAGTTTTGTTACTTCGTAAAAATGCAGGAATCTGCCGCCGCAGCTGACGCATGTGTCAGCATGCTCGGCAATGAAAATTTTATCGCATGCCGAGCACGTATATCTGTAGAGTGGCTTGGCGCTTGGAATATCATCCCGTTCCAGCTCCTTTACGACGCCCTGGCAGAATATGCATTTTGCCACTGGCTTTTCCCTGTCAAACCCCCTCGCGCATTCCGTGCACACATAAAGGTGGCGCAGCTTCTTGCGGTAATTATGGTAATCAGTAATTCCGCCAGGAGATTGTCTGTCTATACCCATAGAATCAACCTAGTATATTTCCGAATCCCTCTATGGCAGAATCTTCCTGCTCATCTATTTTTTCTAGAACTTTTTTGGCATTTTTATATGGTTTTGCCAGACCCTTTACTAGCTCCTTGGCCTTTTCGATTCGGTCCTCGGAAGTGTCAAGAACTATGAAGTAACAATCCTCTTCTATATCTAGCGAGGACGCGCTCCTTATCGTAATGCTCCCCCGGTTTATCTCTTCATCCTTTTTGAGTAATTCCTCTACCTTTGACTTGTTTTCGTTTGGAACTTCGAACACTTCGCGCATGCGTGTAATTAGAAAGAAATCTTTTAATGCTATATGAGGAATTGAATAAAGTCATCTAGCGACTGCATGACGTCTGTAAGAAATGCCTCCGTAGCTCAGTTGGTAGATGCGTGAGCAGCCGAAAGCGACAGTTTCGTAAACTGTAGGTCATGAGTTCGATCCTCATCGGGGGCTTAAGGACAAGGGGTTCAATCCTCCAGCCTGTTATAAATATGGCTTTTAGGAGGCTATCGGTATGAACCCCTTGTCCGATTACAGAATAGACGTGCATAACCACAAGCATAAAATAGAGTTGCAGAAACAGATTCTTTCCGAATCTACGATGCTGGATACGAATAAACAGCTGATATACGATTTCTTCAATTTCTGCAAATCACAGGAACGTATAGGTGATGCGAGGCTTGTAAAGTATCTCTATACACTAAGGAAAATAGGCGAGATAGCCGACAAACCTTTCAGAGATGTTACAGACAAGGATATTAACGAAATTTTGACCAGATTGCAAGAAGGCAATTCGGTCAAGGGAAAGCCCTATAGTTCGCATAGCATCAATGACTTCAGGAAATCAATAAGCAAGTTTTGGCGATGGCTCTATTACGATGAATATCAGGGTGATGCGCCTCCTCCAATAAAGCGAATGAAAACAAAGCAAAGCAATGGCAAACATGAGCCTGAAATCTATACCAAAGACGAAATAACACTATTCCTAAACGGCACAATAAACGTAAGGGACAAAGCCTTTTTTTCATGCCTCTATGATCTACAATGCAGGGTCTCCGAGCTTCTATCTAGGCAAATGAAGCATGTGAGATATACGGAAAACGGAGACGTGCAAATACTGATAGAAGCCGACAAGACAGACAATAGCCATTGGGAAACTCTGTTCGAATCCATAGGCAATTTCACGACATGGCTAAGATTACATCCATTGCCCGATGACCCAAATGCGCCGTTATGGACTATGAGAACTCAAAAAATGATAAAACCGCTAAGCTACCCAGCGGTTAGAAAAGTATTTTATTCGTCATGCAAAAGGCAAAGCCTCAGAAGGCTGAAGATACATACATTCAGAAAGAGCAAGGCCACGCATGACCTAGCTGATGGGGTGCCGATTACCTACATAGAATCGAGGGGGAGCTGGTCAAAAGGAAGCAAAGCATTACAGGACTGCTATCTCTCAATACAGCAAATAGACAAAGAAAACGCTTATCGGAAGAAGTATAACATGACAGTAAATAACGGCCACAACGAGGTAAAAGAGCTAAAGAGGTGCAATCGTTGCGAATCCATAACAGAAACAGACGCAAGGTTCTGCGTAAGATGTGGCTTGCCTACAGATATGAAAGTAGTAACAGAGCTGAACAACATAGAAAAGAAGCTACCTCAATTGATAGACACCGAAATGTTGTCCGAGTTGGTGAAAAGGGTCGTAATGGAAGAGATGAAGAAAAATAAAATTAATTAACAAAGACTATAAGACCAAAAAACTTGTAATTCCAATGTTTTGTTTACTGTTTCCTTGTTTTCAAAAACAAAATAGTAAATATCAGAATGATCAGGAACGAATCTGAAATTATTTGTAGCTACGTTATCTATTCTATACTCAACATTGTAATTATCAGATTTGTCATAAGCAAAGAAATTTTTCTGATCTAATATAAAAAAATCTATCGGTTTATTACTCTTCTCTTTAATTGAACCAAAAACAAGCACACTTTTTTTATTATCTATATCAAGATGTTGTACCCAAGATTCTCCACGTATTCCAGGCCCGCCATATTTTTGTTGTAATTGATATAATTCATCTGGAAGTGGCAAGTCAAATAATTGCCCACTCCATAAAAGCTCTGTTTTAGTGGCACACTCTAAATTTGTCGTATTTTCTGTTGATATACATCCAGCAATAAAAATGACTGAAATTAAAATAAATGAAATTAACAGTTTAGATTTCATTTTTTCCTTGCTCCTGTCTTATCATCATTCCACGATCTGATTACACGATAAAGACCGTAGAGTGTAATGCCAACAACAAGAAAGTTTGTAGCCCATTCAAGCCACCAAACAAGATATCTATTCCAATCGCTTACATACAGAGACATCCCAAAAAGAAATAATAAAGCACCGAATACATCAAGAGACCAAAACGGTTTCATAAATAACTTGTAAAATTAAACCTTTTAAGCTAATAAAAATCTGCTACGCTTCTGTTACCAATTGACAAAATTAACGCTACGCAAGTAAGTATATGTCATGGGAAACTATTAGTTTTGTAAACAGGTCAAAAAATCGAAAACTCATTTTGTTCAAGATCGTCAAACCAATTACACCGACAGCTCTTTCTAAGGAATTGAATTTACACCGATCCGTTATAAGCAGGTCTTTGCTGGATTTAGAGAAACAAGGTATAGTTTCCTGTCTAAATCCAGAGTCCAAGAAGGAGAGATATTATAAGGTTACAAAGAAAGGCGAGGAACTAAAGAGAAAAATTCAGAAACTATAGCATATCAAATCGCCTATTATCTGTAAAATTTTCAGGCAAACTTCTGATGTTCTGACTGCCAAGAACGTTGACGGGTGACTTTGTGACGTTTGAATGACCTAAAATTTTTGGGCGGCGTGGAGACGCAGGGTGCCCCCGCTCCCTACGAAAGGGCGGGTGCTTTGTGACAGAGACACTCATATATACTGAGCAATTCTGTTGTTCACACCGCTTTTGGTCGACCCCCACCCCGTTAATGACGAACCGCCCCGGCCGTTGTCTTACCTATGTTGATAGATTTTATCGAAATTGACTATGTATACACCTTCTATGCTTGGCTTTGGCTCGATGAACTTGTGTCTAAGGAGGAAGTCCTTATGTGGAATCATTGTTCTTTTCTTATCCGAGCCGACTACTTCCTCGATTACAAAGTCAAGGTAAGCCGACTCGACCTCCGTACGATGTTCATGCTGCAGCCGTTCCAGTAACCTAATAGCTGAATCGATTACTCTTGTGGGCATGATATCACCTTCGTTTAGTTTTCCGGAAATTTGTGTGCGGGCGGCGGGGTTGTTCAACGCGGTTGTTCGCGGTGGACACATCTCTAACTTGTGGGAGAGTGTGTTATAAGGAGAGCAAACAGTGCAAACCGAGCAATTTGCCATGTTTGCACTGTTTCTAGGAAGAGAGCAAAGCGAGCAAACTGTATATACTAGGTACAGTTTGCTCGCTCTCTCTACCTGCTCACTTTGTAAATACCCCCACCGTTGCATTCCCAAACATGAACCTATATACTCCTACCCTCTCTCTTTTGAGCAATCCTCTACCTATAAGCACATTTATCGCGTCTTGTGTACTTCTGTTAGAAGCATCTTCTCCTTTCATAGCCGCCTTCATCTCCTTTGTCTTTACTAAAGCCATAGACTCAACGTTAGCCTTTAGCCAAACAAGCAACCTATCAGAAAGGCCTATCATAAGAGCGCCTAGATTTTCAGAAGTCCCCAAATGTCTAAAAATAAACTTGTCTCCTGTATCTTCTATCTTCACCGTGAAAGGCTCTGCCAAGACTGCCGGGCGAAGCTTCTTAGGCATAATTGTTATGGTGTTGTCTATATTCTTGCGCAACATGAGAACAGCGGTTGCTATGCCCGTTATGTCTCCCGTGCCGCGTATATCGCTCAAGTCGTCACTACCGCCACCACTTTTGTTTGATGCACCAACTTTCCTATTATGAGCGAGTATCAGGCAGCAGCAATCTTTTGCTATGGGTTTTAAGGTCGTTTTGTATATTTCGTTGATAACCTTTGAGTCGTTCTCATCGCCGGAATAAGTGCGGCGCAAAGTATCCATGATTACAAGACATGGTTTCAGTTCGTCTATAAAATTTAGAAGTTCGTCAGGCGCTTCAACGCTAAATGCTTCTTCCATATTAAAAACAAGAAGAGATTTTTCCGGTATACCGCCAAGTTTTTGCAATCTTTCATAAAGTATAGAGTGGTCGTTTTCCATGTCTATGAGGATTACAGGCCTACCACCGCCGTTGATTTCTAGTTCACCAAAAACTTTCCTTTGATTTACTATTGCCGAAATAATCTCCTCGCTTACGAAGCTCTTTCCCGAGCCTGTGTTCCCGGCTAATATCGCGATTCCTGTTGATGGAATGTATTTCGGTATTAGCCACTCTACCGGCTTTGGAATACCGCATTCTTCATAATACTTAAACCAGGGCTCTGTTATTTCCTTTATTCCTTCCGGCAAATTATCAAATACTAC
>JBAZQV010000004.1:0-43386 GCA_041645025.1 Candidatus Aenigmatarchaeota archaeon
CCGTTTTTTTTGAAATTTCGGCTTTGGCACCTCCCTCCGGCCTACTTCTAATTGCTTAAGAATTTTTAGTTGCATCCAGTTAATATGAACTATTCATTAATGATTGGATTTGGTGCGGCAGGACTAGTTTTGACCAAATTAGCTGGTGATACCTATGGTGGCTATGTTTTTACAACCAGACTGCTTCGGGACGGGCTTAGCCAAAGGGAGATAGAGCAGCGGGTAAGTGAATGCATGCCTTCTGACATGAAATATGCATCAAAAATCGGCAGGGAGCTTGCTTACTTTCAAAATCGCAAGGCTAGCCGCAATCAAGGTCGGAGAAGCGGTGTTGAGCAACTATGAAATACTATTCTGCTCTGTGTGTAGTCAGCGGCCTGCTGCCGCTTGCTGTCATAACAGTCTTATCGTTCCTGGCAAAAGACTTCACACTGTTTGAGAACTACATAAGCGACTTGGGCGTGAGTAACTATGCTATTGTATTCAATGCGTCCCTGGTAATAGCTGCTATTTTGATCGTGCCATTTATACTACATCTTGGTAAAAGGTACAATTACCTGAAACCGGTCTTCTTTTTCGCGGCAGTGGCAGTTGCCGGCGTAGGCATATTCCCTTCCTCAGGCCCGGTTCACTGGTATGTTTCAGCAGCCTTCTTTATCCTGACATTCCTTACAATACTGCTCTCAGGGATTAAGAAAAGATCAAAGCCGTCGGGCGCACTTTCTATCTTTCTGGCACTTTTGTGCTTTGCCGGGCTCCTGATTTTCAATCCATTCATAGAAACGTTGCAGGTGTACGCCATAGGACTGTGGATAGCGGCTGCCGGGCTGCTGTCAGAGAGCATCTTCGGGAAAAAGGGTTAAGAAGACTTCGGTTATAGGAAGACTATGCCACGAAACATTGGGCGAAAAGTAGCGGGTATAATCGGCGCTGCTGCATTTGTTGCCGCAGGCGTAAACGTAACTGATTATATAATTGCGAGAGGCAGATTATCACAAGGCTATACCAGGGCTCAGATAGAGGAACGGTTTGACTACAATAAATTAATGGCAAACGGCGATCCTTTAGGCGCGGTCTGCTCCGTTATTGGAAAACCGGGCAGAGACCTTGCGTACCGAAAGTAAATAATTAGGCTTTTTCTGGACTATTCAATAACCTTTATTAATCCAGCTGTTGTTAATATCTTAAGTGACCTGTCAGCAACTACCGGGGCTAAGGCAGCAGTCTTGGAGATTCCAGTGATCGTTGACTAGCTCTGAGGAAGCTCTGTCCACCCCTGACCGAAGCTATGCTTTGGTTTGTAGAAGTATGGAAGATGGGCGAAACGGCGTAAAAGCCACTTTGCCACAATTCATGGGCGAGAGTCTATTGTAAGGAAGAACAAAATTCTTCCTACACAAGTTAAGCAACGCTTAACCTTGTGTTGGTGAACAGAAACGAACTTACTAGGCTGAGAGTAAAAGAGCACAAGACCGGGCGGCGCTTTTGGTGCCAGTCCGTTTGTGCTGTTTTGCTTTTTGATGCCTAAACGCGACTTCAGTCGCAGTAAGATGAAACGGCACCGCACGTACGGGTGCAAGCAGGCAAATGCCATAATAAGCGCTTAGATAAATGTTGCAAAGCCCCTTTCTTTTCAAAAGAAATGCCCTTGGGTTCAAAGAAATTCATGGGTTTGAAAAAGAAGGGCTTACAAAAGACAGGCTATGGCAGGTCACTTATACTCACAAGACGGGCTAGTGGAAGTCACTAGCTCATCTTCATGTTTACACCATCAAAAGAAACAGCCAAAGCGGGACATAAATTAATTTTCCGTCTTTCTCTAGTTTGTCTACTGTGACAACGAAGCCAAAAGGAGCCCGTCCGTTTTCTACAAATTTGCGTATTGCTTTGACATCCGGCTTGTCTATCCTGTTCCTATACTTTACTTCTATCGGAAGCACATGTTCCATGCAGTCTAATATTATGTCTATTTCGTCGCCGTTTTCTCTCCAGTAAAACATGTCTGGCCTGGCTTTGCTGGTTAGATTAAATTTCAGTCTTAGGCAATGATTGAATACAATAGTTTCCACTAATTTACCCAATTCATTCCCGTCCTGGACGACAGATTCAACAAATGAGTTGTTTATGACATTTCTCAGGCCAGCGTCGTTTATGTAGAATTTCTTGATTTTCTTCTTTACCAGTTTGCTCTTACCATGACGAAAATTCTCGGAAACAGAGATTATGAATGTATCACGCAAGAAACCTATGTATTCCTTTATTATGGCAGAGTTTTCCTCAAGATCTCTGGCAATTGTTTCCATGCTCAGCATCCAGGACGTATTCCTGGCCAAGTAAACAAGTATGGCTTCCATTAGCTGTGGCTTTCGTATGGAATGTGTTTGTTTTATATCAGAATTAATTACGTCCCTGTAGTTTGTTGTCAGGCTTTCTATGCATTTCTTGAAATCCGGTTCTTTTACTATTCTCGGATATCCGCCCTTGATTATGTAATTAGTCAGAAGAGCCCTGAAATACGATTCTTCAAGAGCAAGCTGCTTGTAAGCGTCCTGGAATTTTGAGTATAAGCCAGCTATATCAGCCTCTGAAATATCTTTTTTCTTCAGCACTTCTACCAAGCTATCTTTCAGTGTTTTTTTAATCGAGTTGATATACTGGTGCTCTTTTCCGGCGGCGAATTTATCATACCTAGCCGCCTCTACAAACTTGAACGGCACAAGAATTTGATTTATGGCCCTGCCAACGAAGGGCTTTGTGCTGTCCATAATTATCTTCGCACTTGACGAGCCTGAAATAATGAACTTGATTTTTTTGTTTATGTCGTACCAGCTTTTTACGCTCTGCGTCCAGTTTTCTACTTTCTGCACCTCGTCTATCAGGACAAAAATCCTGTACTTTATGCTGCTAATTTCTTCTTTCAAAACATATTCCTGATAGACCTGTAATGAATCTTCTATGGGTGATTTGGATACAGCGTTTAGTCCTGCGTTATCGGCCCTGATAAAAAATATTTTCTTAGGACCTTCCACAGCCAAGAGATGCTCGACAATCTGCTCCATCATGGTTGTTTTGCCTACCTGTCTGGCCCCGACAAGCGTAACTATCTCTGTGTCATCCAGACGCTTTTTGATTGCATAGAAATCCAGCCGCTTAAATGGCTCTACGTTCTCTATTTTACCGGCTTCCCACCATGGATTAAATACTCTAAGTATTCGCAATATCTCCCGGCTCTTTTCTATGTCCATTTATATCACTTATACATTGTTTATTTAATAGAATTATACTATTCATAAAGTATTTAAATCTTATGTTTATACTATATATACATAGAATAAATAGACGTATTTTATGGTAATTTTAAAAATCTCTGATGATAGCGAACCCAGTTGTTATACATATCACCTGCTCCACCAGTTCTAGAAGTCACAAATCCAAACAGTCTTTTGAGATACTCTCTATCCATCTTGAAAGGAACCTTATTTTTCAGGCCCAAAAAAGCTATGACCTCTACGTCTGTTGACCCTTTATCGCGCATCTCTCTTGTTATTCTGATTATGTCGCTTTGACCATATTTTGCTTCTTGATAGAGATCAACAATGCCTTGGATAACACAGCCCTGGCCAGAGTGTTTTACGAGATTGCACATCTGGCAGACTATTTGAAAGTTGATATCAGAGTTATTCTCGGGATCGCCGTCTATGTGGTCTACAATTTGGTATTTGTCAGACCTGTAGCCACAGTAAGCGCATGTAAAGTTATCGCGTGAAAGAATCTTCTGCCGTAATTGCTTCCATTCTTCGCCTTCAAGCTTCTTGCTCTGGCTTGAGTTTCTCCATTTCTCAGGCGGTGCAAATGATGGAAACAGTATCTTCATATTTTATAATTGGATGAAGCAGATAAAAGAGTTTGTGACGCTACTGACGCTTCCATTCCAATTAGTTCAAAAATGAGTAACCTGTAATGCGCCCGCAAGTTATGGCAGGTCACTATTATACTTACGACAGGTTAGCGAAGAACGTTAGCCCGTCTTTTACTATTTAGGCACCAATCGAACAGGATATTACTTTGAATATACCAGTCGTGGTCTTCCGGATGAGTCTTTCTGTTCAGCAGAATCTTTTCCACACGGTTTTCCAAGCGTTTGACTAACTACTGGATTATCATAATTAATTTGGAATTCTTGGTGTCTGAAAAGATTCATCATATCACTATACGTTTTGCCATCACCTCTTGCTAAAGCAAGAGAAGCTGCTAAAGAATAATTGCCTTCTTCTTGATATTGTTCAATAATTCTTGCATACTCGACAACAGAAATACAATTTGCTAAGCTTTCAAATGGTATTTTATGACTTCGTGCACTAATTTGCGTAAACCCTAATTCCGTCATTAATTCGTAGACCAAATCATTCTGCTCTACGGGATCTTCCGGAAGGCAATCCATGGCTTGCCTTTTGAGGGTTGTATGCGTCTCCATATCTCCATTTATTTGTGCAATTTTTGCGGTACTCATAAGTTCAAAGTATCTTTTCATGTCGAATTTTTGACTCATAACATCACTTATGTTTCAATTATATAAAGCTATTACTTATAAATAGTAACAAATGTAACCAAATCTATTTTGCTCCCAATTCCTGCCGCTTCAATTCCTCATCAACAGCTTTGCTTGTAACTAGGTTGTTTATTTCTATCAAATTCTTGGCTATCTGACTGTCTGTATTCAGCTTGTAGAGCTTCGCGCGACCTACTTGTCTCGTTTCTTTTACTATTCCTTTTTCTACCAGCTTGAAGAAAAATGAGTGCAAGGTGTTCCAACCCACACCGCTTTCTTTTGCTATATCTGTTAATGAGTAGTCAAATTCCCTGTAAGTCATAAGGAAGTCTAAAACCTTTATTAGTGGCGAGCTTCCAAATACTTCTATGAATGCTGTAACCGATTGACGTTCTTTGAACGTCTGTTTGTTTCTGTCTTCCATGCAAATTCACCTTATAACTAATGAAAAGATAAGTTTAAATATCTATTTTATCAGTATATAACTATTATTTTAGTATATTAAACTATCAGAATAGTGATGTATAGTTCATCATTTCTTCTAGCGCTAAATATTAATCATTTTATTCTATAAAATGAAATAGCTATATTTCATTACAATTTTTGAAATGAACTTTAAGTACTTTTATGCCTATATTTAGTAATATGATTGAAGTACAAGACAACATAGTTGGTTATCTAAACACTCAATTGGCTGTAGCGTCTGAGTTGGCGAAGAACTACACAACAGACCCTGCTACAGGCGGCAAGTTTCTGTATAGACCCATTTACTATCGGTTGTTCAAGGCCGTGTCAAATTTCGTAAAGCCCGAAGGTGTTGAGAGCAGACTTATCATAATTCCAGGGTTGCGTGGTGTTGGAAAAACAACACTGCTTTTCCAGATATTTGAGCGCTTTCAGAATGCCAAAAATACAAAATTCCTCTACCTATCCTGCGATCGCCTAGTAGAGTTTGGTGTCGGGCTACAAGAAGTTCTGAGTGTATACGAAAACAAGTTTCTTGGCGGGCCTTTAGAAACATACAAAGGCAAGCTTATTCTGCTAATTGATGAGGCGCACTATGACAAGAGCTGGTCATTAGTAATCAAAACTGTTTATGATCGCTCAAAAAATGTTATGATTCTAGTTTCTGGATCCTCTGCCATAGCATTTGGGATGACAACAGATCTAGTTAGAAGGGCCAAGACAGAATGGCTGTTCCCGCTAAGATTCATGGAGTATGTTTTGTTCAAGTCGGCGAAAACAAAAAACATTATATATCCTCCAGCACACACGGCTGATAATCTGCAAAATGCATTATTTCTCACACACTCTGCAAACGAAGCTTACAGCAAATTGGTAGGTGTAATTAAAGAAACCAGAACGCAGTATCTTTCCAAAATACCATCTTTACAGTCTGATATAGAGCAATATATGCTGCTTCGAGGCTTTCCGTTTACTATAAGCGAGGTTGACGAAAGCGTTCTTTACGAAAAGACGTTGGATATTCTGAGGAGAGTTATAGAAGAAGATTTGCCGTTATTTTCAGATGTAGGCAAGAAAACTATTTCGAAGGCATTTTCAATTCTCTCGTCTATAGCATGCAATAAGGGCGGTGGTGTCAGCATAAAATCTATTGCTGCTAACTTCAGTGACATATCAGAAACGTCTGTTTTTAGGCTGTTTGAAGGTTTAGAAAAGGCCGGCGTTCTCTTCCCCGTCAAACCATATGGCGGGCCTGAAAAGATAGCAAACGCTGCTTGGAAATATTATTTTGCTACACCTGTTTTACAGGCAGCTCTTATGTGGAGAATAGGAAAGCTGGATAAAACAAGCGAGACGTTGGGACCGCTACTGGAAACTTCTGTTGCCAATACTCTGTGGCGGATAAATGTCCTTCAGAGCAGGATTATAAGCGGTCTTTATTACGACTACAAGAAGGGCGGAGCTGATTTTATAGCTAAAACACCTAACGGCCTTGTTGTTATAGAAAGCGGCTGGGGAGATAAACCTTCAAGGCAGGTTAAACAAACCATGGAAAGCGTTTCTGCTTACATGGGAATCATTATTTCGGGTTCAGCAGAAAAAATCAATGAGAATATGATTACACTGCCAAAGGAAATAATGCTATTAGCTTAGATTGCTGATGCACAGATGGATAGGCGGAAAGCATACGGCTCTTGACAATAGAGGACTTTGAATAATACACATTTCATTCAAAGTCCTTATTGTGAACTTTGAAAAATTATAGGGTTAATCAAAGTTCTCAATATACCGAAAGGATTTCCTCTTCATGCAAGAAATGATATTGCAAGAGTTACTCAGGATTTGATCAGGGAAGGCTTCATTGTGAGGAAGCCGACAAGCTACGGCGAGCATGTTTATCTCAATCCGAAACAGGTTTACGAGGCGAAGAAATTGGCAGGAATTGTTTGACCTTGTTGGTCACTCTCCTTTTCTGGATATGATATGGCAGGTCACTACTTATATTGATTAGGCATGTCTTTATGTTTTTTTGCAATGTAATGCTTTGTATGACACTAAAAATACCGAAAGGAAAGTTTGCAGTAAAAGTTTATCGAGGAAAGGAAGGAATCAAGGGTGTTGTGGAAGCGTTCGGAAAGACACAGAAGAGCGGCGATACTATTTACAGCTTTGGCTATGAAGGCGGCTTCGATAAGGTTCTGGGCAAAGAATGGTGGAAGAAGGCGACCCGAACAAAATGGCCGAAAACAAAATTTGCAGGCGTATTTTCTTCCCATAAGTTGGCGAGCAAGCCTCACACGAAACGGGCTAAGGTGCGATACATTAAAGCCGGAAAAGGAAATATCGAAGTTGCTATCTGGAAGGACAGCGTCAGGATATTCCTGCTGTCAAAATCGACACCTTCCGTGATAGTGATTAGAAATCCCGAGATTGCAAGAGGTTTTATGAATTATTGGAAATTCCTGTGGCAGAAAGGACAGGAAGCTAAGAGAAAATTGTAGTTAGATAACCCTTCTTATTGACGCAGTCTTTGCCAGGTCACTATTTTTTATATTCACTCTTTGCCTCATACGCACTTTTCCCTGTTTTGTAGGCGGGTTTTGTTCCATAAGCGGCTACAGCGCTGTCTATCAGCGAGTCAAACATGTTGTAGCCTTTTTTGCCTGATTCGTAGGAACCCGATTTTTTATCATATTTGTTTTCATCATGCATCATATTGGGAGAAAAATTAGTATTGTACCTTATGGAACTGGTTTCCAGTATTTTAAGCACTTTTTGTCGCATGTCAAAATCCAAGTGTTGTAACATAGGTTGAAGATTTGCAAAACCCTTTTCTATATCAGCAGGACTCAAATCTTCGACACTTCTGAAAACTTTGAATTCAGTACAATTAATCATCTTCATATCAGAGGTACTGCTATTTACCAACCCGGTCCATGACAATTTGACATCCCTCATTTCAGAGTCTACAAATAGCGATTCTGATAACCCAGAGTACTCAATTTTACAGTTAATAAATTTTATGCGCACAAATTCGCTTTGATTGAAAGAAGCAAAGAAAAACTCACAACCCTCAAAAGTGACATTCCGAAAAGTGCAATTTCTCATTGTCACAAAGAAAAATTTTGAATTTCTGATGGTAATATCCCTGATTTCATGGACGCTAAGATCAGCATATTGCATATAGATGTCGTTGAATTCCTTCTGACCGGATTTTATTTTTTCAAGAAATTCTATGCTTGTCAGGTTTTCCATACAAACCATTAATGCAGAAACAATTAAATCATCATTTTTTCCTGAAGCCCAGCGAACAGGAGTTTATGCAATACCGCTTTCCATGGGGCCCGTCATTGAAAAGATGACCCAGATGGCCGCCGCACTTTGCACAGACAACTTCTGTCCGGTGCATGCCATGACTGTTATCCTCAATAAGCTTTACGTTTCCTTTCGCGACGTCGTAGAAACTCGGCCATCCGGTGCCTGAGTCAAACTTAGTCTCGCTGCTGAACAGTTGCGAACCGCAGCCTGCACACGTGTATGTACCTTTTTCCCTGTTTTTCAGGAGTTTTCCTGTGAAAGGCGCTTCTGTGCCCTTTTCTATTAAGACGCGGCGCTGCTCTGGCGTGAGTTTCTTTCTTGTTTGCATAAGTTTATTATTTTATGGGAATAATTATTAGAATGGTCATCGTAAAGCGCGGGTACCAATGGATTCTTTACACAAAGGACTTGTGGTTTGTGGCAAGTTTCGCACGAAAAAGGATGCGCTGAAGCGCGAGAGGCAGATACAATTTTTCAAGCACAGGTAATCATCTTTAATTTCTTTTGGTTATACTTCTTTCATGTTAGCGATAGAATTTCAGGCGATAACATTCGGTTTCCTGATAATACTTGTAGCTGCGACGCTGGCCAGGCACTACAATGACTATGTTGAAGAATTCTGAGTGAGATTATGGACGAAGAAAAGCTATACGAATACATTAAAGATCGGCAAGTTTTGGAAATATTCACAACACTATGCCACGAATTAGAGATGCTTGAACCCAACGGGGCAACTATTCATATTAGGAGGGGTTTACAACAGGGTTTTAGTTCCAGAAAGTTGATGTATGAAGCTGGTGTTTACCCTGACGGTGAAACATTTTCTGGATACAGAGAAAGAGACGAACGCGATTACGCGTGGACAATAAAGAAAATAGCACGTGCCATTACAGAATTACATTTAACTATTTAGTCTATTTCAAATGTTCAATAACGGAGAAATCGAAGCCCTGGCTTTTTAGAACAAGTTCAATGCCGTCAGGCAGCTCTGTTTTCGGGAACCATGTAGTTTTCTGTATGTTTGTTATGTCTGCCTTGCTGCGCGTTATCTCTCCTGGCACAGCAGGGCCGAACTTGATGTTTGGCTTGCTTTTTGTCATGCTGTGAATTATGTCAACTATTTCCATTACGGAGGTTTCTTTTCCAGTGCCAATGTTATATGTGCCGCTTGCCTCAAGACCGAGCATAAGTGCGCTTACTACATCATCAATGTAGATGAAATCTCTTGTCTGGTTGCCGTGCCCGAATATAGTTACATCATCGTATTTTGGTATTAGTTTGCAGAATTTGTTTATCACGCTGTGGCCTCCAGGCCCATAGGCGTTGAATAGCCGGGCTATGAAAGAACCTTCAGGACATATCTTCTCGGCACGCAGCTTGCTTTTTCCATACTGGCTCAGTGGATGACACTCATCTGATTCTTTTGTAATCTTTGACTCGCCGTAGACTGCTGCTGACGAAGTGAAAACGACTTTTGCACCAGCAGCTTTTGCCGCCTCAAAGATATTCTTCGAGCCAATAAAATTAGTATTGTACACCAGATCGTCATCTGTTGCCCTCGCTTCAGTTATGGCAGCCAGATGGAAAACAGCTTCCACCCCTCTCACTGCCCGCTGAACATCATCCGCGTCACGCACGTCACCTTCGATTATTTTTACTTTGTCTATGGGATCTTTTTTTGATGTGGAGAAGTTGTCGTAGACAGTAACATTATGACCCTTTGAAACAAGCCTGCTTACAAGATGGCGTCCTATGAAGCCCGCGCCACCAGTAACGAGTATATTCATGTTTTTACTAATCAGGGAAATTTTAAATAAGAGAAGAATCAATCGAAAGCCGCGTACACAACTTTTCTCCCCAACGTACCCGTTGCATAGGTAGTTTGGTCGTACCATCTGGGATATAGCTGGCCAAATCTGCTTCTTATCTGCTCATCTGCTTCTTGTGGGGTGTAGCCTTTGTCTAATTCACGCTTGGCTACTAGTGCATTACCTCCATTAACCATTAATCCCCATGCAAGTGTAGCGCTGAGCGTTACTTTCGACCATAATGGCAGATTACTCCAAGTCTTCTTTACGTAATTCATAGAAATCGTATAGATTAAATCTTCTTAACCTTAATCACGCGAACAACTTGAGAAGTATTATGGCAGCGCCGAACACTACACTGATTGCTATTACGTGTGAAGGTCTTATTTTTATGTGGTCTTCCACGTCCATGTAACGCATTATGCCTGCTGTTGACTGTGGCATGTAGGTCTTTTCTTTCTCGGCCATAACTAACATGAAGCAACGTAAGCTTAAATATGTTATTTCGAAAGGAAATAAGTGATTAATATGGATGAACAAATGAGAAGATCTCTTAGGCAGGCATACAATAACCTTCGTGATATGGATATTGGTAAATATGAGGCAACCTGGATGCAGCGGCACGGTTTTACGGCGTTGGCAGAAAAGCCCTTCAAAAATACCCGACAGACCGGTCGTTATTAGCAGAGAAAGAGAAATGAACGCGATGCTGGACAGAGTCACAAAAAAACTCACTGGCGTAAGATCGAGCATTTTCTAGAATTTTGCCAGCAGGCTGCGGGACATGTTTTTCATTACAAACAGGAAGTCCTCAAAATAGCTTCTAAGATGCCTTTTACGCCTTCGCATCAGATAACGGAAGTTGTTTATACCATCCCAGAATGATACGCCTTTTCTGTAGATTGGCGAGTCAACGTAGATATTTGCATATTTCAATCTGTTCCTGCCGACTTCGAAAATTATCTCCACGGCAATCTCATAGCGCTCGGCACGAAGGTAAAATTTCTTAAGAGCTTCACCCTTAAAGGCCCGGAAACCGCTTTCTGTATCCCTTAGATTTGTTCCTGATATCAGATTAGTAAAAAATTGCAGGAAAAAGTTTCCAAATCTTTTTACAAAGGGGTACTTTGAAAGGTCGCGGGTTCCAAGCACAAAGTCATAGCCTGCTTCTATCATTTCGACAAAACGCGGTATTTCCTCAGGCCTGTGCTGGCCGTCAGCGTCGAGTGTTATGATTATATCAGCATGCAGCTGGAGGGCTTTTTCGAAGCCGGTTCTAAGTGCAGAGCCTAGGCCACTATTTGCCTTGTGGACAACTACCATGGCGCCTGCTTTCTTCGCTTCTGCTACGGTTTTGTCCTTGGACGCGTCGTCAACAACGATAACCTTGCCGTATTTTATCGCTTTTTTCACGATTGCGGCGACGGTTTTTTCCTCATTGTAGGCTGGAATAACGATTGCTATCATTTTAACACCTGGCAATTAAAAAATCTATTTTAAAAGGATTTATAGCAAACCAATTAAATAGTTTGGATATCATAAATTGGTTTACTATATGTGACCAACTTGTGTAATACGAGAAAGAACTTTGTTCTTTCTGTACAGCAAGAGCAAAGCTCTTGCTTGTATCTAAATATTAAGTTGGTCAGCTATATACTGAAACAACAATAGTTAAGTGATTTTTATGACAGGAAAGCTCTATGTTTTTGAAGGACTCGACGGCTCTGGACTTACCACACAGGCCGCGCTTCTTAGAAACTATTTTTTGAGCAAAGGCAAGGATGCTGTACTTACTAAGGAACCTACAGACGGTCTTATAGGCGGTATAATTAAGGCTGCCCTGCGCGATGAATGGAAAACGAACCCGCTGGTGCTACAGATGCTTTTTACCGCAGACAGGGCACACCACCTTACTACGGAAATAGAACCAGCCCTGAAGAAGAACAAGGTCGTAGTATGCGACCGCTACATACTATCCTCGCTTGTTTACGGCTCGCTTAATACTTCCATGGATGTGCTAAAGCAGCTCAATGCGCACTTCCTCAAGCCCCACATGACTATAGTTATTGATACGAACCCGAAGATATGCATGGAACGAATGAAAAAGGGGCGCCATCATGTTGAGCTTTTCGAGGAAGAACACAAGCTTGTACAGATAAGACAGAACCTTATCTCGCTGAAGAAATACTTCCCGGACACGTATTTTGTTGACGGAAACAGAAAGCCAGACGAGGTCTTCGAAGACGTCAAGAGAATAATAGGGAAGATATAGAATCATTCGCTTTCTTCAGGAGAAACAGGCATATTTTCATTTTTGGATCCTTTTCTATGATAAGTCAGTGAGCTGCTCCTAATATCGTAGCTTAGCGAAAATTTACCTTCTGGTACACCAAATCGTGTACTGAAGTACAAAGAAACAAACTCAGGAATTCTTACAAATGGTTTTCTCAGGCCTGTTATATCTAAAATATCCTCCTCATGCATGGCGTGGCTAATTCCACGGTCAAACATGAATACTGCGTAGAATGCAAATGGCATTCTTGAGCTCTGTACAGAAGGCCATTCCTGAAATTCGCTAAAATAGTGATATGTAGGTCTTCCCCTGACCGTTACGTCCTGCATGCTACAGCTACCGCTCTGTGAGCCATGTCTTGTGGGCTCGTCAAGCCTTCCGTATGCAATGTCCAGAAGCTCTTGCCATTCATCTTTAACAACATGTGACATATTTTACCACCTAAATGCCAAGCTGACGTAGGCCACCAACATCCCCAACAGGATTTCTTATTACAGAATCTATCAAAGCATACTGATTTGGCCGGCAAAATTCTCTCATCATGCTTACTCCGGCTTCGTACGCTTCTCTTGAGCGTCTTATGCCAAATCGTGCTAGGTACAAAGCTCCCCTAGCTCTTGCTCTGTTATTAGGCAAGCTTCTTACCAGTTCTATCATTTCTACTGCATTTAGATAGTTGTCTCCTTCTGCCATTTTTATCACCTCGTTTTATTTTCCATATTCTCTCAGCAGTTCGTTAAAATCCCTTTGCAATTCTTGCGCCCGCTTGGCGTCTCGGTATTCAAAAACATTAGATGTGTTTTTTCGACAATCGGTGTATGCTGGGTCTGGTTCCCTTGGAATAACTGTTGTACAGGTGGTTGTTGTTACGCGATCTACATTTCCATCACCGTCGAAATCCTCATATTCGCGCGTTCTTCCAGAACCGCCGCCAAGAAGGTTCACAATTACCTCTTCTCTTGTTTGTCTGATGTCCGTTATCCTAGTGTAACCAGCTCTTCTCTCTACTATTACATCTGGCCTGAATGCACAGTAGGCAGCTGCACCTATCAAGAGAGCCGCACCACCAATTAAAATGCCTCTTGCTACAGTCATATTTCACACCCTAATTTACGTTACTACTATATAGTTGTCTATATTGATAAAACTTATCCGTGAAAATTTAGTCAAATACGTACATTTAAATAGGAAAACGGTATAATGACTAATATATGGTTTACAAGCTTGATTTGATAGACAGGAAAATACTGATGGAGCTGGATACGGATGCACGAGCCAGTTTTGCCAAGATCGGAAAACGAATAGGCGTGGGCAAGAACAATGTGCAGTATCGTGTAGCTAGGCTTATTGAAGATGGAGTAATTAAGAAATTCGTTCTTCAGCCGTCTCTGGCCAAGCTTGGTCTGTTTCTGGGAAAAATATATCTTCAGATGTCCGGCTATACGGAACAGACAGATGAAAGCATTTACAAATTTCTATTGAATGACAAAAGAATAAGCTGGGTTGCAAAATGTGAAGGCAACTGGGATATGATGCTGGGCGCCTACGTAGAGAATGTGCAACAATTCAACAAGTTGCGCAATGATTTTTTCGAAAGATTTGGACAGTATGTTAATAACTATGACGTGGTTTTCCTAACAGAAGGCAGAACATCCCAGAGAACCTACCTGCTTAATAAAAAATCTTTTCACTCGAAAAAAGTCGAGGATTTCATGGGCAAGGGAAAAATAAAACTGAAAAAGAACGACGTAAACATTCTAAGATTTATTTCAAACAACGCAAGATTCAGCTATACAGAAGTCGCAAAGAAATTTAGGATGAATGTGAAAACGGTGCAGAGCAGGATAAAAAAAATGGAGCAAATGGGAATTATTCAGGGCTATGTTACTTTTCTTGATATAAGAAAAATAGGATATAATTTTTTCAAGCTTTGCCTGCATACAAGAGGAAAAACACAATCTGTTAATGATATAGTTAAGTATTGCCTGGAACTGCCGAATGTGGTGCATGTAATAGAATCCGTAGGTCCGTGGGAAGTGGAACTGGAGATTGAAACTGAAAATTTGCAGGACTTTTATGACCTAATGCATAACATAAGAAACAAATTTTCCGACAGCATAAAGAAGACGGATTTTGTTGTCATTGTTGATGAAGTGAAACTTGATTTTTTCCCGGCTTGGTACTAAATAACCTATGCGTCCGACTCTTTATTTTCATTAACTTCTTTCAGTTCTCCCTTGACTTCATCCAGGTTCTTTTTGAGCTCGTTCTTCTTCGTCTCAAAGTATTCCTCGAACTTGTCTGTTGTCGTCAAAATTCGTGTGCGTGATTTCTTCTCGACATTTATCAGACCTTTTTCAGAGAGCTCTTTTACATAATCATAGGTGCGGTTGCCGATTACCTTCACGATGTCAGACTGCTTGATGGGCTCATGGTAAGCGATCACAGAGAGCACCCGTAGCAGGCCACGTGACATGTCAGCATGGGGTGTGAGGTCAGCTACGTTTTGTATGTATTCATTTTTTACTATCAGCTTGTAGCCGCCCATATCTGATATTTTTATCCCGCTATTTTCGTTAGAATAACGCTGGTTTAGCTCGGCTAGCAATTTCTCCATTTCATCTTTTCTGCTTTTAGTCAGCTTCTGCAACTGCTCAAATGTCAGCGGATCTGTTGTTGTGAACAGTATTGCCTCAAGCAACGCCAGTTTCTGTTGGTTTGTCATCTAATCTCAACCTTATGAATATCTCCTTGAACATCTCTTCCTGTTCGCATATTATCAAATCCCTTGTGGCCAGGTGCAACAATGGCAGGAAGGTCTGAACTATTTCCATCTTCTTCCATGTCGGCACCAGCTGGGAAAATTTTATTGTCTTGGCCTGGGTTATCTCCTCGTATATTTCCTTTATCCTGATTTCTATATCTTCTTCCGGCTCTATCAACCTTTCTATGGCACGCCGCATCCTGATCTTCTTGCCTTCTTTCCTCTCTTGAAATTCGAATGCCTTGTTGAGCGCAGTCACCAGTTCAGTTAGCGTGACCTTGCGCGTTGTCTTTCTTGTCATGGGCGCCAGCAGTAGCGGAACATCTATGTTGAGCGGAGTTGACTCCATTTTCTTTATCTCCTTCTCTTCCTCCTCATCCAGCAGCAGCTCAGCCTTCATGCGCAGGAGGATGGCAGCGACAAGTATGAAACGCGCTGGTATACGGAAGTCGAATTTCTTCAGGTGCTCAAGGTAGCTTCTGAATACATCTGCTAATTTTACAAGGTCAACAAATAGCGGGTCCATGCCTTCCTCAACCACAAGCGTAGTGAGGACTTCCTGCCAGTCACTGCCGAGTATAATCGTCTGGATGACTTTATTCTCGTCTACTATGCCGGATTGAACGACGCTTTCAGCGTCAGTTTGTTTCAGATTTGGTTGTTCTGACTGAAGGGGCTCACCTTCGTCAAACTTTACATTTTCCTCCTCGACTACGCCGCCGAGATCTTTTTTTTGTTCTTTATTTGTTTTTTTCATACTAACGCCCGATTACTTTGTAGTGCAACTGGATTTCATTCTTGGATATCTTTTTAGTTCCAATTAATTTTAGTTTCGCCTCGAAGTCCTCTTCGGAAAATAATTTTATGCCTCTTCCGAATACAACAGGTTCGACATCAAGATAGATTTCATCTACCAACCCAGCTTTCATGAAGCTTGCATTTATCATCGACCCGCCACCTAAAAGAACTTTATGAAACCTTTTCTTTTTCATGATTTCCAAAGCATCTTTCGGGGATCTAACAAAAACAAAAGATTTGTTATCTTCTTTTTCCACACTTGTTACAACTACTGTAAATGGGTTTCCTATTTTCTTTAGCTCGTTACTTTTTTTCATTATTTCATAAGTTCTTCTGCCAACTATCAAGGCACCACATTCTTTCACTTTCTTGGCGTAATTTTTCCACTCGGCATTTGACCAAGGCGTTTCGTCGTTCTCTTTTGCAATCATACCGTTCACGGTCATCGCCATGTATAAAATTACTTTCATTTAGACACCTTTTTTGCAACTATAATTATATGCGTTGGGAGTTTTTCCCTGTGAGCAGCTTCTTTTACGTATGTTATTGTAAATTTATTTTCGATTAAGCTATTCACGATAAATTCTAATGTATAATGATAGTCCTTATCAAAAACAAGCTTCTTTCCATTTGTTAAAAATGCTATTGAAGTACCAACAGCGCCGTTATTGAAATATGAATATTTATTTTTTAAATTAAAATACCTAACTGGGCTTTTTACGTTTATACTATGTGGATGCATGTTTCCTACAACAAGGATTCCGCCCTTTCGAAGAACTCTGTACACCTCTTTGAACATTTTTTTTACAACTTTCGTAGATGGAGTTTCAATTAAAACAAAACTAAGTAAAGCGATGTCCTGACTACTGGATTTTATCGACTTCAGGTTTGTGATGTCCGCTTTAACATATTTTATTCCTAGTTTTTGCTTTTTTTCAATTGATATCGCTATATTTAGTTGCTCTTCATTTTTATCAACACCAATAACACATTTTCTTAATTTAGCGAATGGTCTACAATAATAACCAGACCCACATCCTAAATCTATCAAATTCTTACCTTTCGTTTTCTGTACAATTTTTTTAACGATAGGTCCTAATATATATTTTTTTTCAACCAAATCCGCTTCGTAATATTTTTCTGCAAAGTCTTTATCCCATTTTATAGTCATATTCATCCTCTCTGACCTGGCATTTCTATCCCGAAGACTTTAGATATGCCGCCTTCCATGGAAACGCCGAAGACCTTCTCGGCTTCTGCTATTGTAAGATCGTTGTGCGTTATGATTATGAACTGGACTGTGCTTGAGTACTTCTTAATAAGATTGTCAATTTTTCTTGTGTTGGCCTTGTCCAAAGCGGCATCTATTTCATCCAGAACATAGAAAGGCGCTGAGTAGTGCTGCATCACGGCAAATAGGAATGCCAAGGACGTGAGTGTCTTCTCGCCGCCTGACATGCTGTCAAGGTTGAGTATTTTTTTACCGCTTGGATTTGCCTCTATGATTAGGCCAGAGTCTATGTTTCCATCTATTTCCAGCCTTAGCAGTCCGTCGCCGTTTGTCATGTCCTTGTAAATTTTCAAAAAGTTCACGCTTATCTCTGTAAAGGTCTCCATGAATTTTTCATAGCGCCTCTTTTCCACTTCCGTAACTATGTTAAGTACAGCCTCCTTTTCTTCCAGAAGCCCGTCAAGTTTCTTTTTGAGCTCCTCGAATTCTACATTCAGAGTCTGGTATTCATCTATGGCTTTCATGTTGATGGGACCTATCTGGTTTATTTCTATCAGGCAGCGTCGAACACGCTCTTGCAGTTCTTCCTGCGACTGATCGAAGAATTTTTCCACATCCTTGTAATCCTCAAACTCTGCCTTCAGGTTGTCCATCGATGCCTCAAGCTTTGCCTTTTCTATCTTTGCCCGGCCTATTACACTCTGGAGCACCATTCTCTCCTCATACAATTCTTTTCGCCTTTTCCTGAACGTTTCCAAGTCCTTCTCTTCCTGAGTTTTTGATGTCTGAAGCTTTACAACTTCTACAGATTCCTGCTGCTCCTGGATCTTGAGACCTGCAAGTTCATTCTCCATGTCTTCTATTTCCTGTTCGAGTTTTTCATTTTCACCCATCAGGTCATGACCGCCTGATGCTTGTCGCGATTTTTTATAGAAACCACCTATCATCACGCCGGATGTTTCTACAAGATCGCCGTCCAAAGTCGCTACACGAAAGTTCCTTATTTTTCTGGCAGCATCTATGTCTTCGACCACAAGCGTGCTGCTCAATACATATTCGAAGGCCGGCAGGAATTGTTTGCCGAACTTTATCAGATCTATCGCATAGCCTATCATTTTACCATCATATCTCTTTCGCGGTCTGTTAATTATCTTGTTAAGCGGAATGAAGCGCGCACGCCCTAATCTTTTCTCCTTAAGATATTTTATGCAATAGGCAGCGGTGTCGTCGGTATCTACAACGATATCATCCTTGTGGCGGCCTATGGAAACCTCCAGAGCTATTGAATATTTTTTGGGAACATCCACCAGGTTTGATATTGTTCCGTATACACCTGGGTGTTTCAAATTTAGAATCTCCCGCACTAATCGGTTGTCAACAGCACCCCTGACACGTTCCAGTTCCCTTTCATTGAAACTTATACGGTCCCTTTTTCTCAGTATTTCATTATTTATGCGGTCTATGTTCCTGAGTATATCATAGTTTCTGGATTTTTGTATCAGCTCGTCGCCTTTCTTCAGCACGCCTTTTTCCTTTTTTTCCAGCTCATCATCCACTTTTGTCATCTCTTTTGTCATATTGTCGAATTTTGATGTGTTCTCCTCAACCTCTTTGTCAAAGGCGTTATGTTTTTGCACGACATCTTTCAGTTTTTTCTTCAGGAGAGAGGCTTTCGATTTTCTCAGCTCGATCTCTATGGTGTGGTATTTTTCTGCGTTTTCTTTTTCCTGCTTCAAGCGGCTGACCAGTTTTTGTTTTTCAGCAACAACTATCATATTTTCACGGACGCGGGTCTCGACCTTCTCAAGCTCTCGCGTTGCCTTTTCTTTCTTTTCATCAAACTCGCTTATTCCTGATACCTCATCGATTATTCCTTTTCTCTCGTTGGGGGACATTTCGATTATCTTGGTGACGTCGCCCTGCATTATTATGTTGTAGCCTTCAGCTGCGAGGTTTGCGTAGGAAAGAATGTCTAATATCTTTGAACGCGTTACAGTGCGACCGTTCAACTTGTAGATGGATATGCCGCTTCTTGTTACACGACGAGTTATTTTAACTTCTTTTTCATCGCCGGGTATTTTATTGTCAGTGTTGTCGAGATAAATGGAAACTTCACAGAAATCGGCGGGTTTTTTATCCCTGGCACCGTTGAAAAGCAGGTTTTGCAGCTTAAGGGCACGAATGCTTCTCGCTGATGTCGTTCCCAAAACAAACAGCAATGCGTCTATTATATTTGATTTTCCGGATCCGTTAGGTCCGCATATGCAATTGTAACCTCCCGGAAAAGGTATGGTTATCCGGTTGGCGAAGGACTTGAATCCCTGCATTGTTATTCTATCTAAACGTACCATTATTTTTCACCTGTTTTTTTCTTGTTTTTAGATTCGTAAAACTCGAGCAATTTTTCTATAATGTCGTCATAAGAATTTCCCATTTCCCCGATTTTTTTCATCCGCTCTTTATTATATTTTTTAATGCGTATAGTGCTCTCTTCATTGTTTTGCATACATTGTATACTGTGTATTAAACGTATATAAAGTATAGAAATCGTCTACCAATTAGGATTAGTTGTAGACTCGTTATGCAATTGCTGCGGCTTAGGCTTGGAGTCACCCTGCCTGTTGAGTAGAGGTACGAATAAATCAGCAAAGAACAGCGCCCCGACGAGCATGGCAGGCAGCCAGGCAACGTACAGCAGCGTCGCAAATATCCCAGCCAAAACCCCGAAGGCTATCCTGCCTTTCATTTTAGACGGCGACGTCACGAGCTCGATGAGCATGTAGAATGCGAAGAAAACAAGCGAGCCGGAAGCGATGTGCGAAGCCAGCTGGCCGGAATAAAGGGCAAACATGATCGCGGCGTGAACAGCCAGAAAAGGCAAGGCGAGATGAAAACGCTTCAGCTTGAATACTATAACCAGGCCAAGTATGCCTGCCAGCAGGACGTTAGATGCCCCCCACCAACTTTCTGAGACAGGCAGAAATAACCCTACAAATAGCGCAAAGTTCGCCGGATTAAATATGTGTTTGCCTTTTATACGTATCAAGTGCTTTGACAGAATTGCTATTGCCGCAAGTCCCATTAGAAGGGGCAGATCACCCTGGATAATCAGGCTAATAATAAGCCCGGATATTATCGCGCTTTCAGGAGCCAAAAACTTTTTTTCTTTCACAAAGCTTATTGCGATGTCGAGTATAGCTGCTGTCAAGGTAATGGCCGCTATGGGCAGCAGGTTACTGGTACCATAACGATAGATACCGTAAGCAGTTAGTATTAACAGTGCTGCTATCATCAGATGTTTTATTTTTAGCAAGAGCCACACACGTCTTAGGTCCATGTTATTCTTATAATGATCATTATTCTTATTGATGTCTAGTAAATGCTTTTTAAACGTTATTGCCAAAAAGAGGCTATGGATTACGATGTTATTGTAATTGGTTCTGGACCTGCTGGAGCTACGGCAGCCATGTACCTGGGTAAAGCAGGCAAAAAAGTACTTTTAATTGATAAGGACGGTTTTCCCAGGGATAAAATATGCGGTGATGCCCAAGGACGGAAAGCTGCTGCAATTATGCGCGAACTAGGCATAGAGGAAGGTTATAGAAAACTGCCTGGCCATGTTGTTTATGGCATTACACTAAGCAGCCCTAATGGTACGTTGGTTGACGTAGATATAACAACCAGGGACAAGCCAGCTCCTGGTTTTTGCCATAGAAGAATTGTGTTCGATGAGTATCTTCATAATTGCGTGAAAGAATTTGTTGACTTCAAGATCTTTACAGTCACGGATGTTATAGTTGAAGACGGTTTTGTAAAGGGCATCAAAGGGACAGAGGATGGCAAGGAAAAGGAATACCGAGCAACTATTGTTCTGGCAGCTGACGGCGCCAATAGCATTATAGCGCAGAAGTTCGGCCTTAATAAGAATCCACCGGACCATTTCATAGTTGGTACACGCCAATATTATAGTGGCGTCACGGGGATGACAGACAGGATAGAAATACATCTTGTAAAAAGCCTCTTGCCTGGCTACTTCTGGATTTTCCCTCTTGAAGATGGAAAAGCAAATGTCGGACTTGGTATGATTGTAAAGGATATGAATGACAAGAAGATTAACCTCAAGGCAGCACAGCTAAAGGAAATACAGGAAAACCCTCTTTTCAAAGACCGCTTCAAAAACGCTGTCGCGCTGGAGGACATTAAGGGCTGGAATCTTCCTCTTGCCAGCTACCATAGAAAATGTTATGGAAACGGATTTTTGCTTTTGGGCGACGCGGCATCACTAATAGACCCGCTAAGTGGCGAGGGTGTTGGCACTGCCATGATATCTGGCAAGCACGCGGCAAATGTTACAATCGAAGCGTTAGCAGCAGGGGATTTCAGCGAAAAATTCCTGAAGAAATATGATGAACAATTATGGGAGGAAATCGAACCGGAAATAAAGGCCAATTACAGACTGCAAAAACTGGGAAAGAAATTCCCATTCCTCATTGACAAGATGGTTGGAAGGGCAAAGAAGGATGAGAAATTCAGAAAACGCATAGAAGGAATGCTTCCTTATGCTGGCGGCAGACAGGAAATGGGCTCTGATGGTTTTGTTGAGGAACTTCAGAACATGGAAGATTGAAATGATGATGAAATATATCTTTGATTTTAAAGGTTTAATTCTTTCTATTAGTAATATGGGAATATGCCCGATACAAATTATTATATAGAAAGTCGAGAATATTTGGCAGAAAGTAAAAAAGAAGTTACATTAGAAAATAAAGAAGTTGAAAGTTGGAAAATACCTATAGGGGGCGGCGTAGCTTCATCTGCTGTGTGTTTCAAAAATCTTATAATTTTTGGTGCTTGCGACAAGCGGGTGTATGCGGTTGACAAGAATACTGGTTATCTTATATGGAAATTTCTTACAGGAGATGTCGTGGCGTCTTCTCCTTGTGTTATTGATAATGCAGTATACATATGCTCAGACGACGGCTTTCTATACGCATTAAATGTGAAGGATGGCACTCTTTTATGGAGATTCAGACTTGGTATAACTGGTGCATATTATGGCTCTCCACGTGTTGTTAATGGGGTCATTTATGTTGGTGGTGGAGATAGTCAATATTTTTATGCTATAGACAAAAATGGCAAACTCCTGTGGAGAACTCTAACAGGTGGTAGAATAACATCCAGTCCGGCCATTGTAAACGATTCCGTATTATTCCATTCTTATGATAAGCATTTTTACTCGTTGTCGGCCAAAGATGGTAGGTTACAATGGAAATTTTACACAGGAGGTGTAGGTGGTAGTTCACCAGCTGTATCGAACGAAATGTACGAAGAGGTTTGGTATTTTAATAAGTTTGATTCTGCGGATCCAGAAAATATTACGTTAGAAAACGGCATCGTTTATTTTGGCACATGGAATGACCATGTGTATGCGTTAGATATAAAGGATGGAAGAATGATATGGCAATATGTAACAGGCTCTTATACGGGCACGTCTCCAAGAATTGTTAACGGTGCTGTATTAATCGGTTCTTATGATAAAAATGTTTATTCTTTGAATGCTAGCGATGGGCGATTAATATGGAAAATGCGCACGAACGGAGAAGTAGATTCGCCTATATGCATACATAAAAATACGATATACTTCGGATGTTTTGATAATAATATATATGCAGTGCCATTGGGCGAAGGAGAATCGTGGAAGATTTCTACGGGTGGAGTAGTAGCGGCATCCCCTCTCATAGTCAATGATGTGTTGTATATTGGCTCATTTGACACGTTTTTCTATGCCATATCATTGAAAACAAAAGACGTGATCTGGAGATTTCAGACAGGATTTGGAACAAAATCTGATGTTTCTGGGATAGTTAAAAAAGTTGTAGCAAGTACGGCAAAGAAATTTACGCAATGGAAGCCTGAAATAGAGGCTGCAGACGGCGAATCTTATTCAAAAAGTGCCGCGAAAGCAGAAAGCGAAGCAATCCATCCATACTTATTTTCAAATCCGTATAAAACAGATACACCTTACAAATCTAAAAAGAGTGATATCTACAAATAATTCCTTTGATATTTATGTCACTAATAGCAAAAGGCGCTGAGGCCGAACTGAGCAGAGAAGGCGGTGTGGTAGTAAAGGAACGAATCAAAAAAGGCTACCGGCTTGCTGAACTGGACGACAAGCTGCGCAAAAGACGCACTGCACTGGAAGCGAGACTGCTTAGGGAAGCAAGGCGTGCTGGGGTCCTTACACCGCAAATTCTCGAGGAAGACAAGACTTCATTGAAAATGGAATTTATTGATGGACAGAAAGTGAAGGATGTCCTCGATAAAAACTGCACGAGTATTTGCAAGGAAATAGGAAGAAATGTTGCCCTGCTTCACAGCTATGACATAATTCACGGCGACCTTACGACTAGTAACATGATAATTAAGTGGACACCGAAGAAAGACGGATCTATATTTTCCCTCTACTTTATTGACTTTGGATTGGGTTTTATTTCAAAGAGGGAAGAGGACAAAGCGGTAGACCTTTACCTACTGCACGAGGTCTTTGAATCGACACACTTCGTCATAATGGAAAAGGCATGGAAAGCTGTTCTGGACTCGTATAAAAGACATTACCAGGGCAGCGACAAAGTTATTAAAGCATTATTGAATGTAGAAAGTAGAGGCAGATACAAACTAAGGGCGAAGTCAGGACGAGCAAGTAAATTTTCGTCAACCTCACATCATTCCACTTAATTAGGTGATAATTATGGCACGAATGCACTCAAGAAAACATGGAAAATCAGGCTCACATAAGCCCGAGAAGAGAAGGCCGGCGTGGCTGATGCACGAACCCGCGGAAATAGAAAAACTTATAGTTAAACTGGCAAAGGACAACAAGACGGACGCAGAGATTGGCATCATTCTACGCGACCAGTATGGCGTGCCAGATGTGCGCAGCCTTAATATGCGCGTTTCTAAAATAACGGAAAAGGAAGTAAAGAAGGAAGTACCGGATGACATTTATAATCTCATTGAAAGAGCTGTAAATCTTCACAAGCACCTTAACCAGAATCATCACGATGCAAAAGCAACCCATGGTGTGGAACTGCTTGAATCAAAGATAAGACGCCTTGGCAAATATTATGCGCGCACGGGCAAGCTGCCAAAGGACTGGAAATACAACTTAGACAAGGCAAAGCTGCTGGTAAAGTAAGCTCCTTTCATCATCGAAGCAAAGCTTCGATGTGTGTCGCAAAGCTCTGCTTTGCAACATCTTGGGAAGAAAAGTAGCTTGCAGTCAAAAGAACATATTATTTTTGTGACTCATTATCGTTCGTAAAGTAGCTCCCAGTAAATTTCACTATTTTTAAAGGATTCTTGTTTTATTCTAATTATGAACCGCCAGCATCTTATGGATTACTATTCAAACGAGCATGTAATCAGCGAGCTTCTCAATAGCGCAAAAGGCAGGGAGGTTGCCGGCGCTTTTTGGGACGGCCGCTATGACCAGCGCCCGAACATTTTACAGTACCCTTCGGATGTCGTGCAGATGATAAGAAAGGGAGTTACTTCTTTTCACATTTCTGTTGAACACTGGACAAATCCCATGGCTATAACGAACGAGAACTACGAGAAGCTGCGCAGCGGATGGGATATTATACTTGACATAGACTCAAAGCTCGGACTGGACGAATCGAAGCTCGCGGCAGATATGATAATCCGGTTGCTCAGAAAGTATGGCATAAAAAATCCTGGAATAAAATTCTCCGGCAGGCGCGGCTTTCACATATGCCTTCCCTGGAGCATGTTTCCAAAGGAGATTGACTACAAGTCGCTTACAAAAATGTATCCGGAAGTGCCTAGGATAATAGCTTCATTTATCAGGAAAAAAATAAGAGGCCGTCTCCTAAAGGAACTCGTAAGGACAAAGGGCGCAAAGCAGCTCATAGAAATCCTTGGCGAGTCACCGAGCAAACTCAATCCGTTCTACTTCGTGGAAATAGAAAAGATGTGGGGGAACCGCCATATGTTCCGCGCACCCTACTCGTTAAATGAGAAAACTTGGCTTGTTTCTGTGCCAATTAAACCTTCTGGTCTGAAGGGCTTTTCACCAAAGGATGCGGAGTTCGGCAATGTTCTTTCAAAAAAGCACCCGGACTTCTTCGAGGCAGGTGATGATGCCGCGGACCTACTTACGGATGCCATGGACTGGAATGCTCTCAGGAAAAAGGAAGAGCCCAAGAAAGAGGTAAAAAAGATCGTCTGGGAAAACAAGGTCCCAGAGGAGCTTTTTCCACCGTGCATAAAGAACATACTTGCTGGTTTGCAGGACGGAAGAAAGCGCAGTATCTTTACACTGACCAATTTTTTGAGGATGATGAACTGGCCAGCGCAGGAAATAGAAGCAAAGGTTTTCGAATGGAACCAGAAAAACAAACAACCATTGCCTACAAACATACTTCTAGGCCAAATAAGGTGGAGCCAAACTAACCTGAGAACGCCTGCGAACTGCTTTAACGACCAGTTCTATAAATCGTTTGGCATCTGCACACCGGATGACCACTGCAAGTTCCTCAACTCAAAGAAGGTTAGCAATCCTGTCGCATATCCCTTCAGAAAAATGAAGCGCAGTACCTACACAAAAAAACGAAAAATGCGCGGGTTCTCATGCCTTTGCGGAAAGGAATTTCCTACGATGCGTTCTCTGGCGCTGCATAAAGGCAAGGTTCACTGATTGGTTACGGCGATGCGGAGTTTTCGCTGCTCATTTATCCACTGGTTCATGGCAAAAAGAAATTCCTTGTTTTTTTCGTCGTGTTCTGCCTCAGCATCATAACTCACATTAAGTAATTGGCTCTCTTCAGGGGAATAAGTTTTCAGGACAGGCACTGCTATTGGTGTGCTGGTTATTCCGTCCCATTCGTTGATTCGGAAGGAAGGATGGTGGATGTTGCTGTCCCATGTGGGGTCTACGACTACCCACTGCGCGGTTTCTGGAATGAGCACCTCGAGATACTCGTGTTTTTCCGGGTCGTCGTGTGGAAGTTCGAGAATATGATTAGGAAGCTCCATATCCTCCCAGCGGAATTCACACATTACGCAACGAGTTTTCAGCCCCATTATAGAAAAATGATATGCCAACACGGCATTTTTTGTGCCACAGCTCAGGTCAGGCTCGTTGTCTACGCCTATGTGGTAGGGTATATCCCTTACCAATGCGAATACCTTTACTCGCTCGTGGATTTCTGGGCTCATGCCCTATGATGGAGCAGAAACCCTTAAATCCACGAACCCCTTTTATAGGTTTCGATTGACAGAATCGTAATCTTCTGAAGGGCTTTTAATGTTTTTGTAATTTAATTGAACTTATGCTCACTTTCGATAAGATACGCGACCTCGAGAGGGTTGAAAGGCAAAGCAAAAAACTACAGAAACTGCCAGATGACATTGCAGTCCAGCTCAAGGATTATCTTCGCCGCAAGGAAAAAATAACGGAAAAGACAAGCACGGACATGATTGAAGTGGAGAATATCAAGACCACTATAAAGCGGTTCTTTGAGCTCCGGGAAGGCAAGATAGTGTCTGCTGTTCTTGACACGGTCAGAACAGGACTTCCAGCGGAGAATATGTCAAAGGACGAGGAAAAACTATTTTACAAACTTACGGACATTCTCAAGCAGTACAGGGAGACGTTTTTCTCCGAGCTGAACAGAAAAGAGGAAGAAAAGCCCATGTACCTGGTCAAGAAGGCAACACCCCAGTTTGTGGGGCCTGACATGAAGAGCTACAAGCTCAACGAGAGCGATATTGTCAGCATTCCGGCACCGCTGGACGAGCTTCTTTTGAAAGAAGGCATAATAGAGAAGGTTGAAAAGTAGCTACAACCTTTTAAGCTTTAGCCCTTAAGAGAAAGTAACTGGAAAAATCATTACAGAGTGCAATAATCAGTTAAAATCTATTCGAATAAGCCTATCAAAGTGTAGCGTGTTAATTATGAAAATACCAAAGGTTCAGAAAAGATACTGCCCTTTTTGCAAGAAGCACACGGAGCACACTGTGGAGGAAGCAAAGAGAAAGCCACGACGCCAGGACACAAGGAGTCAAAGAAGGTTTTTGAGAAAGCTGAAGGGTTATGGTTCATTTCCTAAGGAGAATCCCAAGGGTCGCGAAAAACCAACGAGAAAGGTTGATTTTCGATACAAGTGCAATGTCTGCGGCAAAAAACATTCAATAGGCGAAGGCTACAGAATTAAGAAAATTGAAATGACAAAGGTTGGCGAATAAAGTGCTGGAATTTCTGTTCAGTTTTCTACTTGTTTATACACCCGCTTTAGCGGTCCTGATATTTTCCATAATTATACTTATCGTCATAAACATCTTTTACAAGATACTCATAAACCAGAATGAAGCCAAGCAGATAAAACAAAAGACAAAGGACATAAGCAAGGAAATGAAGGACGCGCAGAAGGCTGGCGACACCGGACGTTCGAAAAGACTGATGAGCGACCTGCTTACCGAGAACAACAGAATGATGAAGATGACCATGAAGCCTATGATTGTTTCGCTTATTGTGGTTATGCTCCTTCTGCCGTCCCTCGCCACTTTTTACAGCGACAAAATGGTTGTAATTAAAGACGGAGCCGGTAGTGTTGTTCTCGATGAAAACACATATGCAGTGCAGAAAATAGATAACACCGTCAGCATAGGAGATACCAGCTGTCAAATCCCGTGCCAAACCGAAATAGGAAAATATAATTACAAGATATCTTTGGAGAACAGCAACGTAAAGGTTGCACAGATTGTGGCAACGCTTCCGTTCGTGCTGCCGTTTCTTGGAAGCACGTTCGGCTGGCTGGGCTGGTACATTATCTGCTCGGTGCCGCTTGTTATAATAATCAGGAAGGTCATGAAGATCTACATGTAATAACCCTTTTTGAAAAAAGCGCTGGCGGAAAAAGAAAGTAGTTTGCAGTCAAAGAAACATATTATAATTTTGGTTCACTGGCGTTCGCTTAATCCTGGTGGAAAAAGAACATATTATAAATTTTGGCTATTTTTAAGCACTTCGTATAAAGTTTCTAAATGCCTTTGTGTTATCTAGAAGGAAAAAAACCAGAAGACTTAGTGCAAAGAGACTTTGGATATGCTAGACGTACATTAAGATATTGCTTTGGACTGGATTTGACACTTATTGAGTTGGTTAAACTAAGACATTATGTTGAAGATGCTGCGAGAGATTTGTTTTTGGTAGAACATCGTAGAAATGGTTTTCAGGCGAGAGACGAAGCTGTTAAGAGATTTCTTATTTTTGAATATGGATTACCACTCGAATTCAAAGTAGTAGATAAAGCTATAATGGGAGTACCATACAAACCATTAAATGAATGGCTTAAACTAAGACAGGAAGAAATACATTTTCCTTAATAATCTTTCTGACCAAATCTAATCATGGACTTCATCATAAAGAGCAACGACATGCCGACGAATTATGGTAGGTATCCTGGCGCACGACCGGTTGATGAATTGCTGAAGAGCGGCTTCATTCTGCTGGACAAATGGCCCGGACCTACTTCACGTGATGTTGCTTCTACCGTAAAAAAGATTTTGGGTGCGGGTAAGACTGGACACTGTGGGACGCTGGACCCATCGGTAAGCGGCGTATTACCTCTGTGTCTTGACAGTGCAACCAAGGTCATGCCTGCTCTGCAAGGTCTTGATAAAGAATATGTTGGCGTCATGAGGCTGCACAAAGACGTGAGTAAGAACGAGCTCCTGGCGGCGACGAAGAAATTCATAGGTAAGATAAAACAGATGCCGCCGGTCAGGTCAGCAGTTGCAAGACACGAACGCGAGCGTTATGTCTATTCTTTTGACATAATTGAAATTGACGGCCGAGACGTTCTCTTTCGGATGAGCTGCCAGGCAGGTACCTATGTGCGTGTAGTGTGTCATCAGATCGGCAAATTGATAGGCGGCGCTAACATGACTGAGCTGCGCCGCACAAGTGTGGGACGATTTACCGAAGAGAATCTTGTAAGGATGGAAGATTTGGCCGATGCCTATGTTGCATGGAAAGAAAACAAAAAAGAAGACATACGTAACTACATACTTCCTGTGGAAGCGGCTGTTGAGCATTTGCCAAAGATAATAATCAAGGACTCTTCTGTTTTTTCCATAGCCAGCGGTTCGCCTCTTTACAGCGTTGGCATATCAAAAGTGAGCAAGGACATTGCACCGGGCGAGCTCGTTGCTATTCTTACCCTCAAAGGCGAGCTCGTTGCGCTTTCCAAAGCTGCCATGACGTCAGAGGAAATGACAAAGAGACGGGGAATTGCTGCGAAGACGGACAGTGTTGTGATGGACAGGAAGATTTATCCCAAGATGTGATTCTATAAAATATCAGAAAAATTACGGCAATTTTCATTAAAAGTTTTTTATACATCCCTGGCAATAAAATTGTATGGTTTATCACGGGAGAATGCCGGTCGCATACGTTACTCCTTCTGGAAACCCGGCTGCTGGCTACCTTGTTCAGATGCGCTCCCTGCCCAACAAGAAAAGAAAATTTGTTCCACAGGGAGACAGGCTTTGGCTGGCGCCGATTGACCCAGCTGATTGGGAAAAGCCCGACGCTGACTTGATTTTCTACAATACTATGCTTATTAGGCCTGATGGAATTCTTGCTGTTACAAATGGCGCCCAGACAGACAAGGGAATGAAGAGAGGAAAGCCGGTTTTGAATTTTGAGCACGACTTTTCCTGCAGGTACCCTGAAATGACATCAAGATCTATAATGCACTCATGGGGTTATGAACCGGACTCGATGAGCACGCCGAGGGTTGCGCTGGTTGTCAGCCCAACAATTTCTGACCCGTCTTCGTGCTCTTATCTTTTTTCAACTGCAACCAGAACAGAACCTGTTTGTGACGATGATATCGGTGTAATTGCGCATGGATTTTATTACCGTGACATTATTATGGAACGTAATGGCATCGGGCTGCCGACTTACAGAAGTGCTGATGGCCAGGCAGTTTCATTGAGCCTGTATGATGACATGGAGTTTCTTGGATCTCTTATTAGAGTTCCCCTCACAGGCGAGACACCAGAGGAAATAGCTCAGAGCCTTTTCGACTTCTCTGATCCCAGCCTGATTGTTGCTTCTGCTGGCGCTGTTTTCAGGGATGACGTATGGCGGATCGCTCACAAGAACAGGTTTGAAACATTGGATGAATTTGAGGCTTACAGATCAGAGGTAGAAGTTGCGCAGAAAAAATAAGTGATTTCTAATGGCACTCAAAGACATGTACAGAACAGCTCTTACTGGAAATAAGCCAGTAGGTGTAAAGTTAACGATTACTTATGAAGATGGTTCATCTAGAGATATTGATTACACCACAGCAGGAATAACCGAGAGATATGGGACAAATCCTCATCAACTTTTCAGGCTTCTTGTAAATGACAAATATAATTTTCGTGTAAGAGAGGTGAAAACTGGAAAACAAGGATTTTCGCTTACAAACGTTGAAGACGCTGTTTGGGCAACTGAATTTTTAAAATATTGCGACGGACCAGCATGTGCAGTTATGAAACATGAAAACCCATGCGGCGGCGCGGCACAAAGTGCTGATGTTGTTAGTGCTTTCTTAAAATCATGGTGGGTTGACTGGATAGCTGCTTTCGGAAGCGTTGTTGGATTTAGCAGACCTATCACCAAAGAACTCGCACAGCTTCTCGTGGAGAAAAATCCTGATGGTAAAACAGCAAAATATTTTATAGAAGCCGTAGCTGCGCCAGGCTACGAAATAGGTGCCTTAGATGAGCTTGCAAAAAGAGGCGATTTACGAGCACTTGAATATGATGGATTTGACAAAATACCCAGGTATGTAGGTGATACAGCATCACCTGTAATTAAAACTCTTCCAGATGCTGATGGCATGCTTTCTTTCGAAGACAGATTCCTTAGCAGAATAAGGACTGATGAAGATCTTTTAACTCCACAAATAACGCGGGGCGATGAAGTAATAACCGGTCTTGGTGTCGTCACTAAAAGGCACCCAACATCTCAAGAACTAAGAGACTTGCGATATGCTTGGCACGCGGCTTATGTATTAAGGTCAAATGCGGTTGCTATTTTCAAAGACGGAGTTTTGATAAGTCCAGGAACAGGGCAACAAGATAGAGTGCGTGCTGTTAATTACGCTATAGATTGAAGTTCCGAACTTATGAAAAGGGCTAAGGCTGATGGAGTTAGCGATGTAAGAAATATAACTCATGATTATAGTCTTAATGGAGCGGTTCTAGCTTCAGAAGCACTCTTTCCTTTCAGGGATTCAATGGATGCAATAGGCGCTACAAAGCAGATAAGAGCTGTTGCTGAAACGGGCGGGTCAACACGAGACCAAGAATCAATAGACGCTGCGAATGAACATGATATAGCATTGGTATTTACAGGTGAAAGGACTTTCCGTCACTGATTTTAATACTTTTTTTCTCAAACTTCTATTATGCTTCCACAAAAACTTCTCGATGTGCTTGCGTGCCCCAAATGTCGCGACGGCGTGGACTATGACAAAAAGCAGAACAAGCTCATATGCAACAAGTGCAGGCTCAAGTATAAAGTCCTCAAGGGCGACATACCTGACATGCTTGTCGAGGACGCGGAGAAATTTTAATCACTTCAAATTCTCAAGACCCTTTGACCAGGCAAATGCATTCTGCTTCATTAACTCTTCAAAAAGTTTTTTTGCCGATTCGGTTTTCAGTAATTTGGAATTTTTTTCGAGCCAGTATTCCGTACCTGTATAGCCGACATCAGCATATTCTTTGGCCTGGAACAAAAGCTCAAGGATGTCCGCATCACGTGCTATGATTGCTTCCTTTGTTTTCTTTTCGTTGAATTCTATAAACAGGGATCGTACTTCATTTTTTATATTGTCAGGCAGGTTTTCTGTCTGGTCTATCATAGCCTGAAGCTCTGCCTCATTTTTGTCTATGTATCTCTGGGCGACTTTGTCCAGGTCACCTATGCGAACTTCTGGTATATCATGAAACATGCACATTTTCATTACTTTGTCCGCATCAGCTCCATCGAGTTTCGCCAGGATATAGCCAACTGTTGCGTTTCTGTATACGTGCTCAGCCACGCTTTCCGGATTGCCGACACCTTCTGATTTGAGCCACCCACGCTTTATCCTCTTCAATGTTCCAACCTCGAAAATGAATTTTGCTATGTCTTTCATTCAACCTTTCTCCTAATCCCAACAGAAAGCTTGACCAACTCGAGGAAACCAAAGGTTTCCTGAGTCGCTGGAAAGCTTTGCTTTCCGTACGAAGAGGAAGCTTCCGCTTTCATGAATATGTCTTCAAGAACAATCTTTTTAAAAGTGCTAGGGTTAACAGTTTCTGAATGCTGGGATGGCAGAACTTGGTAAATGCGCAAGCCTGGAACGGCCTTTCATGAAGGCGGAAAAACCAGTTAGCTTGTTCCTGGAAACGGGAGCGGGAGTTCAAATCTCCCTCCCAGCGCTTTAACATTGAACAGCAATTATATCTTTTTCTATTATAGGTTTTCTTACATTTCCTTTCTTTACAAAATCCAATACGCCATAATTGTTTAGTATTGTCAAGTCTCTAGAAACAGATTCTTGCGGTCTATTAACTAATTTAACCAGTTCACCAACAGAATTTGGTCTGTTTTCTTGTATAGCTTCCATAATTTCTGTTCTTGCTGGTGTTACTATATATTTGAGTAATTTTATTTCTATGATTAGTACTCTATCTGGTGATATATCTGGATATTCACTTTGCATACGTACAAACATATCTAATAATCTTATTCCCATATCTTTTTTCTTTTTCATCCAAATCACCCAATCATTTATTCAGTCTGTTTTTGTACAATTTTATGTATTTTTCGTAATTCTTCAATACTCTGTCTTTCCATGCTCCAAAATCCCCTTTATAATCTTTCTTTCTTTTATCTTGCAATTTAATGGGCTCATTCGAGACCCAAAACTCTTGGGTATGGAGGTATCCATGAGCCGTGTCAACACGAAATACATCTTTTCTTTTGTTGCCTACTAGCACGGAGATATTTATGGCAAAGTCTTTTATTTTTTTGCCACTTATTGCCTGTTTTATGTCAATTCTGACGCCATTGGATTTTGCCAGTGTGGCGTGCTTTTCTCTTGGTTCCATATTCTCGCCATACTATATAACTATTGAGGTTATATAACATATTGAGTTAAGTATTTAAAGTTTCGCATTAAATTAAGTGAAACAGGTATCTTGTTTCTTAGCTCCCAGCAGCCCTCCCAGCGCTCTTAACTATTACATTACTCTGAAATTACGCTTTCTTGTTATGAAATCTTTAAGCGATGACTATCATATATAGGAACAGTGATTGAATGGCGCTAGAAGTACAGGTACTGCTCGACATAGCAATAATACTCATTACGGCGAAGATATTTGGCGAGATAGCTGAACGGCTAAAGTTCTCGTCGCTCGTAGGAGAGGTCATAGCTGGCATAACCGTGGGACCTTTGCTTGGGCTCGTGCATCCTAACGTATTTTTGTCACAGATAGCGAGCTTTGGCATACTCTTTTTGCTGTTCCTCATAGGCCTGAACACAAGGTTTGATGAGTTCAAAAAGGACATTTACAGGGGAAGCTTTCTGGCTGTAGCGGGTGCGCTGATTTCTTTTGTTGCCGGCTTTATGATAGGATATGGCGTTTTTAACAACATGGAAATAGGCATGGTTCTCGGTGCAGCCATGATTTCAACGAGCACTGCTATTTCCCTTCGTTCACTAATTGATATTGGCGAATTCCGCTCAACAGTCTATCAGAAACTTACAGCTGTGACATCTGCCGATGATGTGGTTGCTGTTCTTGCCTTGTCGCTTCTTACAACCTACTTTACCTATGGGGTCGTGGAAATCTGGAAGATTGCAGCTTTGTTCTTTGCTGTGCTGGGATTCTTCTTTTTGATACTTACTGTCGGCTCCAGATTCATGACAGGATTCCTGCATATGTTCAGCAAGGCAAGGGACGACCAGATAATGCTTTCGATACCGCTGGTCATTGTGTTCATTGTTGCGTTTGTTAGTGAGCGTGTTGGTATAGCAGGGGTTATAGGCGCGTTCCTAGTTGGAATGGCGATGAACAGGTCCCACCTAGCGGAGAATGTAATAGCACCAAAGATAAAGACAATAGGATTCGGTTTTTTCATACCACTGTTTTTTGCCTACTCCGCGCTTATACTCGATTTGGGCGCACTGGTTAGCTATATAGGTATTATAGTGATCCTTGTTATTGCTGTATCATTTGCCAAACTGGTCGGCTGCGGCTTTTTCGGCAAACTCTATAATTTCGGAAAAAAAGAGCAGCTTATGATAGGCATTGGGATGATACCGCGTGGCGAATATTCTATAATAATTGCACAGGTTGCGCTTGCTGCTGGTGTATTGACCCAGCAGATTTATACAATAGTTATAGCAGCAGTTCTGCTCACGATAATAATAACTCCTATATTGTTCAGGTTTGCTGGGAATGTGAAGTAAATAAGTAGAGAAACCTGGGCTTTGCAAAGAGCACCATATCCATCACAAAAACTTTGGCTTCTAGATCCATTAACCCGGAAGAACTAATTGCATATTTAAATATTACCAATTAAGTAAGGAAAGTGATTTTATGGGATTAAGACCAGGAAGATGTTATAGAAAACACCAGCGCCCGAACACCCGTCAAAGTACACGAGTGCCCAAGAAGGGATATGTGAAGGGTGTGCCCAAGCCAAAGATTACCGAGTTTGAACTTGGTACAAAGGCCGATTATGATACATCGCTTTTTTTAATAGCCCAGCGCCCGGTTCAGATACGACACAACGCCCTCGAGGCAGCAAGAGTTGTAACTGTTCAAACTATAGAAAAAAGTATTGCAAGAGGCAGTACGTTTTTCCTCAAAATACGCGTTTATCCTCATCAGGTACTCAGGGAAAACGCCATGGCAACAGGCGCGGGCGCGGACAGATTCCAGTCCGGCATGAGGCAGAGCTTTGGCAAGCCCATAGGCACTGCAGCACGGGTTTTCAAGGGCCAGAAGATCATTGAAGTGCGCGTTAACAAGGGCAACATCATAGTGGCAAAGACTGCGCTGAAGAAAGCAGCATATAAGCTGCCAACGCCTTGCAAGATTATTGTTGAATCAGTCGCAACTACGTTTGGTTCGGTGACAAGTAAAAAAATAAACGCTGGCAAACCATTGAATGCTGTGTAGCTGCTGCATGATAACTTCTTACTAAATGTAGAGGCACTAGTTCGCTTTTCGTTTTGGTTACTTTACTTCATTTACTCAAAGCAAATTGTATAACTATAAAAACGCGCTTGCACAAGTTTATTCATGCATGAGAAGCGGATGAACAGGATAATTGGTGTCACATTCTTTCTGATGGGTGTTTTCTTCTTTGTGGTAGGATTGCTCATGATACTCATGATGGGCTATACCTCGGCGCTTCTCGCAACGTTTAGCGCTGCTGGTACTGGCCCTGGCCCGCTAAGTGCAGGGATGATTCTTGGCTGGCTATTTGCCTTTATTACATTTGGTGCTGGGTTGTTTTGCATGATAAGTGCATTTATATTCTTTTCAAAGAAAAAGTGATAATATGGTAAATTTCGGCAGTGCTTTGGAAAGGGCTTGGAAATACTCAACCAACCTCAAGCGTGTTGGCGTATTTACACTGTTCCTTATTATCTCACTTTCCATAGTGTTGTTGCCGCTACTTTTTGCCTACAATGGTGCTCCTCTCTCCATAAGCCTGCTTAATATGATGCAATTTTTTGTGTGGCTTGCTGTCGGAATTGCTGTAGCCCTTTTGGTTTACATGTATGCTGCACTTCTCTTTACACATAACTACGCTAACCAGAAGTCGCTTGGAAACAGCGCAAACTACGCCAAGTCCAGATATCTCAGATTCCTTGGCGCTATGATAGTGATAGGTGTCATATCAGGTGTTGTTTCTATGGTGCCATTCATCGGAATTGTATTTAGTATTATTGTTGGTCTTATACTGTTTTTTGTCCCGCAGGAGATAGCCGTGGGAGGCAGTGGCATTTCAAAGTCGCTGACAAATTCCTACAATCTCTTCAGAAAGAATATAGTTGATGTGGTAATCACTTTAATAGTATCAGCAATTCTTTCTACCATAATAATGCTGATATTCGCTATACCGATTTTCATTGTTGGGTTCATGAGCGTAATTTCGGCAATGAGTACCGGCAATTTCATGCATGTTTTCCTGTCAAATGCGCCACTTTTCGTGGTTACAGGGCTAATACTGCTTGTTGGCGTGGCGTTCTCTATTCTATTTTCCAACAGCATAAGGACAGACGTTTACATGCAGCTGAAGAAAAAAAGAAAGTAAAATAATACTTATGCCAAATTTTTGTTGTCGGGCTTTTCATGCTGTACATTTGTGACAAAGGAGCAAAACCCGAGGAAATCAAAAGCCTAAAAAAGGTTTCATTTAGATAGGGTTAGCATGAGCGAGATTCTTGACAGGAATACAATAAAGGCGCTGAGCGCTGACGCAAGGCAGGACATAATGAAACTTCTAACTAAACGGCCTTACACAGCCAGCGAGATATCCAAGATCACGGGAAAGCATGTGACTACAATCACGGAACACCTTACTGTGCTGGAGCAATCAGATCTTGTCAGAAAGAAGGACAGCACAAACAAGTGGGTTTACTATACGCTCACGGACAAGGGCGAACATCTTTTCAAGCCGCAGTTCTATTCATGGGTTGTCGTATTCTCTCTATCAATTGTTTTCATATTTGTCGGGCTGCTGAGAATGTTCAATAACAGCACGTTAGCATCTACCGTGTCAAAGGAAGCAGATATGTTAGCTCAGAGCGCGGCGCCTTCAGCTGCACCTATGGCTGTACCCATAGATTACACGGGATATTTGCTGATAGCTTTAGGTGTAATAGGAATGATTTACCTGCTTTACAGGAAATACAAGAAAGTAAGCTTAAATAAATCGTAAACACGGCTATTTCTATGGAACTTAGACCTGAACATCACGGAGAATTAAATCACGGTCATGTTAGAAGATTGCGATTTGAAGAATTAAGAGTGCAGTACAAAGATGATAAAATCGCTTTGTAGCAAATAGATGTTTACGATGGTGCAACCCCCTATCATAATCATTTTAGAGCATTGCGCGACGCATTGGTTCGAAGTGATAAAGATACAATATCTAGAGAAGAAGCATAGCTGAAACAACATTATCCGGATATTTAACCGAGCGATAGCAAGCCAAATTTATAATATGTTTCTTTGACTGGTAGCTACTTTCTTTCCAAAAGAAAGGAGTTATGCGTAGCCGAAATCTTCTGGAGTGGCCTCGAATTTCTCGTTGCGCTTTTCCCTTACCAGCTTTGCCAGAAGCCAGAGAATGAGAGCAACAGACTTCTTTCCCTTGTTGTTGCATGGCAGAACTACATCAATAAAAGATGTATCATTGAAAGTATCAGCAAGCCCAATAATCGGGATGCGCATCTGTATTGATTCTTTTATTGCCTGCTTGTCAGCTGCTGGGTCCACTACTATAGTCACTTCAGGCTCGAAGAATTCCTTGTAGGACGGGTTTGTCAGCGATCCAGGCATGAAGCGTTTTGTTATAGCCCTGGCACTGATAACTTCGGCAAACTTCTTTGCCGGTTCCTGGCCGTTTTCTTTGCGTGAAACAATAAGTATTCTTTTCATCGGCGCAAGCATGTTTGCCGCATGTTCAATTCTCTTGTCCAGCATGCCCACATTCAGGACAGCAAGGCCGTTGGGCCTCACCTTGTATATGAAACGCTTCATATCGGCGGTTTTCGATGTCATGCCTATGTGAACGCCTGCTGACAGATATTTTTCTCTAGGTATCAATAATTTCCCTTTTGTCATATACATCCCTTTCTTGCAAGAAAGGTCTGTATCAATCCCAAAGAACAAGGGATCTCACAAACCTTATCTTCAATTATTATTTGATTATCCTCACTCATCGCTTTTTAGGAAGAGCTCGTCTTATTGTTATTGGCAGCACATCTTTTTCGAATTCCTGCCGGGCTATGCTTTTAGGATCGCTAGTATTGCTTACTTTTATCAGAAATGGCGCGCCCATGGATATTTGCAGAGCGCGGGCAGATATTATCCTTGTTTTTTCAAAACGTGTCAGTCCTTCGTAAAATACCATTGGTACACCTTTACTATAATTTGTTTCTTGAAACATGTCATCCAAGATCCAGCGAATCTCCGGATAAGCAGATAATTCATTTATGGACAAACTTTTTAAGCGTATATTTGGCTCAACCGATGTATTTGATGTCCTCGCTCTTCTTCGGTTCCGAAAGCTGCTGGAGCATTTTCTTGTGTATTTTGTCCGTCTTCTCTATCCGCACTTCCATTTCTTTTATTGTTTTTTCGAGCTTGGACATATCAACCTTTATTCCCAGCAGTTTTACAAGCACGTGCAAAAGCGCATCGGCGGCTTTAGGATCTGTCACCAGCGGCAACCCGAAGGTTTCACCCATGATGCACAGGCCATCCATATTGTACAGGTTTCCTAAACCCAGCAGAAGCCCGGAGGCGCCAACTATTGTTCCTATAGGATGCTCTTTCCCGAAATCTACGCCCAGTTTTTCATATTTTTTGAGCAGTTTTTTATCATTTACAGCTCCGATTACACGCGGGTTTATGATTTCCTTGCCTTCGGCGAAACCACCCAATGTTATTATTTCCTTCGCGCCCAGTTTGCTTACGAAATCGAGTATTTTTGTGCAGATTTCATAATGACCTTCGGGCGATATGCTTTGCGTGTCTCCGGTTAGTACAATCAAGTCCCTTTTGCGACCTTTGTGGTAATAAAACTCACACTTTAGCATGTTAGCTACAGAGTCATTTTGCAGCAGGACGAGTGGGAGAAAATGCGGTGAATAGAGTTCTGCAAATTTCTTCATTTTCAGCTCGTTTATCAGGTAACCGGCAGCGACACGACCTACATTGCCTATGCCCGGCAGCCCTTCTACCAGGATAGGTTTTTTCAATCTGACCTTTTCAAGAGATTTTATTTGAGTCTCCATATACATCCCTTTCTTGCAAGAAAGGTCTGTATCAACCCCAAAGAACAGAGGTTCTTACAGACCTTGTATTCAATTATTACTTTGTTTTCTGAATATTAATCCTGCTTTTTTGCCATTCGACGATATTTTCCGTAGCGCTCTGAAAATTTTGGCGGATGTGCACTTTTTGTTTTCCCGCATTTACATACAGCATTCAACGTGTAGCCGCATTTATCACATTTCATTAGTTTCATTGCTTTACCATCTCGAAGGACGTTTCCACATCCTTGGATTTGATTTTTTCAAGCTTATCAATGAACTCACGCTCACCTTTTTTTGCGTTCATGGTTTTGAATTTTACAAGGTATTCCGGAGCAGCTATGTACCTCACATCGAGCCCGCTTTTTCTGGCACCTGTAACTATTTCCTTGATTATATTTACGCCGCCTTCCTTATAAGTTTTGATATATAATTTTGCCTTGAATTCAAACTCCTTCTGTATTATGGCCTTTTCCGCAACCAGCTTCAGCTGCTCAATCCATTTTTCCGGTATCCCGCGCTCTTTCAGAAGCTGTGGGTTTGTAAGGGAGATTTTGAAGCCTTCATATAATGAGCCAAAGTTTTCCTGCAATGTGAAGCCGACTTCCTCGTAGGCTTTATCCAACGTCTTTTTCATCGCCTCGGCAGCTATCTGCAGCATCTTCTCAGCACGCTGGTTAAGCCGGTAGTCCTTTATTTTGTTGTTTTCCTGTTTCTTGTCAACACGTTTCAATGATAGCGAGACATGATTTTCCTCTATTCTTGTAACCTTGGCAACAGCGGTCTGACCGGTTTTTATGAACTGCCTTATATCCCTTATCCAACCGCTCGATACTTCAGAAATATGTATCATGCCCTCGATGCCGTACTCTTCCAGGTATGCAAAAGCAGAGTTGGGATTGATTTTGCTTATCTTGCAAATAACAAGTTCTCCCATGCTTGGCATTCCACGTTTTTTAACCATTTGTACACCTTCTCATAAAGTTTGTGTAAATGTTTATATACGTAGGGTTTTTCTTAATAATAGGGATGTTGAGTGATAACAGAAAATGAATACCAGAACGCGAAGAGAAAGCCCGAATTAAGGAAAGATTTCCTGCGAATTGTTTATGAATCGAACCTCGACAACATTAATAAATATGTTAGCCGACTTGTTTATCGACGAAAAAATCCCAGAAATTTTAAAATGAGAACTTTACGCCCCCTGCTTTCAAGTCTTGGGCTAAAAGGTCGCAGAACGTATGTTATTGTTTACGGCGACGCATTCGAATTCTGCAAAAACCTGACCGAATTTAACAGCGTATTAAAGCATGAAAAGCAGCACGCAAAGGACACTTATAACATTAATAGAAAATATATGGCACCTTTTTGGTATGGCTATAATACAAGCCGTTTTTTGCCTCACATTCTGCCTAAGTCATTGGTAAAAAAACTTTTCACTGAACCGAGAAAAATACAGGCAATGAGCGAATTACACGCCTGCAAAGTAAATTTGAACGACATAAAACGTAATAGAAAAGCATTTTCCAAGGAATTCATGATATATCTCAGCAGGAAAATAGAGCAATGTTCGAGCTCATTAAAACATAATTAGTCCATTACTTCTTCGATTTTCGTCTTGATTTCTGCCAGGCCGCCAGTTGGCTCAGCAAGTATGGATTCACAGACGAGGCATTTCACTACGATAGCGGCTTTATTGAATATTATCTGCTCATTTCTGCATTTCTTGCATTTTACCTTGAGGAACTTGCTTTTTGGACTTCCCATTTTTTCACTTCAAGCAAACCTTCATCTTCAAAGATTTAAATACATTTAGAGTTACCTTACTTAGTGCAAACCAAGTCAACATTCTGATATATAACTTGGTTCGCACATAGCGGACAACAAAAGCATTGAGAACTTTGATTAACCCCATAATTTGTCAAAGTTCACAATAAGGACTTTGAATGAAACATATATTATTCAAAGTCCTCCATTATGTATTAATCTTTTGTTAGTCCACTATAGTAGAAGACATTAGTTTTTATACAAAATAATGTCTTCTGCATACACGCAAAAAGCAAAGCTTTTTGGTGCGCCGGAAAACTTTGTTTTCCGTGCGTAGCAGTGACATCATAATATGTCTGATTATTTATGTCACATGCTATATAACGAAATACTAATACTAAATGAGGTGAAGACCAATGACAAAGTCGGATTCGGATATGAAGACTGAGGACATTCTCGAGATTGTGGAAATAGCCAGAGAGACAGGAAAAATACGCAAGGGCGTGAACGAGGCTACAAAGGCAGCGGAACGCGGCATAGCAAAGGTTATTGTCGTAGCAGAGGATATAGATCCTCCGGAAATCGCGATGCACCTAGGGCCTCTTTGTGACGAGAAAAAAGTGAAACTCTTCAAAGTAGGCAGCAAGAATGAACTTGGAAGGGCAGCTGGCCTGGAAGTTTCATGCGCTGCAGTGGCTATAACAGATCTGGGCGACGCGAAGAAGAACTTCAAAGAGTAAATTCTCTAACAGGTAGATAATTATGCCAGATGACGCAACACCAGCAGAGATAATAGCTGTTTTTAGTAGGGCTGGGACCAAAGGGGTAACCAGCGTAAAATGCCGCGTCATAGACGGCAGAGACAAAGGCAAGATACTTACCCGCAACGTGATGGGGCCTGTACGAATGGGCGACATAGTGATGCTGCGTGAGACTGAGATGGACTCAAGTGGCAGCTACGGGAGACGGTAAATAATGTTTTCGTTTGGTGTTGTTGAACGATTCGGCGAAAGAAATACGGCAGAAGAACGGTCATTTATATCCAACGGTGTTGCTGTTGTTTTTCAAAGATACATCGCTACGCTCCTGGGCCGCACTGCTAATGTCGTATACACATGGCATTTAAAAGACGACCCTGATACAGGCGGATCCAACCCATGCACTAGGCACAATAGTTTTACAACATTCCAAAACGGCGTTCTTAGAGAAAAACCTTGGGAGAAATATTTATGAAATGTTCTTTTTGTTCAATACAAGTAGAGAAGGGCACTGGCAAGATGCTTGTTTACAGCAACGGCAAAATTTTTTATTACTGCTCCAGGAAATGCGAGAAGAACCAGCAGAATTTGCACAGGGACCCGAGAAATTTTAAATGGGCACAAAATTAAGGATAATTATAGCTAACCAAGTAAAGAATCTGGATATTATACCTTGGTTTGCTATATGCTGACCAACTTTTATAATACAAGAAAGAACAAAGTTCTTTCTGTACACAAAGAACTACAAGTTCTTTGTTGTACCAGAATATTAAGTTGGTCAACTATAAACTGAAAGCGAAAGAGGAAGTAGTCAACATAAACCGGCCGCTTGGGCTATTGAGAACTTTGATTAACCCCATAATTTGTCAAAGTTCACAATAAGGACTTTGAATGAAACATATATTATTCAAAGTCCTCTATTCGATGAACGATCTCCGAGCAACACCTTTAGTTATTTTTCCAAACGTTCGAGCTCTTTTATTATGTCTGCTTTTGTCAATATGCCTATTAGTTTTCCTTTCTCTACAACAGGCAGCCGGTCCACGCCGTGGGAACTGATGAGCTTTGCAGCCTTGTAAATATCAGCGTCTTCCTCTATGAAAACTACCTTTTTCTTCATGAATTCCCTTACTTTCATGTTAAGCATCTTCTTGAGCTGGGCTTTCATGTTGTCATATTTGCTTGATTTGATAACAGCCACCACCAACGAGAACATGTCGCCACCTTTGTTTATTTTTTCATAGACATCCATTGTGCGTATGATGTCAGTTTGAGTGACTATGCCGACTAGTTTGCCCCTGTCAACGACAGGGCAACCGCTTATTTTTTTGTCAGCAAGAATACGAACAACCTTTCCCAGCGTGTCGGTAGGTCGTACGGTTATCGGTTTTTTTGTCATTATGTCCCTGACTTTCATGTATGCTAATTGGATGCGGGCAAATAAAAAGTTTAAATGCTTTGGCTTTCAACCTATTAGGATAACGATAGACGCACTTCGTGCG
>JBAZQV010000005.1:0-42873 GCA_041645025.1 Candidatus Aenigmatarchaeota archaeon
CTTCAAGGTGATGCGCAGCCTTCCGGCGACTTTGGCGTTCAGCCTTGGTGTTATGACGCTGACAATAGTGGCGCTCACTTTACTATTTTCTCTATTAGGACTTCCACTTATCACCGCTGCAATAGTGGCACTTATCTTGGCTGGCACAACTACGGATGTCGTAACAGCACTGGCATCAAAACTTTCGATAAAACACGAGACACGGCAGCTCATGGTCTTTGAGTCTATCATCAATGATCTGCAGATAGTGCCCTTCTTTTTGCTGCTTCATATTGCCGGAAATACCGGGCGCGCAGCTGATGTGGTTCTGTTCACTTTGCTGGGCATACCGCTTGCTATAATTGTCGGAGCTGTTATCGCTATTGGGTGGGTATTTGCAATAGGCAGATATCTAGGCAAGCACCCGCTTAACTACGCGGCTACGATAGGCATATTGTTCGTGTTGTACCAAAGCATACAGATGCTTGGCGGCAACGGCGCCGTTGCTGTGCTGGCATTCAGTTTCGTGCTCGGCAATGCAATCGGGCTCTTTGACCGCTGGCACATACGGAATACGCTTCGTCGCAAGCTAACTCCGCGTGTGATGAAAGACTTCAGGCAGATCGAGGTGGATATATCGTTTTTCGTGCGTACGATATTCTTCGTATTCCTTGGCGCGATCTTCAGTTTCCGGGCGCTCAGGATGGACGTATTCTTTCTTGTGCTTATCACCATTGCCGCTATCCTGATTTCCCGCTTTGTCTCATCATATTTTCTAGCGCGGCGTGTGCACCGCTACCATGACGCTGCAGGCCCATTGACATGGATAATGCCGCGTGGTTATGTTGCAGCAGTGCTCGCCTTTGCTGCAGTGGGCTCAGGCATTATTACCAACGGAATCCTAGACATGATACTGCTTACGATATATGCAACAACGCTTATCAGCATCGCATACGCAGTGTATCATGAACGGAAACGTAAACTACCAGCACCTAAATAAAGCAGTTGGTAGTTTGCACAAGAATTTGATAGTTATGTGAAGCCACAAAAAGAGGGTCTTACAAATGTAAAGCTGACGCAAGAAATTGTACAATGATCATGAATAATCTACAGCAATTTTAAATTCTTCGCTAGAGCCAATCAACGCAAGGAATACATGGCGAAATGAAGTTTCGCCTGTACAGGTAAAGCTATGCTTTACCATGTAGCTCTATTCAAGTCAGGGCTGTATCTCTTCGGTGGCTCTTTTATCTTTAAATATTTAGTTATACATTAGTTATACTGATTAATATGGAAACAATAGCACGGGCCAAGAAATGGGGGAATTCCATAGGTGTCATAATACCTAATGAAATAGTTGAGCAGCAGAATATTTCCTCGGATGACGAGCTTATTCTTACAGTAGAAAAGAAAAATGACAGGGAAAGGACAAGACTTATGAAGGAAGGATACACAGAAATGGCCAATGAAAGTAAAAAAATAAACAAAGAGTGGGAAAAGGCTGATGTCAAATGGCCGTCATAAAGCGGGGAGGTATTGTTTTAGTAAATCTTGATCCTGTTGTTGGATCAGAACAGGGCAAAACAAGACCGGCTCTTGTCATTCAGAATGACATCGGTAATGAATACAGCCCTACCACAATAATAGCGCCTGTAACTTCCAAGATATTTTCAAAAAAATTTCCTACCAATGTTGAGATAGATAAAACCAATTCTCCGCTAAAAGAAAAATCAACTATTTTACTGAATCAAATCAGAACTATAGACAAATCGCGAATAATCAAAAATTATGGAAACCTTTCAAAAAAGAAAATGGAGGAAGTTGACGAAGCTATTACAAGCAGCTTAGGGTTGAAATGACACAAAACAAATTCAAGGAACTCATGAAAACCCCGAAGAAGATGCCAGAATATTGAAGGCTCTGGCAGGTCAGAAGTAGACAGGTGACTTACGTATTTTTCCTACTTCTGATGCTATTACGGAGCAATTACTGTTGCTATGCGGAAAAACTAATATGACAGCAATTTAACCTTTCGAAGATTTGAATAAATATGAAAAAGCCCGAATCTGTGAGATTGTCAAAAGGGTGGAACTCTGGATTACGAAAAATCGATGATGAAATCCGAGAAACACAGTCAGCTATCGGTGTTCTTGCTAGGCAAATGAAACAAGAAACTGAAAGATTAGTTAAGGAATACCATAGAAAAATGCCTTATCAAAGACTCCGAAAACTGGAAACACTAAGAGAAAGGGCATTGCAAACTATAAGGCAGACTTATCCAATTGATCATCCTGCTCACCGGCAAAGATTCAAAACATATCAAGAAGCTGCAGGAGTTCTTGCTCATTACTGGCAAGGCATGCCATTACAAAGAGATCAATTAGTTGATAGAATTTCTACAGATGTCCAATTTGTTAACCGTGCTTATGATTTTGCAAAAATACTTACAGAACCAAATAGTCCTGAAAGAAACTATGTGGATGCGGCTAATAGTTTTCTGTGGGAAGATGCAGGCAAATAAGAGCCAACACATGTAGGAAAATTACCGCTACGTGTCATAGTGGCTCTTTTTCATTTTATTCTAGGTATAATTATTTCCAGCAATCCTGCAAAAAAAGTTGCCCTCATGTTCTTCATGTCAGCTTTTTCCGGAAGCACAGCGGTTTTATTGTAATATACGGAATCTACGCTGATGTCAATATTTCCGTCCTTGCTATTGTCGGCTGCTTTGTTCCTGCTGGTCACGACTCTTAGGGTATCGCCTTCGGCATCTATAGTTACATCTTCCTCGTGTACTCCAGGCACCTCAAAAACAACGGCTATATTTTCATCCTGTACGTCTATGTCAATCGAGTGCATACCATACATAATTCAAACGCTTTTTAAATCTTCGTGATGTAAATATAATAGAAACACATGAAGCCAAATGAAACTGATCCAACAGCAAAGGAAGCTGTAACCATAAAGAAATCCACTATAAAATACGCTTCTTCTTTGATAATAATATTTGTATTAGGAATCATCGTCGGCGGATTATTCTTTGGACTGAAAACTACTACAACGGGCATTTCTGCTAACGAGGCTAGTGAACGGGTAATAAAATATATCAATGAAAATCTTGTTCAGGCGGGCGAATCGGCAACACTTGTATCAACGGAAGATCTTGGCGGCTTTTACAAAATCAACACGCTTTATCAGAACAATAAACTGCCTGTTTATTGCAGCAAGGACGGAACTATACTGTTTGTTTCTCAACCACTGCTATTAAATGAAACCCAAAAGACTGCTCCAGCCACGCTGTCTATCATACCAAAAGAAGAGAAGGCAACAGCTGAACTGTTTGTAATGGCATTCTGCCCGTACGGCGTGCAGGCAGAGAACAGCATGAAAGGCGTTTTTGACGCGATCGGCAGCAAGGCTGACATAAAAGTAAGATTCATAGCAAGCGTCGAGGGAACGACAGCGGACAGCGTACAATCTTTACACGGCATCAACGAGGCGATGGAGGATCTTCGCCAGCTCTGCATAATGAAATACTATCCAGACAAATACTGGTCATATTTGATGAACATAAACGAGAATTGCTATCCAAATTCACGTGACGCCACGGCGCTTGACGCCTGCTGGAAAGCAGCAGCGCAAAACCAGAGCATAGATGCTTCTAAGATAGATACATGTTCAAAGAGCCAGGAATCTTTGGACATGATGAAGCTTGACGAGGCAGCAGCGCAGAAGTATGATGTTTCCGGTTCGCCAACATTAATAATAAACGGCGCAACATACAACGGCGCACGAACATCAGATGGGTTCAAGAACGGAATCTGCTCAGGATTCAACTCGCCTCCTGCAGAGTGCGGCACGGTAATTAATGCAACAGCTGTTGCGGCACCACAGGGCGGCTGCGGCGCTTAATGTGCTCCTTATAATTCATGAGCAAAGCCGTGATATCTTCCTCTTGCAAATTAAAAGAACTTTTAATAGATTGCGACAATCTATCTTTTATGACAGGTAACGCAGACTTTGCAATTGATTATACAAGAGAAGAAATTAACAGATATGGTCATAGCGTATTGCTTCTTTCTCACAACCCCCAGAATTTATCCATGGCTATGCGCAGGCTCTATCAGTCTTTTGCTGATGGGTGTGATCAAGTGTTCTCTTTAACATACAGTCCAGATATTGATTCCCCAGAGACCTTTCTAAGTGCGCTTGCTTCTTCTATGAATATTGGCATAGATGATATCAAATTTAACGGCAAACTGGATTTCGAACGTTTTAAAAGAGTTGTACGAACAATTAAAAAACCAATTTTAGTAGTAGACAGGCTTGATAAACTTTTATTCTATGGCGGTCGGGTGCACCAAAGAGTGGATATCGCATCTTATTTGCATACGCTAGAAAGCGTTTTAGAATGCACACCATCGGAATCATATAAAAAATTGCGTGAATTTCATGAAGTTTTTCACGGCATCCCAAATGCTTTTCTAAGAGTCTTGACAAGTGACAGAGAGTTGTGCATAACAGGAAGCGCTGTTAAGGGAACGGTTGAGCACGACTTTGTCTTTAATAACTCAAAATCTCCAATTTGGTGCAATCTGGCAGAATACGATCTTGATCGTGATTGGGCTTCACAGGATTAATGTCTTCAACCATTAATTACCCATGTTAAATGCCCCCAACCAAGCCAGACTACGAGTCCGCTGGGTTTTTGAATTCTTACAGCTTCTTATTAGATGATTCTTATGAACAAAGAAGATGTCATCGAAGCGCTGAAGCAGTGCAATGATCCGGAGCTTGATATGAGTGTCTGGTTTCTCGGACTTATTTACAATATTGATGTAAATGACGACAACATTAAAATAAAGATGACCTTCACAACGCCTTTCTGCCCTTACGGCCCGCACCTCATTGACATGATAAAATCAAAATTAAAGGAAGCCGGCGCCAAGGATGTCGAGATAGAAGTTGTCTTTGAACCAAAGTGGGAGCCGAGCGAAGATGTTAAGATGGCACTGGGAATATAGGTGATGAAAATGTTAAAACCTGGCGACAAGGCACCGAATTTTTCTCTCAAGAACTCTGCAGGCAAAACAGTTAAATTAAGCGATTTCAAGGGAAAGAAAGTGGTGCTGTATTTTTATCCAAAAGACGATACGCCAGGCTGCACTGCAGAAGCATGCAATCTACGCGACAATTTCCCTAAATTAAAATCTCTGGTTGTGCTTGGGATCAGCATGGATTCCTCGGAGAGCCATAAAAATTTTTCTGAAAAGTATTCACTGCCGTTTTCACTGCTATTCGATCCCAAAGGCGTGATTTGCAAAAAATACGGCGTCTATGGGCAGAAGAACATATATGGCAGAAAGTATGAGGGCATAAAGAGAACCACATTTATCATAGAAGACGGAAAAATAAAGCATGTTTTTGAAAAAGTCGACGTAAGCAACCACGCAAACGAAATACTTATAGTAGAAGACATTAGTTTTTGTACAAAATAATGTCTTCTGCATATAGCAGTGACATCATAATATGTACGGTTATTTATGTCACATGCTATAGTTCACTTAAATTGTAATTTCTGCGTAATTTGAATTAAAGATTAAATAAGTCAGACACAAGTTATTAGCATGGGATTATTGAAATTCAACAGAATAAGTGTAGCGGGAGCGTTTATTCTTAGCCTTGTTCCAACGCCTGTTTATTCGCAGGATCTCCCGAATGGAATCACACCGGAAATAGGAAAACCCTATACATGTGAAATCACTTTGCAGGATCCCAGAGGCAGACCCTATGAAGCTCTGGCAATAGTCAGCCAGCTATACGATGGACTGACTTCTGTAGAAGTTGGCAAAAAACACGCCTACCCTTTTAATACTATAGAAGAAGCATGGCTCCGTGTAACGGACCGTGTAACTCTGAATATCAATGGTTCAAAATACGGTGATGATCCGGCGGACAGTGCATTCTTCCACAACGATAATAGATCACTAGGATGGGATGCAAAATCAAAAAAGACCGAATTGGGACCGGATGATATAAACTTCTTCAATATAGTTGCCAAGCAACTAGAAACCTGCAAACGGCAGTAATTTTCTTCTTTTTAAAATTAACTAATAAACTAAATTACAGTTAACCAATCAAATAACTGAATATTACAACTCGGTTAACTGTATATGACCAACTTGTGTAATATATCAAAATATCAAGAATATTAAGTTGGTCAACGATAGTGATTAAATGACAACACAAGCCGGCATGATAAAAAGCGCTGACTGCCTCTTTTGCAAGATAGTCCGCGGCGAGATACCGTCGAAAAAAGTCTACGACGACAAGAACACAATCGCCTTCTTGGACATCAATCCAGCTACGCCAGGCCACGTTCTCGTCGTCCCGAAAAAACATGCGGAAGACATAACAAAAGCCGGTGAAGAGGACCTCTCGAATGCCATAGCTGTTGTAAAAAATATATCAACGCTTCTTATGGAAAAACTAAACGCGGTAGGCGTAAATGTCATGCAAAATAACGGCAAACATGCAGGACAGCTTGTCAGCCACCTGCACTTTCACGTCATACCTCGCTACCCCAACGACAATGTAATCATAACATACCAGCGGGCTCACCTGTCTGAAGCTGACCTGGAAGAGATAAGGAAAAAACTTTCTGAAGAAAAGCCGAAGAAAGATTTTGACTTCGATTTCTAAGTACGGATGGAACATCCTGACCGCATTTAAATTTTGGCTGCAACCAAATCAATAGTCCAATATCCCTACATGTTGTAGTTTTATTTACATGAGAAGTGTCATGAGATAAAATATAATAGCAAAATCAATTATGGTCAGGGCTGTTACTAAAATTCTGATAAATTTTTCTTTTCCCCACAGAAAATGAAAGCGGCTGATTTTTTCATACAAAGCTAACAGGGGCAGCGGCAGCAAAAACAAAACTGTTATGACGACGAAATCTGTATAGATAAGGCTGGAGCCAATTAGCGGTGCTATAAAGTAACCAAAGCCTGCCAGAAAAACTATGCCATAAAGCACAATTACCGCAAGAAAATAATTCGGATATTTTTCATGATTCATAGAAGAATTATGTTTTTCATGATATAAAAAGAATTCATTTTCTAAAAACATGGTAAAATTACTTTCATAATTCTACAACCTGAATTTTTTAATTATGTGCCAGTCTTTTGGGTTTGGACTTTCTCCTCTTATAAGGTAAATATAATCCACTTCAAATACGACATCAATTTTTTTACCTATTTTCTTTATTATTTTTTCTTTCAGAGATGGAGGAAAATTGCCATACATGAGACTTAGGTGCGGCATATAACTGTTATTTGTGTCAAAAATATTCTGCGCTGTTCTGTTAGATTTCATCAGTTCTCGCGTTTTCTTGCATCGCACAAAAATACATTGGTAGAATCTATCCGTGTAATCGACATTATTCAGGCTTACTTTAAACGGCTCAATCGACTTGGAAATTTTTCTTGTATTTTCTATGGCATGTTTTTCAGATACTCCTTTTACTGCAATCAGAGTGACATGCGGCTCAAAGTCATAAGACTTATGCTCTTTTGAAAGTGTCAAAATATTTTCTCTTAATTTTTTTTCTACGTTACCAGACGGCATAAACCAAACAGCATATTCTTCTCCCATACAATAGATTATTAGTTGAGATTATGTTTAAATTCAGCGGAAAACAAAACATAAACATGAAAGCAAGATTTATCATCATAATGGTTGCCATAGTTCTTCTGATACTTTTCGGGCTCGGTGCTGGTCTTACGGAAAACTGCGTTGATCTCGGCGGGTGCAAATCCTGCTGGAAGACAACGCAAGCTGTGGTCACGTCTGACCTTTGCGGAGCCAACAAAACATGTCTTGCCCAACCGGCTGATCAGCAGAATAATGCGATAGTCGATGCTGTGCTATGCGCCTGCGACAAGGCAAAAACCCTCAGCTACAGCGACGCTACGCTCAATGCGAAAATTCAGGACACGGTTTCTGAATTTTCAAGATACAATATTTCAATCAATGACATCTGCGACCAGCCTGGAATGTTTCTGACAAAAAGATTATACACGTAAGTAAGTTGGAACGTTTTGTATTTTTTCCCCTTCTAATCAACCTCTCAGTTACTAAATTTTCTATCGTGAAGAATTAGACGGTTTTCTTTAGTGAATTTTTTTCTAGTGCGTACAGAGATTTTTCTTCCTTTAGTGAACGACTTAATAATTCTTATAGATGTTCCCTCTCCTGACTCTTATCCTACTTTTCTTACACTACTTGAAAAGACGAAAGTTAACACAAGCTTAATAAGCGTTTTGGTAGTTTCTTGTAATTGTAGTTTACTAATTTTTCCTATCCTACAAAGTAGTTTAATATTTCTTTCTTGGCAGTGACAACAAATTATATTTTTTCGTAACGGAATGTTTATATACCAGAAAAAAAGATGAACTGGATTACGTATTCGCTTACATGAAAACGAATACGGGAAATACTTTCAAAATATAGAATGGAGGAATTGGTATGAACATAAACGACGAGGTAGCGAACTTCCACGTAGAGCCGGCCAGAATCATGGTTGTAGGCTGCGGTGGCGGCGGCTGTAACACTGTCAACAGGCTCACAGAATTGGGCATTGAAGGCGCTGGTACAATAGCTGCTAACACAGATGCAAAGCATCTGGCTGTAACAAAAGCAACAAAACGGATTCTACTGGGCAGGGAACTTACCAGGGGAATGGGCGCAGGCGGTTTCCCGGAAGTCGGCAAGAAAGCGGCAGAGGAGTCAAAAAATGACATCAGAGAAAGCCTTCAGGGATGCGATTTACTCTTCCTGACATGCGGACTCGGAGGCGGCACAGGAACAGGTGCAGCTCCGGTTGTAGCGTATCTTGCCAAAGAAATGGGCGCAATCGTCATAGCAGCCGTTACATTACCTTTCAAGATAGAAGGTGCGAGAATACACAAAGCCGAAGAGGGCCTCGCAAAACTACGAGAGGTATGCGACACTGTTATAGTGATTGAAAATCAGAAGCTCGTGGAACTGGCAGGCAACAAGCCGCTGAAAGAAGCATTTGGAATAGCCGATGGGTTAATTGCCACTATGATAAAGGGCATAACCGAAACAATATCACAGCCATCACTGGTAAACCTGGACTATGCTGACGTAAGAACCATTATGCGAGCTGGTGGGGTAGCAACAATCGGCGTGGGTGAGAGTGATTCTCAGAACCGCGCACGGGAAGCTATAACAAAAGCACTATCGCATCCTCTCCTAGACGTTGATTACTCCGGTGCGACGGGCGCGCTTATCCAAGTGATAGGTGGCGACGATATGAAACTGGAAGAAATCAGCTTAATAGGCGAGACGGTTGCGCAGCACATGGATCCGGAAGCGACTGTAATGTGGGGAGCACGCATTTTGCCGGAATTTTCTGGGAAGATACAGGTGATAACCATCATAACCGGTGTGAAGTCACCATACATTCTTGGAAAAACAGCAGCAGGCAAGATGATGTCTTCGAAGAGCAAACTGTCCAACGATCTCGGAATCGAGGTTATTGTATAGTAGATGTTGAAATACATCCAAAAAAAACATTTCCGGAGCATTATCTATGCTGACCCGGAAAAGCCCGCCCAGCGAATTTGGGGCGGACTTCATAGTTAACCAGGAACGACGTCTGATGCCTAGAGTGTCAGGTGCATCGGCCTGTTAATCGGAAGTTAACCTTCCGCTGTCAAAAAGTCAATCGACTTTTTGGCTGGCATCGACCCGCACTATCGATGTCAATCACAGGACGAACAAACCGACGCCCCAAAGTGTAGGAAATTCGTCCTGCCTTATACTAATGGTTAAGGGAAAGCAAATCCACGGATTTGTGACTTCCTTTAATATGGCAACGGTGCTTAGCATCGTTGTTCGAAAGTATGGCGAAATTAGCAGGCACTCAAAAGCCTGTGCACCCTCGGTGCGCATTTCACAGCACAGTGAAGTCTTCAAAGAAGCTTTGCTTCGGAGAGGCTCGCGAAAGCTTAGGCTTTCCGCGAATGTCCGATTTCGCCTTACTTATTCGGAAAGTAAAGCTTTCCGGAATCTTGGAGAAGCTTGGCTTCTCACAAGATCATAGTTCTGTGAAAGACTCCGTCTTTCGAGAACACGAAGAAGCCTAGTGCTTCTTCACCAGGAGTGCATTCTCAGAATGCATTCCATATGAAGTGCTCGAACAGCTCCTGACTCCGGTCATCAGCTTAGAGCACATCATAGTTATTAGCCAGCGAATTCCTCTTCGTTTGGGAGAGGGTTTGGAAAGAAAATGTATTTCTTTTCAGATGGGCTATAACCGGGCTAAGATAATGTAAGAGGCCTGAGGCAGAGGCGTATAAAAACAACCACAGAGCGGGGCGAGGCAAACAGCAGCATGGACAATGCTGGTGTTTTACCCTCTTAGCTGCTCAAACAACCCATTATTCGCCGTCATGCCAACAGCTTCCTAACGCTATCCGATGCCTGAAACGGATTGGAAGGTGGATAATAATCCTGCCAAATAACGGTGGCCGGAGGATCGTATGCGCTGGAGGTGCTATCGGTATATCTGCCAACCAACTTCCTTTATAATTTGACCCGGAGTCCGGCCGGGTTAATAATAATCAAGAGGTCTCATCATGAGGTTAGTAAAAGTTAAGAAAAGACAGGAAGAAAAGACATTTGGCAAGCTCAAGCTAGTTTTTACATTGCTGAATGTTTGTGAGCTCACTAAAGAGGAAGAAGCCACTACCATGGATTTCTACCAGATATACAACGTCACAGAGGTCTGGAACCTGGACGAGCCTGTACCGTTAATGGCTACAGCCTAAACTATCCTATTTAAAATCTTATTCTATACTTTTACTGGCGAAGAGATGATTGCAGAAATACTTTACTGGATAGCAAAGATATACTTCATGATTGCCGGATTCTATTATCTTTATGCTTTATACACAGGAACCCTGGATACCTTTGCCCATGTTACCGGCATAGTAGCAGTGCTTTTCCTATTATCAAACATAATATGGTACTTTTTTAAAAAGTAAGAGCAAAGTCTGGGTTGTGCGCTTTCCTACCTTAACAAATAACTTCCACAGTCTTCTCTCTTGACTTTTCACCGCGAACTATTCTTACGACGTTTTTCTTTACGCTAAAGAATTCTGCAAGGACATCAATAAGTGTCTTATTTGCTTTTCCATCGGCAGCAGGAGAATTAACATAAACCTTCAGCTTTTCACCTTCCTTGACAACCCTGTTCTTGCTTGACGCTCGCACTAATTAGCATTACAGACTAATCACACCGGAAAGAGATTTATAGTTAACCAAATAAATAATCTGGTATTATAATTTGGTTTACTATATGTGACCAACTTTTGTAATACCTAGATATTAAGTTGGTCAGCTATAATGGTTTTGGGGAAGTAAACACATGGTATTTGAGATAGTTAATGATAAACCGAAAATCTGTAATGTATGCGGCGAGAAACATGTAAAAGGCGAAACGCTGGATCACCGGGAAAAAGAATTCCTGTATCCCAACAAACTTGGGAAATTCATGGCAACTTTGATGATTATATTGATAATAATTCTCGTCATTATTTTTGGCTGGTACCTTCTAGGATAACACAAGAGCTGCTAAAGATGGAGACTTGGGTTCTCTTCAGCCTCATATATAGTTCTCCAAGGAAACATTCTGGATATTATTTCCTTGGGAACTATATGTGAACCCACAATTCATATCTGGATTCTTTTGTGGGTTCACTATAACTACTTTTATTAATATCAAATTCAATAATTGAATATCCGCGAATGACACTAAGTCATTCGGGATGTCAAAATTAAACGGAGTTGAATTTTGAATATGGCAAAGATAGCTGTTCTTATTTTCGTACTTATTCTGGCGTCTTTTCTTGTTAGCGGCTGCGTGGCAACAACCAAAACGGACGCAAAGGACACGGCGCTAAAGGACTGTATTAGCAGGGCAAAGGAATGTGCACTGGATGTTCCTGCAGTCGAGTATCAGTTGCAGGAGGAATGCAACAAGGTTTACAGGACCGCCAATACCCAGGAAGAAATAGCAAACGTTGCAATGGGTTTCTGCTGATTTCTAGCGGCGCGGCTTTTTAATCGTTTTGAATATATCTATATGTTATGAGAGCTCAGAGAAGCGGCATCCATATAGGCATAATACCTGACGGCGGCAGACGTTGGGCAAAGAAAAACGGGATAAAGGATTACGACGGCAGGCAGTCGGGAATCGCGATGGAAAAGATAGTTAAACATGTTTTTGAAAAATATCCCGAAGTGGCTGAATTGTCTATATGGGCCATGTCGACGGAAAACCTTGTACGGATCGAAAGCGACAAATCCCTTATTTATGGACTGCTGAAGGGCAAAATCAATGATTTGATTCGGCACCGGATGCTTTCAAAAAAAGACATAAAGGTCAACGTGATAGGCTCCCGGCTGAAGGAAATGCCGCAGGAGGTACTGGATGTAGTGCGCGAGATTTCTGCACAAACTAAAGATAACAAGGGTCCAATACTCAACTTGTGCATAGGCTACGGCGGAAAGGAGGAAATTCTCAATGCAGTTATGGAATCTTCACGATGGCTCAGAAGCAATCCCATGATCGCAAAGCTTCATCAAAATGTCTTCGAGGGCTTCCTGATGGTGCCCCGGCCGCTGGACATCGTCATAAGAACCGGCGGGGAGAAGCGGCTTTCCGGATTCATGCTTTACCAGATTGAATACGCTGAACTGTTTTTTGTGGATACACTATGGCCTGACTTCGGCACAAAGGAATTCGACAAGATCATGAAAGAATTCAAGCAAAGGAACAGGCGGTACGGAGAATGAATTAATAAGGTTATTTAAACTTTCTTTTTCATGTTTGTTGTTTGCTGAAATTTTGTTTAACAAATTTTCAATGTGATATATATGAAACCGATCAGTGAAATGACTAGACAAGAACTAATGGACGAGTTACGCCACGTAGCGGGTGAGCTAGATCGTGTCCAGAATTACGGAGCGCTGTCCCTGCCGCGCAAAGGCGAATTTCCAAGATTGCATGGGATAGACTATTTTGCAACAGTAGAACCCTATAAGGGTTGTGTTGGCGGAGATTATCTTGCAGTTATAGACTTTAGCAAATATCAACTGGAAAAGAGGATTAAAAAAGCTGGAAAAACCGGTAATGACGCTTTAGCAGCCACGCTCACTAGAAACCTTGATAAATTCGGGATAGCTATTGGAGATGTTTCTGGCCATGGCATAGCTGAAAGTGTTATTGTCAACTTTTTGCATGGCGCATTCAGGGCACTCGTTAGATCCCAGATCAAGCAACACGGTGAGGTTACTGCTGAATTTGTCGAAGAGTTAAATCAGGAGCTATACGAATATGTAAAGGCTGAATATCTAAGAAAAAGACCTTACGTGACTTTTTTGTACGGTGAGGTTCACAACGACGGAAGATTCAGGTACGTCACATCAGGTCACCCTACACCAATAATATTTTCTAATGAACACGGCCGGATGGAAAAAATAGACAAGGAACGCACAAAGGCTTCAACTCCTTTGGGTATGTTTCCATCCAAATATCATGCAGATACAGAACATTTTCATACAATGGACGAAGTTGATGTCAACGAAATCCATTTGTTGATGCCATGTGATTTTATGCTTCTCTATACAGACGGGCTTACAGAACAAAGTGGCGGCAAATTGAACTTTGCAGAGACACGACTGGAGGATGTTTTAAGAGAAGTAAAAAGAGAGCCGGCAAGAACCATTCACGACACGATAAAAAGAGAGCTCTTTGCATTCTGCCCGCCGGACGATGACCTGACTATAGTTGTTATAAAGAAAAAATAAATGCCGAAGAAGTCTATTTCTTTTCGGCCCGCTCTGCAGCGGCCTTTGTCTTATGCACGGTTTTTGGCGGATGGTTTGAAGGGGAATATATTGTGTACAATTTCAGTTTTGCCGTCTTCGAGGCATTTATCACATTATGATAGGTGCCTGCTGTGACAATAACAGCATCACCGTCTTTGACAAGATTCTGTTCCTTTCCGTTGAAAACAAATTTTGCCTTGCCCTTTTCGATGCGAAAGAACTGGTCAACATGATGGTGCACCTCGTTTCCAATTTCCTCGCCGGGCTGGAGACACATAATCACGAGTTGGGCATGCTTGCCAGTAAAAAGGACTTTTCTAAAATAATTGTTTTTCTCCGTCTGCTTCTCAATCGATCCTACATAACCTGTCATAACTTCACCTCTATGATTAAAATTTGTCCAAGGAAGTTTATATAATTCAATACTGAAGTTCCTCAATCAGTATAGAGATAAGTCTATTTCTTTTCCTAATCATCTTCACTAAAGAGAACCAGCTTACTTCTTGGCGTGCTTAATCTTCATGGTCTTGACGTTCATGACCTTGCCGCAACTTTTGCACTTGGCAAGAATGCTCTTTCCCTTCTTGCCGCGTACCTTGAAGTGTTTTCCCTTGCAGCCGGTACAGGCGAGTTCCCAGTCATATTCATATTTTTTGGTTACCATAGCTATCAACATATATCTATTGATTTCTGAGTTCTTAATGGTAATTTTACAGGAAGATGACAGCAGCCCTGCATGGGTTAAATGCCGAAGATGGGTAGGCGGCTAAGTAGTGAAGTCTTATTTTGGTTTAGCGAACGTATTCTGTTAAAAGCTTACAATAATATTTGAAACAATATGTTACCCTATATGTATATAGACGAAAGCGGCGACTTAGGTGAGAAAGGCTCAAGATACATGATTCTTGCCGCATTGCTTGTTGAAGAACCCAAAAATCTTGACAGAATCATCAAGAACATGAGAAGACACAAATTCAAGAAAGAACTTAGAAAAGCTGTGGAAATAAAGGCCGACAAGTCATCAGATGCTGTTATAAGATATATGCTACAGAAACTTAATGACGTAAAAGGTGCTAAAATATTTTACATAGTTTTAGAAAAAAAGAAACTATTCAGTGATTTTCTTAAAAATGATAAACATAAATTATATAATTATGTGGCAGGTAAGCTAGCAAAAAATATACTACTTGCAAATATGGATATACATATCAAAATTGACAAATCAAAAGGCAAACAGATGCTTAGAGAAGATTTTAATGATTATTTCATAAAGTGCTTGACAGAAAAATCTTCTGCAATAAAAGCAGTAATAGAACACAGTTATTCTCATTCGTGGTCTGGGCTGCAATTTGCTGATATTTTAGCATGGTCATGTTTCCAAAAATTCGAACATAACAATAGTGCGTATATAGATTTAATAAAAATAGAACAAGAAGTTTATCACGTATGGTAAATGATCATAAAAACAGAACCCAAAGGCACTAAAACGTGCACCTCAAGGTACACTGGCCTTTAGGCTTTACCTGTTATGTTATATCTACGTGGAAATGACTTAAAGGCATCCTATGGTAACCCTAGGGCGCCATTCGGCTCATAATTAAAATTAGCCTAATTAGGCATTTACCTATTAGTTAAATGCCGAAGATGGGGATCGAACCCATGACCTCCCGATTTCTCAATAATTTGTCATCGTCAAAACAGCTGGACGTGCTTCACACGTCAGTTTGTCTTGACTCAAAACTCATAAATTCTATTCTTTCCGCAAGCGATTTCTGCCCGCAGAAAGGGCTTTATGAGTCGGGTGCTCTACCACTGAGCCACTTCGGCTTCTGTTTAATGTTATCAGTTTAATTTATTAAGGTTGCGATTACTGTTTTTTAATGCTAGATGAAAAACCACTCTTTTTAGCAGAGTTCGACTCAGATATGGCATACGTAGATATGGCCCAGAATCTCGCAAGAAATTTTTGCACGCTTTGTGGGCTTGATGAAGACGAATCGACAAACTATTCGACTTCAGTAAGAGAACTCATAATAAACGCTATAAAACACGGCAATAAACTTGACAGTAAAAGAAGAATAAAAGTGGAATTCTATCAAACTAAGAACGAAGTAAGAACCTTTGTGCAGGATGAGGGTGAAGAAAGATTCAATTCTGACAATTACTTCACTGCCACAGAAGAAAACGCGTTGTCAAATCATGGAAGAGGCCTGATTTTTGTAGAGTTGTATACACCGGGCTGGACCTATGAGTGGATGAATCCTGGAAACCGCTTCAAGATCTATAGGGAGAAATCCCAAGCATCACTTCTTCCCAATGAGAGCTAGCTGGGCCAGCAGAGCGTCTAGTTGCACATGCGGGTTGCTGCCTTCTGTAAGACGAAACTCATACTCGCCAACACGCTCAATCATTTCCAGTTTCTGCCTGTCTGACAAGTCAAGATCGAACAGCTGACTATGAATCTCTTTTATTATATCCTCGCCGGAAAGGCCGTGGTCGTTAAGAAGTGAGAGGAGCTGCAGGCGTGCAGAACGGAACTGGCCGCCTATCACTGTTTCCAACATTTTCTTTACAGCAGCCGGATCAGCCCGATTCGTAACTGCATATATTACATCCTCATCAATGGTCTTGCTTGTTGAGGCTAACTGAAGTATGTTGATGGCCTTGCGCAGGTCGCCCTCGGCAACCTTCATTATTGCCTTGTAGGCAGCTTCGTCAATCTTCAGCTTTTCATTCTTTGCTATAATTCTCAAGTAGGAAATTACATCGTCCTCTTTCAGCGAAGAGAAGCGGAACACAGCAGTTCTCGACTGTATCGGCGGTATAATTTTGCCGCTGTAGTTGACTGCAAGGATAAAACGGCATATATGGGAATAATTCTCCATGATCCTGCGAAGCGCGTGCTGGGCGTCCTTTGTCAGCGCGTCAGCCTCGTCCAAATAAACTATTCTGAATAGGCCAGCGGTGTCAACAGATGGCTGGCGCGCGAACTCCTTCACTTTTTCGCGAACAACATCTATCCCACGTTCATCGGATGCGTTAAGTTCGAGAAACTTTCCTTTAATCCTGTCGCCGTAGAGCTCATGCGCTATGCAAAGGGCTGTTGTTGTCTTTCCGCAGCCGGCAGGCCCGGCAAAGAGGCAGTGCGGCAGCGAGCGGGTCTCTATGAATGATTCGAGACGTTTGGTAATGTTGCCCTGGCCGATTACGTCAGCGAGTTTTTTAGGCCGGTACTTCTCAGTCCAGATTTCTTCTATAGGCATATAATCAACACTTGAAGTATGAATGAAAAATTCTTAAGCTCGTTTTATTCCAAAATGCTTTTCCAAAAGAAACAGAAGTTCTGTATGGAACTTTTCTCTGTCATTAATCATTTTCTGTACACTACCAAGAGAAAAGAATTGAATATCCTGAACTTCATTCTGGTTTATTAAAAAAGGCCCGTTGTAACTTGTTTTGAAGGTAACTAGTATTTTTCTCAATCCTCTTTGTACGTCTTCGTAGAAATCTTTGAACATGAACTCTAGAGGCAGCGTGACTTCTAACTCTTCTTCTAATTCACGAAGCGCCGCTTCCTGATAGGTCTCGCCCGATTGCACATGGCCGCCTGCAGAAGTGCCCCAATGACCGGGACAAAATTCTTTATTGTCGCTGGAGCGTTGAAGCGCCAGTTCACCATTTTTATTGAAAACAAGCACGTGAACAATGCGATGCAGCAGTCTTTTTTCATAGACTTCACGGCGCGAAGCACTTCCAATGACCTCATCATTGTCATTCACGTAATCGAGAAATTCCATAAAATAATAAAGTATCTAACTTATTTATACCAAGAATTTCAACCTATTATAATGAAAAAACTTCTCATGATAGCTGCTGTTTTCCTGCTTCTGGCAATTACGGTGAATGCTGAACAGCTTAATGTGAAGACCATTGATTATGTGAAGCTTGATATAACGCAAAGCGGCTCGCTCCGTATAAATGGCGTCGTGGAAAAGGCAAACCTCTCCTATTACGTGCCGCAGAACGGCATACAAAACATAGATGTGACAGGAGACGGCGGGATGACATGGCGCTACATTCTTGACAACTTAAACAACAGGATGATTCTCCTGGAATGGAAAAAACCCGCAGGCACGCTAAATTATAAAATAGAGCTGGTGGTGGAAAACAGGGCAAAGCACCTGCCTGTTAGTAGTGCTATAGGAACGGACGACTTCTACCTGAAGCAAACAGACCACATAATAATAAATGATAACATAAAGCAGTTTGCGTTTCCCTTTGAAAAATCCATGAAGCGCGCTGCGGAACTCACTGCATTGGTTAATGATTATCTTGATTACGACCTCAGTTATGTAGGCAGGGACTTGCCAAGCGACCAGGTTTTTGTTGGGCGACGCGGTGTCTGTGTTGAGCATGCCAACCTATTGACAGCGCTGCTCAGGGCAAGCGACATACCAACACGCTATGTTGTTGGCTATGCCTATTCTTCTGTACAGAAAAAATTCATAGGACACACCTGGGTAGAAGTTCTAACGGAAAGCGGGTGGGTTCCGCTTGATCCCACGTGGCTCCAGGCAGGCTACCTGGATGCAACACACGTGGAAAGCGCCTATCTGCTGGACAACAGCCAGATGGACACGCTAACGTATTTGGGCGGCGACATAGACTGGACAAGAAATAATGAGCAGATAGAAATGCTTGACTATACGCAAAAGGAAGTTACCACATTGAGAGTTTCCGGCTCGGGCAGCGTAGCGCCAACAGACTACGGATATGTAAAAGCTGCTGTTTCTGCAGATGAATGCACGCTTATGGACATTACAGCAAACTCGTGCGTAGACAGCAATGGCGTCAGACAGCTTGACATACAGATGCCCAACAGAACAGTGTGGTTATGCGAACCTCAGGATATTTATTGGTTCTTCAAGCCCACTGGAAACAACTACATATGCCCTATTTCAGTTTATGACCAGATGGACAGCAGATCTGAGTTCAGGGTAACAGTAGGCGGCAAAAGCCAGCAATCGCCTATCTTTATCACAGGTCCGGAAACGGTTCTTGTAAATGAACTTTTCACGCTTACGGCAAGCACAGACGGCATTTTCTATTCAACGGATTTTGGCCTCCACGCAGGCACTGGCTGGCGGCTGGGCATAAATAAACCCGGTGCCTACAAGTTTTACCTCTACGCAAAAAACAATCTTTATGAGAAAATCGTGAACGTGGTACAGGAGAAAGAATTCGAGCTATCCGCAGAGGCACCAAATACGGTAAATTTCAACGAATCATTCTATGTAAATATGACAGTAAAAAGCCTGCTTAGGGATGCAATGCCTATGCTGATGGTCAAATACACCAACCAGACCATGAAACAGGTTGTATCATTAAAAAGCGGCGAGGAAAAAATATTCGTTTTTAGGCTCATAGCAAACAAGGAAGGCCCGAATGACATATCGGTCTCAGCTGCAGGCAATTCGCTTGCGTCCCAGACGGTGATAGTAAATACTTTACAGGAAAGGAAATCGGGCGGGGTGTTCGGTGCGATAGCTGACTTTTTTTCCGGAATCATAGATGCTATCATGGGATTTTTCGGCAAGTAAAACAAAATTTAAAGGTTTTCTATAAGACAACTGTATGTGTCAGACAATATCCAGAGAAGAAATATACGAAGGCTGCGGAGCATGCGGACTTCTTCGCGGAGGTAGAAAAACCTCATTATTCTGCGGCGCGTCCTTTCACAATCTTGAGGAATTGAAAATAACACAATACACAGCATTAAGAAAAGAATGCAAAGGTCCCTACAAATCAGGCGAAGAGCCACATATACAAGGTATTGACAAAGGTTCACAGACATAGCTGAATAAAAAGTCTTTCCCGTAACTAATTCTATGTTCCTAGTAATATCAGGCACACCAGGCACTGGCAAAACTGTTATAGGTAAAAGAGTAGCCAAGTCACTGGGCGCTAAGCTAATTACTACTGATTATCTGATGAAAAAATACAAAATTCCAACTGCTCTTGACAAAAAAAGAAGGACAAAAATCATAGATACCCGAAAGCTATCAGCCGCTGCCAAAAAGGAATGCAGGTATTACAAAAATTCTGTTTTTGAAGGTCATTTGGCTCACTTTGCTTCCGCAGACTTGACTATAATATTGAGGACAAGTCCGTCGGAGCTGGAAAGGCGCCTCAAGAAAAAAGGCTGGAGTGAAAGCAAGATAAGAGAAAACGTGGAGGCAGAAGCAATGGGAATAATTTCCAGCGAGGCAAAGAACGCAATTGAAATTGACACAACCAAAAAATCTCCACAGGAAAACGCGAAAGAAATTCTCAAGATAATAAATAAAAAGAAACATAGAAAAAAGAAAATTGACTGGACAAAAGCTTTTGAAAAATACTTATTAAAGAAAAACTAAAATTTCTTCACTCCGCCGAAGAGGTATCTGCCTTTGCGGAAATCTTTGTTGTCAATCTCTGCTCTTGCCATCAGCGATAGGCCTTTTCCTAATCGCATGTAAGGCTGGAGTTCCATATAATTGCCAGGTCTTCCGTGATATGGCAGTTTTGTTGAGTTGAAAACTTCCATTGTATATCTTCCTTTTTCTTTGCCGCAAAACACGTCAAAAGTTCCGCTGTTCCTACCTAACCCTGTGTCTAGGAAACCGTAATCACATACTGGCAGGTTTGTATATCTTATTCCGTATTTTGCGTCGAAAACCCCTGTCTTATCCATCTTCAGTATAACAACAGGGGCTATTTTTGAATCACCGATGCCTAGCGTCAAAACATTGCGACCAAAGTAAGTGTCAAGCGTTCTTGCATCGGATGTGAATGTTAGCTCATTGAGCCCGTGAAAGCCTGGTTTTACTTTTCCAATAGGTACATCTATGTCTGTCAAGCCACGAATCCTAGCATCACCTTGACTTGTTCCAAGGGCTTCTAGGGCATTATATCCCAATTCCACAGGCTTATTCTGACTAGGCGTCTGCGCTGTTACATTTACAGATCCAGCCAGCAGACCTGCCAATAAAGCGTTTGTTATTTTTTTCATGATCCACACCCCGTATATGTTACTACTATATAGTTATTTATTTATATAAGATTTAACTCTCCAAAAAAGGAGAGTATTTAAGACATAGAGGCAAAGAGTAACTATGGATGTGAGCGCTCTCGAGGACATTGGACTGACCAATGCGGAGATAAAGGTCTACCTCGCTCTTCTGGAATTGGGTGCGACAAAGACCGGATCGCTAATTGAAAAGAGCGGCTTGCAAAGCTCTGTTGTTTATTCTGCACTGGCAAGACTAATGGAAAAAGGTCTGGTTTCTTCTATAAAGGAAGGTAAAATTAGTCACTATCAGGCATCGGATCCCAAAAATATTATAGAATACATTGATGAGAAAAAATCCAAGCTGAATGAAATTTTGCCGATTCTTGCAGCGAAGCAGTCTATGGCAAAGGACAGGACCGATGCGGTTTTATTTAGAGGCCTGCGGGGCGTAAAGGAACTTCTGCTGGAGCTTTTGGATGCCGGTGGAAAGGAACACCACACAATGGGGTCTCCGCTGGAATCTACTATGCTGGGAACTGCCTGGTGGCTTAATTACCATAAAAAACGGGCTGCAAAAGGAATAAAAGGAAAGCTTCTTTTTAACGAGTCCTTAAAGGAGTGGGCCAAAAAATTTGGATATCATGACAGTAATACAGAAATTAGATTCATGGCAAAGGGCTTTGAACCTCTGACAGAGATGATAATAAGAAATGACAAGGTCGGCTTAATAATATGGACGGAAAAACCTCTGGGAATTCTTATTCATAACAAGGCTCTGGCCTACTCCTGGGAAACATATTTTCAAATGGATTGGGGAAACGCCAAAAAATAGCCGCCAGTTCCCTTTTTATAAGTTATTCCAGAATGAAATGATAGTGATATAAAATGGCAAAGAAAATGCCCGAACCGATCGCGAATAGAATGTTCAAGAACATGTTTGTATGCATGAAATGCAACGCAAAGATACGCGCAGCCCAGGACAAGGTCAAGAAGCACAAGATAAAGTGCAGAAAATGCGGCTCAAAGCAGCTTCGCCTCAAGGCAAAGGAAAGAAGAGGACAGAAAGTCTAATTAAAATTCTGCTTTATATTATTTTCTTCTAACCTTTAATCATGGCAAAAGCCAAAGTCAAGGTTTTTACATTACAGGAACAGGGTTCTCCGAGAATGTTTTTCTACGTTCCTGGTGTCATAAATGACAAATATGTTGTTTCCATGTACCCCGGCTTTAACTGCAACCCAACGGATTATGCACCCGTGGCAAGAAAATTTACTGAAGAAGGAATGATAACAGTTATTACAGACTGGCATGACGGCGGAGAATATTCACATGAGCATACTATTGAAACTACTTACAGATCTGTTGATGTGCTGAAAAGGGAAATAGGCCGCTATCAAAATGTTATGGGAATAGGACACAGCTTTGGCGCTGAACGGCTCCTCAAAGCTGCACTTCTCGACAGAGAAAGGAGATTCACAGCAATAACAGCTGTGCAACCACCTGACCATCTTGGCAAATATACAAGAAACCACAACGTTCTGAATTTTCTTTCAAGAGTTTCTGGTTTAAATTACATTGCCACTCTCACTATGAGAGCGATGCATAAAAACCTTGGTGTTAGAAATCACAAAGACGTGGGTCGCCTTATGAAATTCATAGACGACGACACATCATTGATCAGTATGATAGGCGAATCAGCGCAAAACATGCCGCCAACGCTTTTTATTTGCAGCAGAAATGACCCCCATGTATCGTATCATGACGCAATAGCTGCAAGTGAAAAACTACGGGAAAAAGGTGTAGTGGTAGAAACTGCTGAACTGTACAAGCTCAGTACTGACATGACCCAGGATGAAATGGATGGCGTAGCTGATTATTCCCGATCATTCTTTGAGAGGGTTGCCAGACAAAGCGGTTCGTTGCGCCGCCGGCCTAATTTAAATAGGAAAAAATAGGATATGAATCATATGGCTGCGTACATAACACTATTGCGCCCGCTTAACGGGCTTATGTCTGTCATAGCTGTCTGGATAGGCGCACTGATAGCGGGCGCCCCATTCGTGCCCGACATCAGCATAATTTTTGGCATGGTCGCGGTTTTTCTCATATCCGGCGGCGGCATGGCAATCAATGATTTTTTTGACGTAGAAATTGACAAGCTTAACAAGCCAAACCGGCCTCTTGCTTCAGGAAAAATTTCCAAGCGGGCAGCACTGGCGTATTCAGGGGCCTTATTTATTATCGGCAATGCCGCAGCTTACATGATAAGCTTTGATGCATTTATCACAGCAGTTGTTGTATCGGCTTTGCTTATCGCCTATGCAGCCTACCTCAAGAAGACAATACTGATAGGCAACCTGATCGTCAGCGGTCTTGTTGGCCTTACGTTCGTGTTCGGCGGCATCATAATCGGAGACTACTTGCCTGTTTTGCCGCTGGCGCTGCTTGCTTTTCTCTCAAATACAGCGCGGGAAATATACAAAACCGTAGACGATGCGATGGGAGACAGGAGATATAATGTAAACAGCCTAGCCATAAAAATCGGTGTTGTGAGGACCAGAATAATAGGCAATGTCTTCCTCATAGTTGCTGTTATATTCAGCTTCGTGCCCTACTTCCTCGGGTTGTTGGGCATAATGTACATGTTCTTTGTCCTGCTTGCAGATATTATATTTCTCTCGGCTGTGATAGCACCGGCCAAATACAGCTCAAAGCTAATCAAGGTCGCAATGATCATCGCGTTAATAGCTTTCATAGCGGGCGCAGTAAAGATTTGATAAAAATGAAAAAATTCATTAAAAGTTACGGCGGAAAGAAAATATGCCTAGTAGCAGAAGGCGACAAAACAAAGCCGCTTGTTATATTGGCACATGGCTGGACTACAAGCAAAAACGGCAAGACAGTACCACAAATGAGAGAAGCATTGAAAAAAGCTGGTTTTGCGACAATCTGTTTTGATTTCTACGGGCATGGAGAAAGTGAAGGTAAACTCAAAGATATGACACTTTCAATAGGCATAAGAAACGTGATTGATGTTGCGAAATTTGCGAGAAATGCCGGGTACAAAAAAATCTGCATGTTCGGCTCCAGTTTCGGCGGTATGGTTTCCCTTCTATCAGCACCAAAAATCATGCCGGCAGCTTTAATAGTAAAAGCTCCTCCGTCATTTTACATAAAGCGTACGCTTGCAAACAAGAAAGGAAAAAAATTCAGAGAAGACTGCAGGAAATACACCGCTTACAAGACTGCAGGAAAAATAAAGTGCCCTGTTCTTATAATACATGGCACAAAGGATGACGTAGTTCCAATAAGCCAGAGCAGAAAACTATTCAAAATGCTTCCGAACTGCAAGATGATTGAACTAAAAGGTGTCACACATGACTTCACAGATGTGCAGAACGTAAGAGCGGCAAAAGAAGTTACAGGCTTTCTGAAAGGGCTTAAGGTATAAATATTCGTTTAATAAAATTAACCAGTGATAACAATGGGAAAGATACAGGATTTTGCTATAAAGAATGGTATCAAGGCAAAGGAATGCGTATATCATACGTGGCGCGATGCCAAGAACAAAAATAACGAGCCTACTGGCAAAATAAGGGTGCTGGTGCCACCGAAAAGTACAACAGCCATGGTGGAATACACCTGCCCGGAATGCAAGCACGAGGCTTACGCGGAGCAGGAATGGAAGAGACCGTTTAATATCAAGTGCGCCAAATGCGACTACAAGATAACTGTGCCTAAAATGAAAGCCGAGGCAAAAAGGGAAGCGAAAGCAGCTAATGCAAAAAGTAAAGATTAAGTTTTGTAAATACCTAGTTCTCTTTTTGTTTTCTCGACTGTTACAGGCCATTCTGTTTCTAGTTTTTTATAAACAGATGTAGGAACTGAAACCAACCAGGCGTATTCTGTGTGGCGTTTTAATATGTTACATATTATAGAGCCGTTTCTTATGTGAGAAGAAGCTAATCTAAATCTAACATAAACCCTCCTACTCTATAATCAGGCATCTTTTTTCTTGCAGCATCAACCATAAGTTTAAGATATCTTTGTATTTCCGAAGGTGATACAGATGTTGTATACTTTAAGGAAAGCCGTGATAATAGCGGATAGTCGGGGTAATCATCTGTAGTCAGATCTTTTTTCGTATTCTGTTTGTATTCTGTTGCTACTCTTGCATCAGATTCAAGTGTTCTATACCAAGGCGTTCCTTTTAGAGGCATTCCAATGGATATGTAGAGCCTTTCAATACAATCGTCTACTTTTAACAATCTTTCTAATGACTCAAGATTTACTGCCAAACTGTCTTCTGACTCACGAGGAAGACCGAGCAGATATGCAATTGTAGTTCTTACGCCGCCGATTTCGTAAAGCGTCTTTATAACACGTGCAGATTCTTCAACCGAAGTTCCAATTTTATTCATAGCTGCTAAGACATTTTGGTCGTAATGTTCTGAACCAAAGAAAAGATTGAACACTCCTATATGCTGAAGATTTCTTGCCATGGTTTCCAATGTATGCCTATCTAATTGTGCCATATCAGGCAAATATCCGTAAGCTCTGATTCTCGATCGTGCTCCGGTTGGTTTGGATCTTGCAATTTGTCCAATCCTACGAGGGGTAACAGAGAATATATCATCAGCCATATAGAATATCTCGGCACCGTACACATCATTTAACCTTAAAACCTGTTCCCACAATTTTTCTGCTGGCAGCGCCCTGCCCTGTTCTTCAGCTGAGGCACAATAACTACAAACACCCTCCTTAATCGCTTTCATGCATCCCCTAAAGCTGAACAAAGTTAATGGCGGCGTAAGCCATGGGTCGCTCCCAGAATTCTGAACTTCTAAATATTGAGCAAGCCTTTCATTTACATCCTGAAAATCGGAAAAATCCCATACTGGCACATTCTTCAGGCTGGCAAATGCCCTATACGTGTATACAATGTTACCACTTCCATCTCTGTGCCATAAATTTGGGATATCCGGTAGCGGTTTTCCTTCTACAAGGCCTGTCAGGGCATCCTCGCCATCTCGAGAAACAACATAATCAACACTGGCGTGGTTTGCCAGTATTTCCCGCGGAATCATAGAAGCATTTGGTCCGCCTACTATAATTTTTATAGAAGGATTGAGTGATTTAATTTCTTCGGCTAGTAGCATGCCATTTTCATGATTTGAAAACCAGTCGCTGATGCCAAGAAAGTCAAAACCAGCCAGATCATTTACAATACTTTTGAAAGGCCTGTCCGGATTAAATGTGACAACTTCATGCCCGCTAGCGGAGTAGCGCTTTAACCAACTGCCTAAAACAGCAAGACCTGTCTCGGGCGGTCTTTTTTCAGAACTGTAGGCGTGTCTCTGGTCTGAATATTTTTCATCTAGGTTTGGCTGTATGAGTCCTATTTTCATAAAAACACTGATAAATGATGACTGATAAAGATTTAATTGTATACAGAAGTGAAGCCTCCAACCTAGCAGACTTACACCTACGGTGTCGTGCGCCTTGAGATGGGTGTCTCCTTTTGTTTCTTTCATACAAGAAATGAAAGTAATTATTAAGCCGGGCTCCTGAACATCTTTTCATATGTTTCCATTCGTTCTTTTACATCTCTCACAGTAACCTCGCGGTTAGTCCTTGCTGCCTCGTCTCTTGTCCTGTAGAATGCGTCTTCCGGAGCCCTTACCATCCAACCGTACGGATAGATTGTTGTTTTTTGTATTCTCTCTATATTGCACAACACACGACCGTTTATTTTATATATAAAAGAAAGTCTGCAATTGTCATACGCAGTTGGCAATGACTCTATATCTTTCACGGATTTGTCAAAGGAAGGTCTTGTTCTCATGCTCTCTCCCTCAGCATCTTGTACATCTGATCCACATTCTTTTTGCAAACGTGGTCATGATAACGGAAACCACCGCCCATGGACTTTGGCACATGCATGAGTTCATGAATAATTGTTTTGGTCTGTTCTTCTTCGGTCATTTTGTCAAATTTTTCAGAAATAACCTCAATCACATAATGCGCCTTCAAATCAAGAGCTGCCTGCATGACGCGCGGCATGGCATGACAGCGTGCCAGAGTGTAGCGCGACTGGCTGCCGGTGGAGCGCAAGAACTTTATCCGGGAGAAGTCGTGTTTTATGCCTGTCCTTTCCGCTATGTTTTTTGCCCTTGCTTCTATATCAGGAGCCGGATGGTATTTTATCATCTTTTAAATTTGTTTCAACACTTTAAAATATTGATGCCTCGATAGCTAAGCTCCTTTCTTTTAGAAAGAAAGGAGCTTGCAGTCAAAGAAAATATTATACTGAAATGCCTCGATAGCTCAGTTGGTAGAGCGTTAGCAAAATGCCGCTAAACCTTGGTAACGGCCCTTTTCAAAAAAGTGCCGACGGAAAACCAACAAAAAGGTAAAGGCCGTGAGTTCAATCCTCACTCGGGGCTTCCTAGCAACAGTTCAAATCTTCTCATACAACTTACTGAAGATGTTCATACGGATATCCTCAAGATGTTCATACGATTTGACATGTATAATCAATTTAAGGGTTCGACAAATTGTTATTCTATGCAATCAAGTCCTGTCTATCTAAAAAGATCTGACATAAAAACGGCGTTCGAAAATAAGCAGGACGCAATTTCTTTTATGAAAAATTTCCAGAATGAACATGAGCTTCTGGAATATCACCAGTCAAAAACTACCACAGAAAGCAGAAATGCTGTAAAATATCTGCTGCACCTGAAAGAGATCGCCGTGATTAACAGGATAAACTCTCTGGCTCAAATAAAGGATGCGGGATCCGGTCATCCTGGCGGCTCGCTGTCGGAAACGGAAATTCTTCTGGTTTTGTACGAAATCATGAGACATAAACCTGCCGACTCCGACTGGATGGAAAGAGATCGGTTTGTAATGTCGAAAGGTCATGCAACACCCGGGCTTTACGCCCAACTGGCAATGTGTGGCTACTTTGATCATGTCAGCTGCAGCTTTGGAAGCGAAATCCTGTCTGGCTTTGATCTGCTCAGGACATTCAGAAAAGATGACGGCTATTTACCAGGTCATGTAAAAGTCGGTGTCGCTGGCATCGATGCCAGCACGGGTTCGCTTGGAACCGGATTGTCCATAGCAAATGCCTTTGCTTATGTTATGAAAAAAGAAATGCCCGAAGCTACTGCGTTTGTTCTTATGGGCGATGGCGAACTTCAGGAAGGCCAGATAACCGAAGCATGCACATTCTCATCTCACTACAACCTAGGGAATGTTATAGCAATAATCGACAATAACGGTGTCCAGAATGATTTTGAGACCCACATGACAAAAAACATTAATCCCATAGGCGACAAGTTCCGCGCTGCCGGTTGGGAAGTAATCAGTGGGGGCATGAAATGGGAAGAGAGGCAGACCCCCTTTAGGAATGGTCATGATATTGTTTTCTTGATAAACGCACTGGTCAGGGCAAAGGAAATTGGAAGGGAAAAAAATGTCCCGGTTGTTATTGTTGCTGATACGGACAAAGGTCATGGAGTCAGCTTCATGGTCGAAGGCAAAGGCGAATGGCATGGAAAAGCGCCCAATGATGAACTATATGACAAGGCTATGGCAGAACTCCAAGAATCTCTGAGAATGGTGAGGGAACTATATGCAAAAATATAATACTGCAAAAGCTGCAACAAGAGACGTAGGAAACGAATACGTAGACCTGATGGCCGCAGATGAAAATTTATACGTGGTCAATGCCGACTTGTCTGATTCTCTAAAAATAAGGAAAGCGAAAAATGCATATCCGGGTCGCACCATAGAAATGGGAATATCCGAACAGGACATGATAAGTTTCAGTTATGGCCTCGCATTGATGGGAAAGAAGGTTATTGTAAATACCTTTGCTCAGTTTATGCAGCGCGGGTGGGACCAGATTTACCAGAGCGGTCGTGGAAAAAAATTGAATATAATTTACAGAGCAACGCATGCAGGCATAGGTGTCGGCCAGGATGGTGAAAGTGCCCAGGCCATAGGAGACCTTGGCGCTATGAGAGCAAACGCCGGAATAGATTATGTTCTGGATCCGGTTGACTATAACGAAGCCGTTGAACTGCTAAGACAGTTGCTTCAGGAAAACAGAACAGCATACATGAGAACCTACCGACAGCCCGTTTCTCCGTTGTTGCCTCAAAATTATGAGCCGAAAATCGGTCGTGGCTTCCTGTTCCCGCAAAACATTAACAGCAGTATTATAATTATAGCTTCCGGCTCCATGCTCGAACAGGCGCTAAAAGCCCAGTCGCTGCTCGAAAGTTCCGGTATAAAAATAAAAGTTGCGGCACTGTCCACAATAAAACCATCTCCTGACGCAGGTGAAGTGAAAAGGCTTGTAGAAAACAGCAATCTTGTTATTACTGCAGAAGACCATTTGAAATATGGCGGTGGTTTGGGTGATGCACTAGCGCCGGCATTGAACAAACTAGGAATAAGACAGAAACGGATAGGAATGGATTCTTATGGAACCACTGGCACGCCTGAAGGACTTTACAAAAAATATGGCATGGATGCAGAAGGAATCACAAGGCAGGTAAAGGAATTTCTGAATAAATGATTCTTAGACACTTCTCTGATGACAATAAAAAGCTTCCGTGTCCTTTATTTTCTTTATTTCCGCTACAAACCTTTCATCGTTGGAGAATTCTGTTTCTAGCCACACCTTCACAATATCTTTTGCAACTTCCGGGCTTATATCGCCCATGGTAAGGATGTTTGCGTCATTCATTTTTCTCGAATTTTCCGCTTCCTGAACATTGCGACAGTTGGCGGCGTACACACCAGGCACCTTGTTCGCAGCTATTTCCATACCTGTACCGGTGCCGCATATTAAAATCCCTTTCGAATAGGAGCCCTGCGCGACTGCTTCAGCAACCTTTCTTGCAACGTCAGCATGGGAGCCATCACCAAGGTCGTCAAAATCAACATTAATTTTTATAAGAAACTCCTTCAGTGCTGCCTTCAGCGGCATCCTTCTGATAGTGCAGCCTATCGCAACTTTTTCGTACATTTGCTCATCTCTTGGCAGAAATGTCTCTGATTACATTATCATCTATCTTCTTAATACTTTCTGATTTAATGGCGACTTTAGCATACTTTAATGTTGTTTTTAACGCGCCTGAAAAATGCGATATATTATTTTAGGTTCAAAATAATCCAGATCCTTTGGCTTTGTCAAAAATTCTATAACATTTTTTTGTTTTGCTAGCTGAATCAGTTCAAAAACCGAACTATTTTCTTTTTTGTCTAACCTCACGGGTTTGAGAAATCTTGGCGGCGAGCATTTGCTGTAGCTGGAATTTCTTATTATTTTCTGATCATGCATTTTGTAGTATGATGCGCCGCTGTTTTTTTCCATTACGCTGTAATCAGAGGAAAAACTTCTGCATACTATATTCGATATCCTAAGCTCTTCTGACGAGTCATTTATGGTCACATGACCATAATTCGGAGGTATTATAGCAATGTCACCCTTTTTTGCCTGCACCATTACAACATCAAAAACTTCCTTTCCGTTGTCTTTTTGAAAAATAAATAATGCTTTGCCGGAAATAACCTGATATATCTCTGGGTATGTTATTTTCAACCCAGAAACAGTTGGATGATGGTGCCCTTTTGTTTTTGGAAGTTCCAACCCAAATGTTACTGGAGGTATAATGGTTATGTCAAATTGTACATCATTTCGGTTTATTTCATCTTTCTCATCTTTATCCAGATACACATCGCGATAAAACCAGTAGGCTGGAAAATCCTTTACTGATGACAGCCACTTTTTGTCATAGATCGTGCTTTTCATTTCGCTTAACATTCTAGCTTCTGGCTGAAAGCTTACTCCGTTTATTTTCAAATCAGTCATCATAGATTTCACCTCAACTCAAAGTATTATTTAAGTTTAGTAGTTCTCCAATATTCACTTATTTCGCCCACACGCGGTTGTTTTATTTTATCGTCTGACATTTGCAAGCATAATCGATCGCAGTAAAAATATCCCGTATGTTTGCTGACGCAGAATCCATCATGAGTAGTTGTCAGTGACTTGAATGGCTCTTTGTTTTCATTAGGCATATTATAAAATCCACATGCCGCACCTGAACAGCTGTAATCTATCCATGTTGTTGCACTTCCAACAACTTCGTAAATGTCCATAGGAATTTTCAATTCTTTTTTACACTTTCTGCATTCAATAGTCATGCTATCCTGGTTCGGTTCTGCGGCATTTTTTTGTCCCATTTTTATCACATCAAGTATCCACCATTGATATCTATCGTCGCTCCTGTGATGTAACTAGCATCGTCAGAAGCAAGAAAGGTGATCAATTTTGCCACCTCATCAACAGCTCCAAATCTTCCTTGGGGAATCATTTTTTTGTAGGTTTCTTTTTTCTCATCAGGCAGTTCAGCAGTCAACCCCGTATCGATGAACCCTGGCGCCACACAATTTACTCTTATGCCAAATGGCGCTAAAGCTTTTGCAAAATCCTTGGTGAGATGAATTACGCCTGCCTTCGATGCGCCATAGCCCGGACTGGTTGTAGGCTCCTTGCCTTTTATAGAAGAAATGTTTATTATGACCCCTTGTCCTCGCTTTAACATGTAGCCTGCCGCCACATAGGAACAGATATAGGAGCCGGTCAGATTTGTTGCTATCTCGTTATTCCAACCGGAAAGATTGCTATCAAAATTGTCGAACCAGCTTGCAAGGTTTCTGGGTTCAAGGGCTCTTCGAGAATTTATTCCTGCATTGTTTACTAAGACATCGATTGAGCCGAAATCTTTGTATATTTTTTCAAAAGTTTCTTCTACATGTCTTTGATTGCTTACGTCGCATTCAAACGGAAGAACAATCCTCTGGTATGAACATGAGGGGTTTCTCTTTTCAATATGTCTTGCTGCTTTTTCAATCTCGCCATAATGCCTTGATATCATTGCAATATCATAGGATGGATTAGAGGCAAATTTGTCGGCAATTGCCATTCCCATGCCTCTTGAGGCGCCGGTTACCACCACGGTTTTATTTGTTCTGTCTTTCCGGAAAAGCTTGCATCCTGTTATTTTCTCCTCGTCGACACCCGTAATCGCTTTTTTGTATATATGGCTTTCTGTGTTTGTGCAGCCTCCTTCGCAATGCTCACCGTCGTTGTATGCGCCATAGGATGAATAGTCTGAGCATTTGTAGCACCATCTCTTCAGAGCCATGCTGTTCATGTAGTCTTTCATATACCAACCTCTTTTCCAATAAATTCGAAGTAATCGTTGAATGCCCGCAAGAATCTGGAATCTATTCGACAAGTTGTCCTGAGCCTTTCAGCATAGCCAGGGCTGCTGTAGAAATCGTTGTAAATCTTTTCCTGTGCATTTTTGATAGTGTTGTTTGTAAGCGACCTATGGTTGTAAACAAGGTTATTCCTGTCGTGCTGCTTAAGATCTGAATCCAAAACATACCCCTGAGTTATCATGTCGCTGTGAAATCTGCTTAGCGGTATCGGAGTAAATATTCCTATATTCAATATATGCAAAGGTACATACTGCAGACTCGCCGCATCCGAAAAAATGCTTTCTTCTGTTTCCCATGGAAAACCTATTATATAGAAACCCTGATTTATCATACCTGTTTCCATAGATTTCTGTAAAACTCTACAGGTCTGGTCATTACTAGTCAGGCAATCTCCAACGCGTTTGTTCATTCTTTCAAGAGCTCTATCAGATGTCGACTCCACACCCCAAGCTATCTTATGACATCCTGCTTCTTTCATCAGAGCAAGAAGTTCTTCATCTTTTTCCGCGGTTGCCGTATTGCTCATGCAATACCACGATGCGTTCAGATCATGTTTTAACATTGTCTGGCAAAGAGATCTGGCTCTTTTCGGGACAGCCGTAAAATTCAGATCCATGAAATAAAAAATGTCGACGCCACTTTCCTTAAGCTCTGCCATTTCGTCCACAACGCGTTCTGGTGAACGAAACGTTACCTTGTTACCCCAAAAACCCCCATTATCACAAAAATTACAGTTATTGTAGCAGCATCTGCTATATTCAACTATGGCAAAATTTGGATTGGAAGAAACTGGAGGGATTGAAATACCCCTGTAAGACTGCTTCAAAAACACCGGAAACCTGGCAGCATTTGGCAAGGAGTCCAGATCCATGATTCTTTCCCTTTGTCCAGTGAAAACAGATCTTTCACCTCTTCTATAAACCAAGCCTTTTACAGCATCATAGTTATGTCCGTTCTGCAGTGTCCTTAAAAGTTCCCTGAATGTCTCTTCTCCTTCTTTAACAACAAAAAAATCAAAAGGTTCTTCAATCCTTTCTCCGAGAAATGACGGATATCTGTTGCCTGCCACAATTTTCGCTTCCGGCAACCTCTCTTTTACAGCGCGGGCGATATTTTTTCCTATTGGATACTGGCATGTATATAGAGAAAATCCTACAATATCTGGTTTATAGTCAACTATGCTATCAATCATTTCCTGTTCAGCAACTGGCACGACTTCACTGCCACTTTCCTCAGCAGGCACAAAAATCTCTGCATCGTGACCTTCCTGCCTTGCAACCGCCAAAATCATTTCAAGACCATAGGGCTCATCTACAGCATGCTGAATCTTTGGATCCATTGAAATCTTGCATGGATAAACTCCAGCTATTCTCATTTAGAAACCTCCAACTCAAAATAAATTTCATTGTAAAGATTCCAGAAGAAAATATTCAACAAGCTTTTCAGAGGTATAAAATTAACTAATTTCTTTTGCAGTGTCTTTACACAAGTTTTTGAGGTTGTTTTAAGCTCAATTTTCTTTACTATGAATCTTGCCTTAGTATAGTAAGAAAACTCATGACCCTCGGTGAAATATTCAAAAGAACGTTCGCTAAAAAATCTTACATGAGTGGGGTCTCGGAAAGCGCCCTCGTACTTGAAATAGGGAACCCATATTCTTACTATGGCACCAGGCTTGCATATCCTATGAATCTCTTCCATAAGCGGGATGTAATTTTTTATATGTTCCAATATATGCTCGGCATTTATTTCAGAGATTGTGTCTGTTTCAAATGGAAGAGGGGTCTTTTCCAGATTCCACACCACATCAACATTTTCCATGGATTGCCTGTCAAGATTTATGAATCCTTCATATGGTTTTTTCCCAGACCCGATATTTATCTTCAAAGCATCTGACTTTATTTCACACAAATTCGAACAGCTAGAGAATAGCAGAAGATTCATAGGCCACACCACTAATACCTATGGTGTTGGCAGAATATCATGGTTATCGTTATAATAAATATATATAGAATATAAAGAATATATATATATTTTTCATATAGTCTTATATATCTTCCTGTTTTATTATTGTTATGCGACGAAAGGTCATTAAGCAGGGTTACAATACGCTTACTGTAACTCTACCTGCCGAATGGGCGAAAAAATTCAATGTAAAGCCAGGGGATGAAGTAGACATAACAGAGCAGGGAAGAACACTTCAGGTTTCTACAGACAGGGGCCCTAATCTTTTATCGATAACAATTGATATATCAGGCCTCACTTCTGCCGTAATATGGCGTTACATTCTTTCGGCTTACCGGGCAGGTTATGATGAGATAACTATAACAGGAATAGAACATAACGGGGGAAAATCGAAATCTGCATTCTCAGCAAAGACCAATATCGATTACATGAATAACAAGAACTTTAGCATGACAAGCCCTACACAGATTATCCAGTTCGCAACATCATCAGTGCTGCGCACTTCTTTTGACTGGAACAAGTTGATGAAACCCATAGAAGTTGTAAGCGCCTGCGTAAACAGGCTCATAGGAATGGAAATAATAGAACAGAAAGATGACTATTGTAAAATAAAAGAGATAAGCGAAACCACTTACAAAGAGTTCAACAATGCGTTCAGAAGAATGTTTGTTCTCCTCAGGCTAGAGGCGGAATATATAGAAAACGCACTGGCTGGCAAAAAGCTTGACATGAAAGAAATATTTATCGTTGATACCAATCTTGACAGATTTGAGGATTTTTGTATGAGAGTCCTGAATAAAAAGGGCTATTCAGAGTATAGAAAGACATCGGTAATGTATTCGTCAGCTTTCATAATGGAGTTGATAGGTGATGAGCTCAAGAAAATTGGACAACATGTGATGGAAAGCAAAAAAGTCCACTCAAAAATGATCAGGGAACTTTTCAATGTTCAGGTAAAGCAACTGGATCGCATCTATGATCTGTTCTACAAATTTGACAAGGAAAAGATAATAGATATTTACAATGAGGACAAAATCGGCACAGATATCATAGAAAAATACAACAAACGCCTTAACAATGAAGAAAAGGAGATGCTTCATCATTTCAAGAAAGTTGGAATATTTGTGCTTAACCTGACAGAACTGAGGATAGATCTGGAATTGTGATTTACTTGGCAAACCTCTGATGACAATAGAAAACTTCTGTTTCCTTTATTTTTTTTGATTTCTTTCACGAATCGTTTTTTCCGGGAAAGTTCTGTTTTGAACCAGATATGTTATTTTCCAAACTCGTCCTTGAGATCAAAACCATATATTGTGATACTTCGGTCCAATGCAGCCGCGGCGGCCCGATAACTTGAAACAAGAGTAGAACGTGTTGCAGGATCATAGTCACCTCTATTTCTCTCGATAGCATCCATACGATGACCCAAAAGAGCTAGTTCGTTTTGTGCTATTTCCATGCGTTTTCTTATTTGTCCTTCGTCCATGGCTAAAAATATGACAAATAATTTTAAAAAACGATTATCGTTCGCTACTTCCAGCTATAAAAAATTATTCATCATAGTGTAACCATGAAACTTGCACTCGTAGCTGCGTTACTGGGACAATTGGCATCACAAAGCCCGGAAAGATTAGAAACGAAGAAAATTGATATTGTAGGAGAACTAGATGGCAAACTGGACGCTGAGATAGTAATGTACAGAGGTAATCTGGACAAGCCTGATGCCAGCGGTCATTTTCATGCGACATTACAACCTGGCGAAAAATGGAACAATGTTTTGATTTACGAAGCATTATCAGGGCCAGAAGCTCCCTATACGGAGCTAACGATAAACGGACATCTTATGTATGCCAGATTTATTCGGGATTTCAATGGCAGGGGCCTTATATTGAACACATGTGCTTTACAGATCTAACAGACGATGGTGTTCCTGATGTCTTACTGGTATCTCCTGGCCACAGAAACGGCAAGGTGATAAGCTACGACGCCAACAAACATCAGTACAGGATGCTTAAGCTGGTGGTTGTCCCGGACGAAGCGAAGAAATTTAGGTCAGACTCATTGAAAGGTAGAATTAAAACATTTCTTTCCGAATTAATAGCATGTTTGACCTTATTGGCATTATTCTGCATCTGGACACTTATCTAAGTGCCATAATCAGGGATTACGGACTTCTGGTATATCTTATACTGTTTTTGATAATATTCCTGGAGACAGGGCTGGTGGTGACGCCGTTTTTACCCGGCGACAGCCTGCTTTTTGTCGCAGGCGCGCTTGCTGCTGCAGGCCTGCTTAATTTTTCGTGGCTTTTTGTAATATTTGTTGTGGCTGCAATAATTGGCGACACGGTAAACTACTGGATAGGCCACCACTTTAACCAGCAGGTTCTGAAAAAGGGGAAGATACGTTTCGTCAAAAAGGAGCATCTGGAAAAAGCATATCATTTCTATGAAAAACACGGCGGCAAGACTATAATACTTGCGCGCTTTTTGCCTTTCATACGCACGTTTGCGCCGTTCGTGGCGGGCATCGTAAGGATGAAATACAGGAACTTCGCATCCTACAATGTAATAGGCGGCCTGGTGTGGGTAGCTGCTTTTCTCATAGCGGGCTACTTTTTCGGCAACATACCTGTTGTCAAAGATAATTTGGGGCTTGTTGTTGCCGGCATTGTTATCATCACTGTAGTTGCAGGGCTGGCCGGGTTCCTGAGACATAAGGTTGAGAAAAAATAAGGCGAAAAACCGGTTGGAACATAACTAAAGACGTATGCACATGTTCGATTCGGCAAAGGTGGTATGCTTGAGTTTATCTAAAGAGAAGGCAACATTTGCAGCCGGCTGCTTCTGGGGAATTGAAGCTGCGTTCAAGCAAGTCAAAGGCGTAGTCAAGACAACCGTCGGTTACACCGGCGGCTCATTCAAGAATCCTGCATATGAAGATGTATGCAGCGGAAAGACCGGTCATGCGGAAGCTGTCAAGATTGAGTTCGATCCCAGAAAAACTTCTTATCAAAAACTCCTGGAAGTTTTTTGGCGCATACATGATCCTACCCAGATTAACAGACAGGGTCCTGACATAGGGAGCCAGTACAGGTCAGTCATATTTTATCATGATTCAAACCAAAAGAAGCTATCAGAGGCTTCCATGACAAAAGAACAAAGGATCCATACAAAGCTTATCGCAACAAAGATAGTGAAAGCATCAAAATTTTGGCCAGCAGAGGAGTACCATCAGGATTATTATGGAAAGCACGGCGGCACATGCAAAATCTAGCTACTTTTGTGTACAAATTCGTAGAAGCTTTCACCCAGCTTCTCGCGGGCTTCAGAATCACCGAGCTTCTCTGATACTGCTTTAAGTGTTAGTTTTTTCGCTGCGAGGAATTTTATTATTAAATCAGCAGAGAATTTCTTCTTTTCCGGAGTTCTTGGAGGGAGCATGTTCTTGAAGTTCACGTAAAGAAATATAGCTGAAGCAACATCGCGCACGGTCGCTTTTTTTACTTTTTTCTTAACTTCCTCGGCAAACTCTTCTGCTTTTTCCATGAAATGTTTGTCATCCTCATAGAACTGATAATAACCATATATCTCGTTGACAAAGTTCTTGGTCTGATAGCTGGGCGGGCAGAAATCCTCTGCATAGCCTAGGGAATGCAGCCAAATTATAACTTTAGTATATTTTATGTTGGAAACATCCTCATCGCTGACCAGGTCGTCTATGAATTCCTTTGTTGTCTCTTTTGTTTGCAGCGCCTTTTCGAGAAACTCCGGCCTGATGTTATTTTTTTCAAAGAAGCGTGCGCCGCCTTTTATCGAGGCGCTAACGCGGAACAACTCCTTCTGGAAGTCCTTCAGCATTGTTACCGTGTCCTCGTCCTTTATGCGAGCTGTGCGCTCGTTCAATATTTTTCCGACAGCCTCGCGCCAGTCCTCACCATCGGTCTTTTTTAGATAATCCCTTCCCAGAAGAGGCTTGAGCATGTTTATTATAAATATGGTTTCAGGTTCAGAGCGCTTGCCGCCCATGAAAACTATGCGCAGAAAACGATCCCATATCTCATCAACGTTCTTGGGCTTATTTGGCCGCTCCTTCATTGTCATGCCAATGAGCTTGTCAAACCCTTTTGGAATCATTGTAGAGAATTGGGTGTAAGGCTTTAAGAACTATTACGGAACATTTTTACTTATGGAAGAAGAAGAACAGGAAATGTTCTGCAACAACTGCGGCAAGAAGATGAAAAAAAGGGCCATAAAGACGATAGCAGGCTCCTGGGACACATGGGACTGCCCGTTCTGCCACGCGTGATAATTATGTTCTGGGGTTTCTGGCCTGTTAGTGAATTTATGGTAATTTTGTTTATTATATGGATTGCCATTTTCATTTGGGCACTTATTGATATGCTTAAAGCCAGCAAAGAGTCTGGGTGGAAAATACTGTGGTTTATTGTTATAGTACTTCTCCCGTTGCTGGGCGTGATACTCTACTACTTCATAGGTATGGAACAAGGCAGGAAAAGAAAGCGTAAAGGGCGATAATCATGGAAGTTCCGGCAGAAATAAAAAAGACGCAGAGAAAAGTCAACCGCTTCAAGAGAAAGGTAGTCATACCGGTCCTTGTCGTGCTTACGGGCATATTTGTGTTCACGACAGCTGACGTGCAGAAACACGTCATGGCCATGTTCTTTGGCAGCGTCGCAGGCTTCTCGCTGCTCACAATAATATTCTTTGTTGCCAACATGACCAAGGAACAGGCACTGAAGGAGACGGTAAAGCCATATGCGCTCGTGTTCGGGTTGCTGTTTTTGTGGAGCTTAGTGTTTGCTGGCCTGCGTCTGGTCTGGCAATTCTAGAATAAAACTGAATAAATTAGGCAGCTCTCCGCACAGCAACCGGCTTGGCTCTTGCATGAACCGCTTTCATCTGTATGTTGCGAACTACGCGCTGCCGCAGTCCATCAAAAATCTCCTCTGGAATCGTGCACAGTGCGTTCACCGGATGAGAAAATTCGTGCAAAATATTTGCTGACCTGTCAATCAATTTACCGTCATTGCGCCCTATGAGTAAATTGCCGTCTGCAATAGCTAGCGCTGAGAATCCGTATTTTTCACCTACATATCTTTCGACAGCGAAGAGAAGTTCACCACCTATGTATCTACCTGATAAATCAGCTGATTTTACGTGTGTTAATGGATGTATGCCAGAAATATAACTTTCAGGGATAGATTTTTTAACTCGATAAAATATTGCATTGAACCTTCTGAAAGATAGCTCGTCCTTCTTGAAGAGCAAGCCAGATAATTGTTTTCTTTCGTCCTCGAATTCCGGCAAAGTCAAAATGCTGCCACTAAACGGGTCTTCCAAACTGCATCCTAGAACTTTTAATGGTGTACAGTAATAATAATCTATGTTATTCACTGCGGCAAATGCGCTCGGTGAGAAATCTTCATCACCATAGCCGAGGATAAGCACCTCATAATCGAAACTGCTGTGAAGGGTTGTATGGGGCATTCTATCCGAAGTATACCAATAATAATCTCCTGCGTCAATCAGAACGTTCCATCCAGCAAGCACGTTTGTCCTGCCGTTCCTCATATGCACGCCCCTTAATCGATAACGGTCAAATGGATGACCGTTTTCGTCAGTAAGTTCATAAATACCGAAATTATCTTCATAGTCTGTTTCCATTGCACCGTATAATGTTTCCCTTACTGGACTACCTGTTTCAAGAGGATCTTCACGCATACGTTCTGTAGCAATCCTTCTCCAACGCGAGTCTTTGCCGGCAACTACCTTGCCTTTTTCAAGTGTATTTCTTACACCGTAATATTTTCCTGCATCCAAAAGACTGCCTTGATATATAGTAAGGCCAAGAACTTCTCCTGGTCTCTCTACCAATTTTGATACGTTTCCAGAGTAAGAAAATACGCAAACGTGATTTCCACTGGCGACAGCAACAGCTTCTTTCTTCAGGGCAATTGGCATAAGTTAAGAAAAACACCAGTCTTTTTAAAAACCCCGCAAAACATCTAGTTCTATGCAAATCCCTGAAAAACTGAAAGCACGGCTGGAAAAGCTGGGGTTAAGCGAGTCAATTTATGAGCAGCGAACGAGAAAATGCATTCTTTCCCGGGCAGACATGGAAATGGAAAAAGTTCCCTGGTATGAAAACGCCTACTTCATCAGTGATGATTTTCACAAAAAGGATTCATTTGTTTTTGATCCCGTCTCGTTAGTGCCTTGCCTTTCCCTCGACCCGAAAAAAGAGGATAAAATACTGGACATGTGCGCTGCGCCGGGAACGAAAACATTCATCATTTCCTTTCTTACGAGAAACGAGGCACATATAACTGCCAATGATATCAGCCGGCTCCGGGTAAAGCGGCTTAAGGGCATCGTAAATAAGTACGGCCTAAGCGCTGAAGTTCTTAACATGTCAGGCCGCAAAATAACAGGTTCATTCAGCAAGATACTTCTTGACGCGCCATGCAGCGGCGAGGGCATGGTGAACAAAAATGAAAAACTGTTCGAGCACTGGTCTGAAAAGCGCATTAGGATGATTGCGAAGAAGCAGAAGAAACTCATAGCTCACGCGTTCGAGCTGCTTGAATGGGACGGAACGCTTGTTTACTCTACATGCACCTTTGCTCCTGAAGAAAATGAGGAAGTTGTTGATTTTCTATTGAGCAAGTACAAGGACGCCAAGCTGGCTGATATTGACGTGAATATTGTTCATGCCAAAGGATTGACAGAATGGAACGGCAAAAAGTATGACAGCAGTCTGGTAAAGTGCTTGCGCATCTATCCGCAGCACAATAACACAGGCGGGTTCTTCGTCGCCAAGATAGTCAAGGGATAACTTGATTAGGGAAGCGCGTTCCGGTATTCGGCATATATGATATGTATTATTGTCTTTCCGCTGTATGTGTTTCCTTCAATAAGCACATTGTCAGACCATGTGTAATCAGCTGCGGTTTTTATATTTTTTTCACTGACTGATGATCTAAAGAAGCTTTGATCTGGTGTAGCTTCTATTGAAAATCTCTGGTATCCATCAATCGCCGGTAGATTATTATAATAACTTACAACATTGCCAATGCTGTCGTCAGCGCAGAAGTATAAATTGGCTTTGTATAGAATGCCTTCGGTAATCTCGCCCTGGGAATTTAATGTGCCAGAATTTATTTGTGAATTGAATGTTTTACCCACGAGAGTACTCGTTGGGTACAAAAATGTACTAGAGGGAAAATCTGACGGCATTGTATTTGTTTTTTCTATAAAACTAAGTTCTGGCGGCGGCCAGTCGCCGCACAGCTTAGCAGACCCTGTATTTTGTTGAGGCGGCTGCGAGGGTAAATTATTTGCCGGATTGTTTTGGACATCAACCGGATATTGTGTTTGTTGGGCACAACCGGATATAACTAGAACTGATGCTATTATGAGTCCAAATAAAACAGTTTTCATTATATTATTATTTGTGTTTATTGTTTATTAAGATATTTTTATACAACTTTTAGAAATTTCTAAAAGTTATAAAGGTTTGTTTTCTATAGATAGCCTATGAATGATAATAGATATGAGCATGACCGGGCAGCAAGAAAGATATTCAAGCTGAGAATAATATACAACAAGAAAGGCTGCATAGCTGCCGGACACTGCGTTCTCTCGGATCCCTATGACTTCACGCTGGACGAGGAGTTCAAGGCGGATTTGAAGGAGAGCAAAGAAGGCGAGGGTGCCCAGAAGGGCGTCTTCTTCAAGGACATTGAAACAACTGAACCACACCTTGTAATGAATGTAGCCAGAACATGCACTCCGAAAGTCATAGCTGTAATGGACCTGGAAACAGGAAAGAGGATAGCCTAGGTGATTATGTGAATCTTAATATCGAACATGACGAAAGAGGGCAGAAATTCACTGCTGATGTGAACGGCGAGGAATGTCTTCTAGCTTACACGATGATAAACAATACTCTCAACCTGCACATCATGATAATTCCTGATGGAAAAGCAGGAGAAGAGGCTGCTGAACAGCTTGCTCTTGCGGCATTTAACTATGCGCGCGCCAATGGATGCCGGATAATTTCTTCTTCAGAGCAGATAGACGAATTCCTCAAAAAACATTATGAGTTCGATGACCTGGTAGACCTGGAATAAAGCCTTATCTAGCGCTTAATGAAAGCCTGAAATTTCCTTTGCCGTCTCCGAGATAAATCTCTCCGCTATTCGCGTAGATCATGGGGTCCTGCGCAAGATTCGGGTCCCTCACAATGAGGTCCGTGTTGCCGTCCATGTTCATGTCAAAGGATACCACGCTGTGTTCTCTTCTATATGCGTCAGTCATGCGAGGATTAAGATTGTAATCAGAAAAAGGGACCCTGTACTCGCTGCCTGATTTTTTTGCCCTGTTCCCGTCTGCGAATTTCAGGACTTTAAGTTCATCAAGATATGACCAGTACGCAACATCTTCCGTGCCATTATTGTTGAAATCCGCCACAGCAGCAGCTTCAACAGGTATGCCGTTCTTGACGCGGTCGGCAACAGGAATTACGAAGGCTGCAACAGCGCCTGCTACTAGCATGTTCCTTGCCCAGCGTCTCATGTCGAATAATAGAATTCAAGCATATATAAACACCACGCAAAT
>JBAZQV010000040.1:0-7280 GCA_041645025.1 Candidatus Aenigmatarchaeota archaeon
GAGTTCTGGATGTTTTCTCTTGAGCTTGATAATATGGTTATTCATGTCAAACTTGTGAAGGGACTTCTTGCCGTTCTTGTAGGCTTTGATTCTAGCTTCAAGAAGCTTATTGTAGAGGAAGCACACAACAGAAAGGTTCTTTTCAAAAATAGTAACCTGTTTAGAAGTAGGATACAAACGGTATTTGAGCATCCTTTGTGTCGAAAGCATAGTGATATTTATGTTACGAAAAGAATTTAAAAATAATAGCAAAGTTGCAATTCATCCACCCAATAAATTAGGTGGTCTTCTTGCGGCTAATACTTATAAAATTAGATTTATTTTTTGGCTTTGAAAATAATCGTTGGCCCGATTAGCCTGACTAGGTCTTCCGGATAAACTGTCGGGTCTTTGATTTTGTTTTTCATGTCCAGAGGCTCGTGCATTTCCGATAGAGTCAAATTCGCGTCGATGATGCTGTTCACAATATCGCTCACTTTTCTGTGGAACATCACAAATTTGTGTTTTATACCATCGGACCACTCTTCATTCTCAACAAGTTTGCCTGTCTTAAGATAACTGCGTTTTAACGTTTTTGTTTTTGGATTAATTGTATTGTAAAACGGGTGATCGATGCTGAAAACAAACAAGCCCCCTTTTTTCAGTACTCTGTGCACTTCCTTGAAACATTTGGTAAGGTCGGCAATGTATTGCAAAGCAAAGGAAGAGAAGACGATATCATAGCTATTTGACCTTATTCCTCTTAGCGTTTGTATATCTCCCTTAATCAACGTCACACTAACTTTTTCCTTCTCAGCAAGCTTTCTTGCATAATCCAGCTGCGCTTGTGTAATGTCGATCCCGGTGCATATTGCACCTTGTTTTGCGAAGCTGATCGAGCATTGGGCTCCGCCGCACCCGATTTCTAGGATTTTCTTCCCTTTGACATTTCCAAGCAGTTTCAGTTGATTCTCACGCGGCGCATATGGCCCGTAATCTGCTGATTTTGTGCTTAGTTTCGCCCATTCTTGGAACCATGGCGTTGCTTCATTCCACCATTTCTCAACTTCCTTAACCATTTTCATTATTTATTTTGAAAAGTATATAACAAGCGTGGTAATTAGAAAGGCAGGTAAAAAATAATCGTCGGCAATATCAGCACGCCCATTAAAATGCCGCGTCTTATTCCTGACAGGTTAGCGAAAATTCCCAGCGCTGTGCATGTTACGAGTAGAAGCATGCCGTATATGCCTGTGAATAAAAATGTCATGAAAATAATTAGCAGAATTACAATTCTGCTTATGTTGGCATAATTTATTTTTTCCATACTTGCCAGAGTCCTCTTTGCCATCTTTAGGGTGACGATAGCTGACAAGCCTGCAACCAGCAGCGCTACGGCCATCACAAGAATAAACTCGTTAAATCCTATTTGTACGAGCTGTTCAAGGACAACAGCAACCCCGCTCCTCGACCGTTGTATAAGCCACAATGAAAGTATGGACAATATTGCATTGGAAATGGTTATAGCACCGAGTGTAAGGATAAAGGCTTTTTCATTTTTATCAACGCTGGCAAGCGACGCAATTTCGCTTGAACCTACGCCTGGCAGTAATCCTGAAATAATTCCTCCAATGCTGCCGAATATCACCGAACGCCTAGTCTGCCGACCTGTAACGTGAATCTCTTTTTTCCTTTTTGGTATTTTGATTTTTTGGTTCGTGCTGAACAGCATAACGCTAATTCCGAACATGCCTGAAAGTATTGGGAATAAAATGAGTGTCCTGTCTATTGGCAGCTGTGACGAGAATATTCCAATCATGCCTGCCAGCAGAAAGCAGGCGAAAGATGTTATTTTCTTCTTGCCTGTCTCAGAAAATATCATGATGAAAACAATGAAGATGAGGAGTGCGTAAGTAAATGGTTGTGATATCTGGAAAATCCGTGGTATTATCAGAACAATGAGCGGCAGAGTCAATAGAATAAAGATGACCGAACCTATGCCACCCACCACCGCCAGCTTTATTGCGTCGTAGCCGTTGCCTTCCATGAGCATTTTGTGCGCTGGTAAAACAGCAAGCGCCTTGTCAGAGTCCGGCGCACCGAAGAGCATGGAAGGTATGAAATCCAGAAACGTGTTTGATATGCCAAGAGCAACGACAAAAGCAATCAACGACGCAGGCTCGAGATTGAGTTGCGAGAGGAGCGGAACAAAAAGTATTATGAGGTTTGGATGGAGCCCGGGTATTAGACCAAAAAATATGCCGACTATTATTCCGAGTGCGGCGAACAGCAGTAACTCAAGCATAAATTCGTATTTTTGTAAGCTTTTAAATTGGTGTCGCCAATGTTTTACAAGGTGAAGCTATGCTGGGAAAACCTAATCCAAAAATGGTAGAACAGATGATGAAAAAACTGAACATGAAAGTTCAGGAAATACCAGCAGAGCTTGTAATAATAAAAACAAAGGACAAAAATATAATAATTTCCAGGCCAGAAATAATGCTGGCTGATATGATGGGCCGCGAAGTATACCAGATAAGCGGCGAGGTGTCTGAAAGCTTCCCTGTAAATGAGGACGATGTCCAGCTTGTAATGGACAAGACTGGAAAGGACAGAGAAACAGTTGTAAAAAAGCTAGAGGAGCTTAATAACGACCTCGCTAAAGCAATAATGGAACTCAAAGGCAAGTAAGATGGTTTGATGAAAAAATCTCCTAAAGTTCACAACAACAGACTGCTTTCAATAGCGCTCTTTCTGATAGGTATAGTGCTGCTAATGGAATCCGCAGCCACGATGTTTGTGCTTGTTGAAAGTCCGCAGGTTGCTTCAGGAACAATGGCCGCAGCGTGGGTCTATGTAATGCTAAAATCCCTTGTTAGCCTTTTTGTGATATTTGTCGGTTTTGTGACGGTCAGAAAATAATTTTGTTTTCTTTTCAGCTGCGTCAGAAAAAATCCCGCTAACTTCGCTATAGAATCAGCCAATATAATTTTCGTCTCCGTCTGGAGCTGTTTGCTGCACTAATTGTTCATCTGTGAGTTTTTTGCTTTTTCTTTTTCTTTCATCGACAGGCCCTATGTAGCGGCTTGTAACCTTTTTTCCTCTTCTGATGGACTCGTAGTAATATTTTCTTCCGTTAATCGTTTTGACATGTCTGTTAGTCATGGTTAGTAAATTATTTTTTACCCTATATAAATGTTTGGTTTGTGCAGTAACGCAATTGCACAAGCTAAATGGCATGGTTAAGTGCGGGTTTTGTAGTTCACTTGCCTGTTACTCGTGTTGGTATATGGAAAAGTTAAATAGTATTTCACGTAAAATACAGCGTGGTTAGATGATTATCAGGTTCCAATTGCTCGACGCAGACTATTTTCTTAATGGAAACAAGCCTGTTCTGAGGCTCTTTGGCAGGGATGATGGTGGAAGAGCTGTCTGTGTGCTCTATGACAAGATGCAGCCCTATTTCTATGTAAAATGCAAGCCAGAGAACCTTAACGGAATAAACGCCAAGGTTGAGGAGGTAAAAAAGTTCCTGGCTGTTGGCTACCAAAAGGAACCAACTACCCTATACAAAATAACGCTCGTAAACCCCCAGGATGTGCCAAAACTAAAGGATCAGCTCCTCAGCAACAAGCTTATTGAGGACGCCTTTGAAGCAGATATTTTGTTCAAATACAGATTCATGGTCGACAGGAATCTATACGGCATGCAGTGGCTTGAGGTTGAGGGCGAACGAGTTAGCACAATCGTCTCGAAAACGCCAGCCTTCAGGGCAGAGTTCATCAAATCGCTGGAAATAAATGAAAACGCTGATCTCAAATACATGGCATTTGACATTGAATGCGTTCCGTCAGACCCGCGCAAGCCACTCAACGAAAAGAAGGATGGTATAGTGATGATTTCCCTTGCTTTCAGCCATGAGCACCGCGGACGAAAATCTCTTGTGCTCGTTGCGAAGCGTACTGTGGGTGAAAATGTCCAGGGATTCTCAACAGAAAAAGAGATGCTGGAAGAGTTCCTGAAGGTGATCAACGACTATGATCCTGACGTGGTGACAGGCTACAACATAAATATGTTTGACTTTCCCTACATAATAGAACGGCTAAAGCAGAACAAGCTTCCTCAAAACCTGGGCAGGACAGATAAAATAACGTTCTCGCGAACATTGGGCATAACACAGGAGTATGTACTTACAGGCCGCGTGGTAGTTGACCCATATCAAATCCTAAAGAAGGACCCGTGGGTAAAGTTCCCGCGATATGACCTCAACACAGTCGCGAGGTTGCTCCTAAACGATGAAAAGCACGATATTGAATATGGCGAGATGAGTGGCCTCTGGAATGGAACTAGAGAAAATTTGTCAAAGTTTATCGAATACTGTCGTAAAGATGCTGAACTCGCGCTTAAGCTTGTGCTTGACCGGGGAATGCTGGACAAGTTCGTCGAACTATCGAAGGTCTCTGGCCTGCTGCTCCAAGATGTGATGGGCGGTCAGACAAGACGCATCGAAACAATGATATTGCACGAATTCAGAAAAAAGGGATTTGTAATGCCCCTCGTGCCATCCAAAGCCGAACTGGTAAGAAGGACAAAGGAAAGAGATAAGCAGGGCCTGAAGGGTGCTATAGTCCTTGAACCTAAAAAGGGCCTGCAGTCCGAAGGCTGCGTGCTGGTTCTGGACTTCAAAAGTCTTTACCCTTCTATCATGCGTACGTACAACGTATCTCCTGATACGCTCACCAGTAGCGAAGAAAATTCACATCAATCACCATCTGGTGCGTACTTTATAGACCAGTCAATTCATGAAGGAATATTCCCTAACATACTCGCCCGTGTGCTCGCGGCCCGCAACAGCGCAAAGAAATTGATGAAAACAAAGAAGGGTGAGGAAAAACGCATACTCAACGCCAAGCAATTGGCTCTAAAGGATATTTCAAACAGTTTCTACGGCTATACCGGCTACACAAGGGCGCGCCTGTATACAATAGATGTAGCCAATACCATAACCGCCTATGGCAGAAAAAACATAGAAAAGACGCGCAAGCTGGTTGAGGAGAACTTCGATGTAGAGGTCGTCTATGGTGACAGCATAACAAAAGATCGGTTCGTGACGTTGTTGAATCCTGATGGCGTGATAGAAGTCAAAAACATAGAGGAACTCTTTGAGCAGCACAAGGAGCACGCGGCAAGAACGCCAGACGGTAAAGAAAGGATACCTCTTGCCGGGTATAAGGCGCTTACTGTTAACCCAGACAGAACAGCAGAGTGGTCGCCTGTCAAGGAAGTAATACGCCACAAAACAAACAAGAAAATATATAGAGTAGGTCAGAAATTTGGCGAAACCATCGTAACCGAGGACCATTCATTGATGACCATCAACAACGAGTTACTCGAGGAAACGAAGCCCGGGCAAATTGCTGATAGGAAGGTAGCAAGGGTGGAGAAAATACCACAAGTAAAGCAGTTGCAGATAATTGATATGTATGAGCTGCTAAAAAATTACACTTATCGCCGCAAGTACAAGGGCCGGATAAAAACGGCAACATTCCATGCCGACGACAACTTTGTATGGTTTGGCTGGGAAAACAGAAAAACACCAATAAAAATCAGGCGATTTATAGACATTGATTCCGGGGAATTCGATGCTTTGTGCAAATTAATCGGAGCGTATGCGGCAGAGGGCTCGTCTTCTACCATGGAGACGTCTGTGAGGTATGGCTCTTCCATAGCATCATCAGATAGTGAATGGCTGAAAGAGTTGCAAGCAGCATATGCGCTGCTTTTTGAAGGCGCTGAAACCTGCATAATAAGATCTACGACCGGTATAAGGGAGCTTGCGTATGGTGACAAAAAGATATTATACGAGGACATGACATGCAAGTTGCAGATGATGAACTCGCTTTCTGCTGTGGTTTTCAAGGTGCTTTGTGGCCAGAAAAGTTACGGCAAAAAACTGCCTAGCTTTGTCTTTCATATACCAGAGGCCAAGCAAAACATAATCCTGCACCATATGCTAAAAGGTGATGGTTACATAGAGAAAAGTGTCAGATACACGGATGCTTACAAAGCAGCGAATTTCCGTTACGATACGAAATCACTAAATCTCATCTCCTGCCTGTCGCTGCTTCTGACTATGCAGGGCAGAAAATATACAATAAGATTCAGAAAGGACAAGAGTGTTTACAGGATTACGACGTGTTCAAAATACAACAACAACTTGCGCACAAACGTATGCGAAGAGTTATACGATGGGTATGTATACGACCTTGCTGTGGACAAAAACCATATGTTTGTAGATGCCTGCGGCCAGATACTCCTGCATAACACCGATAGTATTTTTGTCAAAACAAAGACCACAAATCTCGACGAGGCAAAAGAACTTGGCGAAAACATATCGAAATTTATAACAGACAAACTACCGGGCCACCTCGAACTTGACTTTGAAAAAATATACCGAACCTTTCTGATATTGACGAAGAAGCGTTACGCTGGCTGGCGATTTGACAAAACCGACGAAGGGTGGCATGATGGTATTGAAATGCGGGGTATTGAGACTGTGAGAAGGGATTGGTGTCCCTTGGTTTCCGAGCTGATGGAGAAAGTGCTTCACACAATTTTAAAAGAGGGCGATCTGGCGAAAGCCATAGAACTCGTAAAAAGCACCATTAATGACCTGCGTGACGGAAAAATCCCGCTGGAAAAGCTGACAATAATAAAAGGCATCACAAAACATGTGGACAGCTATGAAGGTATGCTTCCTCACATAGAGCTCGCGAGGAAGCTGACAAAGAGAAACCCCCACGACCCGCCAAAGATAGGCGACCGTCTTGGGTTTGTAATAATAAAGGGTGACCAGATGCTCTCAAAGCGTGCAGAAGACCCGAAATATGTGGAGCAAAATAAAATTCAGCTCGACTCCGACTATTATATTCAGAATCAGCTCTTTCCTCCAATAGAAAGAATTCTGACAGCTGTTGGCATACAGAGGAGCGAGGTTCTTGGCACTGGCAGGCAGATGTCTCTCGGAGATATCATGAGCGGCCGCAAAAGAGAAATGAAACATAACATAGATATTACGTACAAGAAGCCGCTTGACGGGTGGGAAGACTTTATCTGCAAGAAATGCTCAAAAAGTTACAGAAGAATGCCGCTGAACGGCCTCTGCGAGTGCGGCGGCGAAATACTGATAGGTTATCGCGGCTCTACCGGCGATAAGGTATCTGTCGGGTAACTACACAAAATTAAAGTATCTTCTAAGTTTTTTCCTCAAAGGTCTTAGTTCAAGTCTTCTACTAGAATCG
>JBAZQV010000041.1:0-7256 GCA_041645025.1 Candidatus Aenigmatarchaeota archaeon
AGCTAATATATAGGTTTACATACAATGTGATTATTATGAAAAACCAGGAAACTGCCAAGCTGCTTTATGACATAGCTGATCTGCTTGAAATAAAGGGCGAACTGATTTTCAAAGTTGTTGCTTATCGCCGCGCGGCGCAGACTATAGAATCATTGACGAGGGATGTGGAGGATATTTACAAAGAGGGCAAGCTTGGTGAAATACCCGGCGTAGGAAAGGGCATAGCTGAGATAATTGAGGAGTATCTGAAGACAGGCAACGTAAAGTATTTGGATGACCTGAAAAAAGGACTGCCACCAGGATTCGAGGGACTTCTTGCTCTAGAGGGCATAGGGCCAAAGAAGGTGAAGCTTTTCTATGAAAAGCTCAAGATAAGGAACCTGAAGGAGCTCGAGGCAGCTGCCAGGGCCGGCAAACTTAGAAAGGTTCCTACTTTGGGAGAGAAAACGGAAAAAAACATACTGCAAAGTATAGAGTCGGCAAAGAAAAGGGGCGGCCGCATGCTTCTTGGCTATGCGCTGCTGCTTGCGGATGAACTGATTGGTGAACTTAAGAAAAGCAAGGACGTCTACAAAATAAGCTCTGCTGGTTCGCTCCGCAGGATGAAGGAGACCATAGGCGACATAGACCTGCTGGTTGCTTCCAAGAAACCTGGCGCGGTTATAGAATATTTTACGAAAATTAAAAACGTGTCCAGTGTTATAGTCCAGGGCCCCACAAAAGCTTCTGTCCGCCTGGAAAATGGCATTCAAGCTGACTTAAGGGTACTGCCGGAAAGAGAATACGGCTCCGCCCTAATGTATTTCACAGGTTCCAAGGAACATAACATAGAGCTGAGGAAGATAGCAATTTCAAGGAAAATGAAGCTAAGTGAATATGGACTCTTCTATAAAAATAAGTTTGTTGCTGGACGAACAGAGGAAGAAGTATACAAGAAACTTGACATGTCCTATATCGAGCCGGAAATGAGGGAGAATCGCGGCGAGATAGAACTTGCAAAAAAAGGAAAAATACCAAAACTCGTCAGACATGATGATATTATCGGCGACCTCCAGATGCATTCTACCTGGAGTGATGGCAAGAACACCATAGAGGAAATGGCTCTCGCTGCAAAGAAACTTGGCTATGATTATATTTGCATAACGGATCACATAGGCCACCTTGCTATTGCGAATGCACTTGACAAAAAAAGAATAGAAAAACAAAGAAAGGAGATAGACTCTCTCAACAAAAAAATTGATATAACAATACTGCAGGGCGGTGAAGTGGACATACGCGCTGACGGCAGGATAGACATGGATAATCAGACATTGGAAAAGCTGGACATTGTTCTTGCTTCTCTTCATTCGGCGCTAAAATCAGAAAACAATACAAAACGCATCATGGGAGCTATGGAAAATACTCATGTCGATATAATAGCACACCCTTCTGGCCGGCTCATTGACCGGCGTGAAGGCTCGCTGCTTGATATGGAGAGAATAATAGACAAGGCAAAGGAAACAAATACGATATTGGAGGTAGACGCCCAGCCGAACAGGCTTGACATGAATGATGTCAATGTTAAGGCCACGATCGAGCATGGTTGTAAAATCGCCATAGACACGGATGCCCATAGTTCAGAACAGCTAAATTTCATGAAGATAGGCGTAGGGACAGCGAGAAGGGGCTGGGCAACAAAAAAGGATGTCATCAACACCTACAAGCTGGATAAGATGATGAAGATGCTGAAGTGAGGTAAGCAAATGATCCAGGAAAACAAAATTTTTGATACTTACATAAAATTCAATCTTGGTTACTTTTTCACCCAGAAAATAAAAATAAACGGAGCTTTATTATTGATTAATGAAAATCTACCAAAAGACCCTTATCTTAACTATGCATTAAAAATAAAATCAAGCAATGCAAAAATAATACAAAAAATTGAGAAATCCTTCAATTCACTTGGCATATCTCCACATTTTTATATTACACCAAAGACAACCCCCAAAAATTTAGAAACGTTACTTCTAAAGAAAGGTTATGAATTGATTTATTCTGATGTGTGGATGCACTTTGAGAAAGATAAAATTAAAAAAATTAAACATGGTAAAACTTCTGTAAGAAAGGTTGGCGAGAATGAATTTATAAGAGTAAAGGAAATCTTCAACGAAGTTTTCACAAAAGGCGAGCTAGGAGACCCATATCAAGGCTTGTCCCATCTTTACGGTGAATTCTTTTACAAAAGACTCTTGGACAACAAAAAGAAGTTCGGTTCAGTTGTCTACGCAGCCTTCATAAAAGGTGAAATGGTTGGTGTGTGCACCCTTTTGCACGACAGTAAAGTGTCTCTTATAGAAGGATTGGCAGTTCTTCCTAAGTTCAGAAATATGGGAATAGGAACAACTCTGCTTCTATCGTGTGCGTCACAAGCTCATGCTTTAGGAGTAGAGAAAATATTTGTATGTACTGAAAGTGGCAGCAGAAATGAAAAAATATTTGAAAAAATAGGTTTTGTTAAAGATTTTTCCTCACGAGTATATGGACAATGATTTATTTTACCTTAACATCTATGATCTTCTCTTTTTCATTTACTTCGAACTTAACCGGAAGAAATTGCTCTATGACCCATATATTTGTTAAAACATGGGGTGTTATTTCTGATACCCTTATAGAACTGTCTTGCTTTGCAAACGCCAGGAAAGGCAGAAGCTGGTCAGCCATGTGCCTATCCAAACATGCGTGACCATTTATTTGGTTCTTAAGTCCAATGGCCGCTTCGCTGCCCACTTCTTCTGCTTTTTTGCCACGTTCTCCGAGAGACGATTCACCTAAAACACAGTTTTCAAACAAAGCAGAAACATGGACAGAAGATCCGGTACTTAGTGACGGAACATAATTCATATCTTTTTTGTCAAGGTCAAAAAAATTCTCCACCGCATTTACCTGCCTTTCTGCTACCTGACTTTTTCTCAGGTCTTCTGATGCCACACTTACTGCGTCATAACCTATTAAGTTCCCCCTATCTGTAATGGTCAAAGCTTTTGGCGTGGCTGGCTTTATATTGATTTTTACCATACCGCCACCTCTTGGAAAGAAACCATAATTTTCTATGTTTAGCGAAAAATCAACACCAATCCTTTTCATGTAGTAGGAGAAAATACTTTTCATATAGTCCATGCTCGGGCTCCATTTAACATGGGTGCCACCCTTTAGAGATAGTTCTACTGGATGCTTTGCGTGAAGTGAAGGCAACATCAGTGACTGGATAACAAGAGAAATTGCGCCGGCTGTTCCTATATCCACTTCATAAAAACCCCCACGAATTTCTTTTGGCTCAAAAACAAAGGATGTGTCTCCGATACCGACGCTGATATCTGTGCCGCACAATCTAGCCACACTTTTTACAGCTGTAATGTGCTGGGCTTGAAGACCAGGATTTGGCCTGTTGTATCTTATGTTTTCTATTTTGCAAGGCTCACCGGTAATGGCGGACAATGCAATAGCTGTCCTGATTATCTGACCGCCGCCCTCACCATAGGATCCGTCTATTGATATCATAAGAAATAATTGTCCTAAAAGAATTAAACAGAATCAGACCTTTATAATTTCGCCGTTCTTGGGCGCAAAGGCGTGTATGCCAAATTGTTCTTCTATGTCCTTTGAAAATTCCTCGCATTTGTCGCCATGAACACAGATAACAGTTTCCGGCTTTGTCCTCTTGATTATATCCAGCAGGCCATTCCTGTCGGCGTGGGCACTGAGCTCCACCTGCTGCAGGTCAGCACTCACACTAAACCTCTCCTCGGAGTTCTCGAATATACGGGTTTCGATAAGGTTTCTTCCGGGCGAGTCTTCGACAAGAAATCCGCTGAAAAGAACTTTACTTGTTTCGAATTTTTGCATTTCCCTCAGATAATACACAGCAGGGCCGCCGCCAAGCATGCCAGCTGTTGCTATAATTATCGGATACTTCTTCAGGGCTGCGGCACGGTCTTCGTTGGTCCTTACGAATTTCACCTGTTTTAGCAGATTACGAAAACCGTTTGGATTTTTTATGTAGTTTCCGTATTCGGCTACATGTTCGCTTGCGATTTTTGCCATGCCGTCTAGAGCCATTTTGTTAGCATAGTCTTTTAGTATGAGCATAACTTCCTGGGCACGACCCACTGCAAATACGGGCATGAGGGCAATACCGTTGTTTTCTATTGTTTCCTCCACAGCCTCTACCAGGCGCTTCTCCTCAGTTTTCCGCGGTGACTGAACCTTCATGCCATACGTACTCTCTATTATCAGCGTGTCTACCTTGCCTGGTAGTTTGCAGGGCTCGAGGAGGTTGCTTGGCCTTGTCTGAATATCAGCGGTGTAGAATATTTTCTTCTTGCCATCAAGAAGAACAGAAGAGCTGCCTGGTATGTGACCGGAATTCCAGAGACTACAGGAAAATTCTCCAACATTAAACTTTTCATTGTAACGCACGATTTTTGTGTTCTTTATCATCCTCTTGAGATCGGTCTTGTCAAAGGGCGTGCCGAAACCTTCCTTCTTCGCGACTTTCATCGAGTCCTTGATAAGCATCGTGCCCAGCTCAAGGGTTATGTCATTCATGTAGATTGGCAGCTTGCCTTTTCTAAAGAGCATAGGAGCAGCTCCGACATGGTCCAGGTGGGCGTGGGAAATTACTGCCGCGTCAACTTTTTCTGCCATAGGATATTTCGGTGGCTCTGGCTCAATCTTGACCCCGAAATCCATCATAATGCGCTTCTTGCCGCTAACAAGTATGGCGCTTCTGCCGACTTCTTTCCCACTTCCTAATACTTCGATTTCTGTCATAGTTTATCCCATAAATTTCTAAGTTTTGACTTATCCGCAAGACGATCCTTGGTGCTTGTGAAAACCTCAAGGGTTATAGTTCCATCATAACCAGATTTTTTTATGATACCCAGCAGGGCTGTCCAATTCATCGAGCCTCTGCCAAGCGGTAAATGTTCATCCTCTCTTCCACGATTATCACTTATATGTATGTGTGCGATCCTTTTTGAAAACCTTTTGACAAGCTGAGGCGTTGTATTTTTCCCGATGTTTGCGTGAGCCACATCAAGGTGCAAATATAATTTTGGTATATTTTTGAAAACCTTTTCCAGCACATCGGGATTACTGAACAATCCTGGTGTATTTTCTGCCATTATTTTAAGATTGTGTCTTCTTGCTATTGGAACCAGTCTTTTTAATGACAACATATTGAACTTTATCATAGAATTATAGTCAATGATGCCGAGTGAAGTATCGAAATGCACATTGAATAATTTTACGCCCAATTTCTCGAATGCAACAGCGCTCTTCTCCAGTTCACCTAGCGCGTAGTTCCTGAGCTCTTTGAACGGCGAGCCTATTGGCAGGTACCATGCGGTGTGGCCAACGACAGGAGTTTTTCCTATGACTGCCTTCAGAGCCTTGATGTTTATCTTTTCCGGCCTTGCTCTTGGAAGTTCAAGCGTAAGGTCAAGGAAATCAAAATTTCTTATGATCCATTTAACTTCTTTCAGAAGATTATTGTTTGGGTTATTCATTGAGCCTATTAACATAGAATCACTGCCTCTTATTCGGAAATCATAATTTTTATACGTGCAACTGGGTTAGGTAAACCTGTCCATAAGACTTATAAGCATAGACTTAATATTATGATGAAGGCGATTGCATGGACTACAGTTATCAGTCGAAAGCGAGAAGCTAAGGCCGATTTTGCTTAGGGCACTGAACAAAAATCAGATTCTTCTTATAATTAAACTGAAGCACGCTAGGGCGGTTAGTAGAAACCAATTTCTCACAGAACTCTCATACAATAGTAACGTGCCTCTTTCTACACTGAAGCTTAATTTCAAAATACTCAAAGAGCTGGAAATAATTTCTCAAAATGGCAGACTTACTGCTCTAGGACAGAATATAAACCGGATAATAGGTGATTAGATGGAATACCAAACCAGATTACAAAGATCTGCAAAGGATATAGAAATGGACAACTACCTGAGAACTATATTCATGCTCAGTGAGAGCAATCCGGAAATTTTGTACAGGGTTATAGAGATGGCAAAAGAAGCCAATAAAAATACAAAAAATAGAAATTTAAGCGGGTAAATCAAAGTGATTTTATGGACATTGAAAAACGCATGGAGATTATAGAGAGCGTTGGCGAAGAGATTGTGACACGCGAAGATTTGAGGAAACTGCTCGAGGAAAAGGCACATCCTGTTGCTTACGATGGCTTTGAACCTTCTGGTCTTGCGCATCTGCCATTTGGAGTCTTCAGACCACTCCTTCTTGAGGACCTTAGCAAGGCTGGCATAAAGTTCAAGTTGTTCATAGCTGATTGGCATGGATGGGTAAACAATAAAATGAGCGGTGACCTGGAAAAGATACAAATGGTGGGCAATTACTTCAAGGAGGTTTGGAAGGCGGGTGGCGTAAAGGATGTGGAGTATGTGTGGGCATCAGAACTGACAGCTAGGTCAGAATACTGGAAGAAAGTTATACTTATCGCGAAGAACACTACAATACAGCGCGCTACACGCGCATTGACTATAATGGGAAGAAAGGAAGGGGAACTAAAGGAAGTGGCGCAGTATTTTTATCCTATGATGCAAACCGCTGATATATTTGAGCTGGAGGCTGACATATGCCAGCTCGGTCTTGACCAGCGCCGTGCAAACATATTGGCGAGGGAAATAGGCCCGAAACTTGGCTGGTGGTCACCAGTCGTTGTCAGCCATCATATGCTAATGGGGCTCGAGGGTGTAAAGCGACCGGATGGCTTTGAAGAGAACAAGACGATGGATATAGAAATCAGCAGCAAAATGTCAAAGAGCAAGCCTGGTACAGCCATATTTGTTCATGACAGCGAAGCTGATATAAAAAAGAAACTTGGCAATGCTTTCTGCCCTGCAAAAACCGTTGAAAATAATCCGGTTCTTGAATATTGCAAGTACTTGGTTTTCCGCAAGTTTGATCAAATGAAGATTGAAAGACCTGACAAGTTCGGCGGCGACGTTGTATTCGAGTCATACAACGAATTAGAAGAGTCTTTCAAGAAAGGGGAATTGCATCCTTCCGACCTCAAGGGCGCAGCAGCCGTTTACATAGACCAGATGATAGAACCCATACGAAAACATTTTGAACAGGGGAAAGCCAAGGAGCTTTACGAATTCGTAAGGAAGCAGGAAATCACTCGGTAATAAAATATCTTCTTACTGCTTTTGTATCAAAGTCAACAGGAAGTTCCCTGA
>JBAZQV010000042.1:0-7216 GCA_041645025.1 Candidatus Aenigmatarchaeota archaeon
TCTTTTACTATGAGATGGGCTGCATTTCCTACTGCCTTCATTAGGTAAGAAGAAAACAGGAATGGTATTGCGCCGCCGATGAGCAATCCTACAAGAATAGGTGCCTTTGTGATATCGATGCTTGTGAGATTGGTAGCTTGACCAAAGGCTGCAAGCAATGCCAGTGCTGATAAAGCTGCAGAAGCTATTGCCACACCTTTTGTCGTTGCCTTTGTCGTGTTGCCTACTGCATCCAGGGCATCGGTCACACGGCGGACTTTTGGAGAAAGTCCTGACATCTCTGCGATTCCGCCTGCATTATCAGAAATCGGGCCAAAGGCATCTATGGACATTATCATGCCTGTTATTGATAGAAGGCCCAGTGCAGCCAGGGCAATGCCAAACACGCCAGCAACACTATAGGAAACAAGTATTGCCAAGCAAATAACTATTACCGGAAGAATTGTTGATTTCATACCAACCGCAAGCCCTGCAATGATGTTTGTCGCAGCGCCTGTTTCCGACGCATGGGCAATGCTCTTTACCGGCGGCTTTGTTTTAGAAGTGTAATAATCAGTTATGGTTGCAATTATGATTGTTGTTATGAGTCCTGCCAGCGTGGCGTAGAATAATTTTATGTCAAGATTCATCCAGATTGTGACTGCGTAAGCACCTATGGCTGCCAGGATAGCGGCTGCGTACATGCCCCTGCTGAGCGCAGACCACACTTTGTTTTCGTTTTTGGTGCGCACAACAAACAGGCCGATTACAGAAGCGAGTATGCCGACAGCGCCTATTGCTAGTGAGTATAAAATGCCGTTTGTTCCAAGAACAAAGCCGCCAAGTATCATCGCCGCCAGAAGCGTTACAACATAGCTTTCGAAAAGATCAGCGCCCATGCCTGCGCAGTCACCAACATTGTCACCGACGTTGTCCGCGATAACAGCCGGATTGCGAGGATCGTCCTCTGGTATCCCCTTTTCCAGCTTGCCCACAAGATCAGCGCCGACATCAGCAGCTTTCGTGTATATTCCGCCGCCAACTCTTGCGAACAATGAGATGAGAGAAGCTCCGAAACCGAAACCTATTATTGTATTAGGATCCTTGAACAGCAAATACAAAACAATCATTCCTAACAAGCCCAGGCCAACAATGGCAAAGCCTGTGACAGCGCCGCCCCGGAAAGAAACATTAAGAGCATCGCTGACACCATTTTCCGCGGCCTTTGCTGTTCTGACGTTGGCACGCACAGAAATCATCATGCCTATGTAGCCTGCTAGCGCTGAGAGAAGCGCGCCAGCGATAAATGATACTGTTGCTACAAGGCCAAGGAAAAAGTAAAGAAGCACCGCGAGAATAACAGCAAAAATCCCGACAGTCTTATATTGACGGTTGAGATAGGCAACAGCACCCTCTCTTATCGCTGCTGCAATGTCCTGCATTTTCTTGCTGCCCTGGTCCTTCTTTAGTACAGACCAGCCGAGAAATAAAGATACTAACAGCGCCAGCACTGACGATCCAATCGCGAATTCAAGAGTCACTTTTTCTTACCCCTTAATTATAATACTTTCTTTCCGCCAGCGCTTTCTTCTCAAGAAAGGGCTGATTACTCTTCTGCTAAGTATTTTTTCTGTTTCAATCTAATTATTTTGATATTGCTATTTTTTAAAGCTTTTATCAGTGCTATGTCGTTGGTTGCAACCGAGCATTTCTCCTCAACAGCGTATTTTACTATAGACGCATCACCAAACACCCCTGTTTTTATCACATGGACGTTATTTTCCTTCATTAACTTTAGCGCAACACGCGCCGATAGGCCATCCTTTCCCTTTCCGTGGCTAAGTTTTTTCAGCTCAGACACACAGGAGGATAGCGTAATTAGTTCATAATCTTTCAGAAATTCGAATATGTCTACGCCGAACTGGTGCGGCAGCATAAGGAAGTTCGTGTCTAGCAGGACTTTCATAATATTACACCCAATTTTCTCATGTCCTTCTCAAGCTTTAATGAATTCTTGAAATGCAATGTTTTTATGCCCAGCATTCTTGGAGTCGCCAGGAATTCTTTCCTGTCTTCTATGTACATACACTCCTCTGGCTTCATTTTTGCCCTTTTCAGCAGAGAAATGAAAATCTCTTTCTGCGGCTTCATGTAGCCAACATCACAAGAAAAAATATTAGGGTAGAAAATCTGGAATATGTTGTATTTCTTGTTTATGATTTTTACCATTTCGGTCGTGTTAGAAAGTATTGCAACGTTGTAGCCTTTCTGTTTCAGGCGTTTCACGATTTTTATTGTATTCTTGTTAGGTTTCATTATTTTTAGATATGCCTGCGTGAATGTTTTTCTTAGAAGCTTGGGGCTGACGCCTGTTTCCTTGCTTAGAAATCTATAATGCTCTGCTGTGGATATTCTGCCCTTGAGAGCAGTGTCATGAAGTTTCCCGAGCCTTACGAACGCTTTTTTCCCGAGAATTTTATTCGCTTCTTTGAAGACAGGTTCTATTTTCTCCGAAATCAGCACCCCGCCAAAATCAAAAATTATGCACTTTATCTGATTCATTTTCATCACTTCGCAAACTTGTCCAATTCTTCAACAAGTTTTCTGCCCATGTTCTTGTCATGGGCGCCGTGGCCCGATATAACAAAATAGAGCTTCGAGCACGGCAAAGCTTTGTGTAGTTTGTAAGCGCTAATCGGCATGCATATGGCATCGTAGCGGCCGTGAACTATAACCGTCGGTATTTTTTTCAGCTTGTGGGCATTCTTCAGTATGTAATTTTCCGACAGGAAACAATTACGGCTCAGGTAATGAGCTTCCAGCGGCCCCAGTGCCCTGTAGTTTCCTCTTCTCAGGTATTTTTTCAATGTCTTTTGTGGCACGACCAGCTTTAGCATGGTGAGCTCATAGGTAGACCATTCCCGCGCGTATTTGTCGCTTATTTTTTTGTCCTTTGAGTTCATCTGTTTTATGTAATAAGCAACAGGATTTTTCCTGTTTGGCACAAAGCTAAGGAATCGTTCCCAGGCATCGGGAAACATTTTTGCTGAATACCCGCCGAAAAATTCTTTGTATTCTTCTGTTGTGGACAGGAATATGCCGCGCAGCAGCATGCCCGTTACAGTCTCCGGATAATTTATAGCGTAGACTAAAGCGAGGGTAGAGCCCCAGCTCCCTCCAAAAAGAAAAACTTTTTTGATTCCAAGATGATTCAGCAGCACCCTTATGTCCTCCAGCAGCTTCCATGTGGTGTTATTTTTGGTGCTCGCGAAAGGTTTGCTTTTGCCAGCGCCGCGCTGGTCAAACAATATGGCGTTGTATGCTTTCGGGTTGAAGTACCTTCGGTCGTTGGGCGCTATGCCTCCACCAGGCCCGCCGTGCAAATAGAGAACCGGCCTGCCTTTTGGATTGCCGCACAGTTCATAGTAAAGAGTGTGGCCGTCGCCCACTTTCAAAAAACCGGATTTGTAGGGTTTTATGGGCGGGTAAAGTTTTGCCATTATCAAAACCTCTTTTTGTATATGTTATCATGGTGGTCCAAGTCGAGAAATTTCACAGCATTTTCCTTTTCCTCTATTTTAAAGACCAGAACAAACGGTCCAAAAAGATGCACACGCCTTATATTTTTTAGGTCGTAGCGAAGCGGTTTATAGTGTTGAGGATTGAGAACTATCTCTTCTAACTTTTTCATTGATATTTCATATAATTTTCTATTTTTCTTATAAAGTTTTTCTAGTATACGTTGTAAGTTCTCTTCTATTATTATACTATACATTTTCTATCGCTTTTCGCAGTTCGTTTACATCAGAGAAAGTCCTGAATTTACCCTTATTTTCAATATTCTTTATTTTTTTTAAATAGCTTGGCTTGACAAATTTCAAGCTATCTATTTCTTCTCTTAGTTCGTATAGCTCGTTTTTAATTATGCCAATGTCTTCTGATATCTTTTTTAAAATCGGTTCCATGACATCACAATAAGACTAAGTATTAGATATTATTTAAGCGTTTTTTGGCTGGAAATGCAAGAATTAAAATGAAATAAAAAAGAAAAAATAAGTAAGTCGGATAAAGTTTTTTGCGCTTTATTTTATCTTACTCATCGCTCTGTTCTTCTGAGGACTCTTCTGATTCATCTTCACTTGAAGATTTTTCACTTGAAGATTCATCCGAAGCGCTCTTTTCTGCAGATCCGATTTTTTCACCGATAGCAAAGCGGCTTGCAACTTCCTTAATGCGTATTCTGCATTCCTCGCCTTTCTTTGCACCTGCTACGAAGACGATAAAGTTTTCTATCTTTGTTATACCGTCTCCTTTTGCGCCCACATCTGTGATTTTCACAGTGTGTTCCTCTCCGATCTTTATTGGTTTAGGCTTATCGAAGTCGTTGTCTCTGTGGAAGCCGCCGCCGCCTCCATGGAAACCTCCATGTCCGCCGCCGCTGCCGCCTCTTCCGAAGCCGCCTCCGCCTCCGCTTCCGCCTCTTCTTTCTCTACGTTCGTACATTTCTTATGCACCTTTTTTTCTAAAGGATATAGACGTGTCTACCGCCTCTAAATTGAGCAAATAAACTTCCGTCTCTATTACCCCTTATTTTATTACTGTTAGAAAATAGGCCTTCAATGCTGGTACGCCAAATGCGTCTTTACCTTCATTCTGTACCTTCCCTAACTGTAATAATTACTATATTAGTAAGGTATTTAAGCAGCCCTTTTTCTATGAGTTGTTAAGTTAGAGGGATATATTTTAGAAGATAATCGTTGGTCAGGATTAATCAAACTATCTTCTAGTAAGGCAATGTCCTAGCCCTCCCCTCATTTTCAATCAATAATAAGGAATCTTTTTGAATTTCATCTTTAAATTTATTCCTTATTTCTTTTATCGTTCTCCTTAGCTCTTCATCAGTTTGATAAAACAATTGGATTAAGCAGTTATATTCTGAAATGCCAAATGCCAAAGCATTTATATAATGATGCTCTTTGCAGAAAGATATTATTTTGTTTTTCGTTTCTTCTGTAATGTTCTTTAAGTTTAACTTTATTGATGCAAAATAAAACCCTAATTTAGCCATGTCAAATTGTATTCTTGTCCCAAGAATTACTTGCTTTTTATGCAATTGTCTTATCTTATACAAAGCCAACTCGGCTGACATTTTTGTTTCTTTGGCAATATAAATTATTCTTGCTCTTCCATTCTGCTCTAATTTTTTAAGAATTAGATAATCTTTCTCACTTAAACTCATTTTTTCTATTTTTTTTACAACAGGATAAGATTTCTCTTCTCTTGAGCTTCCAAAAATCTTCAATGGGAAAAATTCTGCGTAAGTAATAATCATTATTTCATACTTTGAAATATCTTCTTCACATATTTTTAGAAAATTGGAGAATACAGAATCAAAATCATTTTTATCCTTACATATAAAATTGACGTATAAATCGTAATCTGGTATTGCCTCTCCAACTGATAAAACGCTCTTCATACCTTCAAGTTCTTTTATTATCTTTTCCTTATTATTTTTTATCTTCAACCAGACAATTAAAAAGTCATTGAACCCTAAAATATTATAGTTGAAAATTGTAAGATATTTCCTTATCAGACCTTCTCTTTCATACTTTTCCATTCTATACTCTACTTGGTCCCTTGAAATATTGCAGGCTTTTGCTATTTTTGTCAACGGTTCTCTGTAATGGTGATACAAATAGGTCAATAATTTCTTATCTACTTCGCTTAATTTCATTATTATATTAATGCGAACTTACTTTATAAATACTACCATTTAATTAAATATAATCTATATTATGTTTAGTTTATTAGGAATATTAAGAGCAATAATTAATATTTAGGTAAATACAATATATAAGTATGGCAATTGGAATTTCAGGAAGCAATGGGGGAATAAGTCAAGTTTACAGAGAGATATCTATAGTAGACATAGAGGCAGGGCTCCGTAAATATAAAAATCTTTTTGAATCTGCACCAATGAGTGTTAAGCCATTATATGAAATCATTGTAAGAGATTTAGACTCTCTGCATTCAAGATTGAAAGAAAGAGCGCTAGAGAAAAATGTTAGGGCGGCTTAACAATGGCCCTTGGTTTTTCTGGCAGTAACGGTGGAATTAGCAAAGATCAGGATAATGCTTCTCTTAACAGATTAGATTTGTTAAACAGACCTATGGAAATTTCTTATTTCGTAAATAATGTTTGTAATTTAAGTTGTAGCCATTGTTATGTCGGGTATGAAGAGCCAAAAAATTCATTATCTGTTGAAGAATGGAAAGGAGTCTTTGATGGATGCCTTGATTTAGGAGCTTTAACATTTGGAAATGTAGGCAAAGAACCTTTGTTGAGCTGGAGCAAGACAAAAGCATTGCTGGATTTTTTTGCATTAAAAAGAAAGCAAAATCCAAGGATTAGATTTGGATTAGTAACCAATGCTATATTATTTGATGATAAAAAAATAGAAGAATTAGCTGAATCAAGCCCAACTTATATGGATATAAGCCTAGATGGGACTGAAGAAGTGCATGATTCCATAAGAGGAAAAGGAAATTATCAAGCTACTCTTGGAAATATTAGAAAAATATCAGAAAGATTTCCTGAATTGGCTGAAAAAATATTCATTAGCTACACACTGATGCAACCCAACAAAGATATTGGAATAATTAAAGGATTAATAGATGAAATTAGAGCAAGCGGGGTAAGGAATATCTTAATTTCCCCCTATGTTAAAAGCATTAATGGAAGAGGAACTTTAGGAATTACAAATCAAGAAGTTGTAGAAGCATACAAAAAGTTAATAGAAGTCGGAAATGAATTTGTAAGAAAAGACGGGCAATTATTGCTAAAATCTGATTATGAAACACAAAAGCCTTTGATTGATTTACTTGTTAAAGAGGGGGTTATTGATTTAAGCAGATTATTAATTGATGATTATGGAACCATTTTTAATAGGTATGAAAACGTCTTTGTTAATTATATTCCTCTTCCTGAAACAATGACGAGAGCCATAAGATTTAGTCATGATGGTTTTGTTGGCGGCTGTTACGACATGTTCTTTACTGATTATCAAAGCAGGGCTAGGGGAAATGTAAGAACGACAAACCTGAAAGATATTTTGAAAGAAAGCAATCCTTTGCAAAATTAATGTTCTTAGCTCCCGCTTACTTAACAGCTACTTTTTCTTCCCAAGAAAAAGGAGTTTACTTGAAGATCTCGCCAGTCTCCTCTGACCACCAGACT
>JBAZQV010000043.1:0-7183 GCA_041645025.1 Candidatus Aenigmatarchaeota archaeon
ACTTATAGCAAATCTCAATGATATTTGAACTTTTGTTGAGTTTGCTATAAAGGAGATCTCGTAATATTAAAGTTCATTTATTTGAGAGATCTCCTATTAAAACTGACTTGCCTCGCAAGAAATAGTATTAACCAAATGTCAAAACCTTATCAGACTCTTCAACCAATTTATAGTTAACCAAGTAAAGAATCCGGATATTATAACTTGGTTCACTATACATGGTTAAGCAACGCTTAACCTGTACAGGTGAAACTTTGTTTCACCTTGTATGTGACCAACTTGTGTGATATCCAGAATATTAAGTTGGTCAGCTATAAGCATTTCTTCCATTGTAGAAACTGGGCAAATCCTGCTTTCTCCTTTTTGCCTTATCTGCAAGCAAGTTCCACAAGCAAGAACGATGCCTTTATTTTTTACAAACTTTTTGACGGAACCTTCAAGGAGAGGGAATCTATCATCTTTTAGATCCTCAATTTCAACGCCTTTGCCAAGCAAAAATATCTTTATCATATGGCCGCTTTTGAGTGCTTCATTGCCAAACCTGAAGCAGTTCCAAACACTTTCAGCTTCATTTGTATTCAATATAACGCCTATCTTCATACTTCACCTCGCGTTGTCTACCATCTCAATAATATCTCTTTCCACCTCCTCGGCTTCTTTTTTGCTTACTTCTGGAAAGAATTGCGATATCATGGTCGGCTTCATCCCGATAATTTTTATTTTCCCATTCTCTTCCAAAACATTGATTTTGCATGGCATACAAAGAGAAATTAATCTGTTCTTCTTTAGAAATTGGTCTGCATATTTCCCAGAACAAATCTCAATTATTTTTAACGGTTTTTGCTCAAACCCTTTTGCAGCTAATCTTTCCTTTACATCATAAATCTGAAACAAAACCCAGCCTTTTTGCTCTACTGCTTTCAAAACCGAAACAACTGCTTCATCAAAACTCTTTTCTGTTTCAACAATATATGCAAAATCATTTACATCCATAGTTCCACCTCTGTTTGGTTAAAGATATATTTTCTTTCCTGTCTATTTTATTTTTTGCCATAAAAATCTCTCCATAATTTTATAATCCAAAGGTAAACCAAAAGTATTAATCCGATCAGTAGTATAACATAGAGAACGTTTAGAAAATTCCAATATCCAAAATATCCCATCAACCCTGAGCCCATCGTGTTTATACCACCAGAACCCATCATATTATTTCCCATCATCATATTCATCATACTTCCACCCATCATGCCACTATCCATCATATTTTGAGGCATTGGCGCGTTAGGTTCGCAGCTGCTCATTCGCTTGCCCATCGCGATATGCATTTGTTCTTCCCCCTGTTCTCCCATCATTGATTTCATCATTTCATTCATGGCAATGTGCCTCGAAGTATCCCCAATGGATTGACCCATAAAATATTCGCCAATTTTCTCAAAATCTGCGTCTTTGAGTTGCGAACAGGTAACTGTTTTGTTGTTTAGGTTGTCCAAAAACTGTTTACCTTCTTGCTCTTCCTGTTGCTGGCTTTGTATAGTAGCATTATCTGGAGAGGAATTCAGAAACCCCATCATCCCTTGGACAGAGACAGAATTAATTGAGCTAAATATAATAAAGAGCAAAATTATTATAAAAAATATTTTTCCCATGTTTTACACCCCTAAACTTTCAACAATCTTTCCATTTTTCTTTAACCTTTCGCTTAAAACCTCTCTGATTATATCAAACGCTTTGATGATTTTCGGATTTGTAAGTTTGTAATAGATATTTTTGCCTTTCCTATTCGACGTAACGATACCTTTAGACTTCATGATTGACAAATGCTGAGAAATATTTGCTTGGCTTAATTTTGTTTTCTCTATTAATTCAGTGACCGAAAGCTCTTTATCTCTCAGTAGGTTCAAGATCTCCAGCCTAGTTGAATTTGAAAAAACCTTACATATTTCAGCGTGAATTTTATACAGTTCTTTCATAATAACATATTAGAATATTCTTATATTTAAATACCTTTCGGTTAAAAACAACGGCAGGAGATATTTACCTACAATAAGTTAACAGAACCCAGAAAGATTATTTTTTTAATTAATAGCAACAGGGCTGCTGCCAGCATGCCATGACTGGCGCGGTCGTATCCGGACTTTGTAGAGCCGCTCGGAGTTGTCGTCAAGAATTATTGCGACGCCCTTCAGCTTCGGGAGCTCGTTGATGTATTTTCCGATGTCGTATAGCAGGTAAGTTTGCATTATGGCCTTTAGCGCATCGACATCGTTCTTTGCAGTGAGGCGGTGGGAAATTATCATATCCGTCTGCGCAAGAGCATCGGGATGCAGCTTTTCAGGTCGCTGCGTCGCCAGGACAAGCGTGATTCCTGGCTGCCTGCCTTCCTTAACTATCCGGTTCAGCGGTTCTGTTGCCGATGTTATTCCATCGCTGGGCAGAAAATTGTGGGCCTCGTCGATGAATATCCATGGCATGGGCGTCCGTTTTATCGTTGCTATTTCTATCTCAGCCAGTTCCTCCTTACGGCGCGCTTCCACACGCTCCAGGAAAATTTTTTTACTCACCAGCCCGACAAGCAGCGTGCGCACATTCTGCGGCGTCAGGCTGATATCAAGGATGGTCATCTTTCCCGGCTCGAGAAGCGGCGGGACGCGGGAGCTTCCAAAGATTCCCCAGCTCTTGGCAGCTTCAAACCTGTTCTCCAATGCGAGCTTTTCGTTTTCGAAGCCCTCGCTGGATTTTATGGATTTTATTATGTCATCAATGGAGTAGTTGCCGGACAGCTTCGTAATAGAGCGCTGCATCAGTATGCCCAGCGGCTCGTTCGGGTTAAGGTCAAAGACGCCCAGCCAATCTTCTGCCGAGATGTCAGAAGGCGCAAAGGAGAATGTTTCGTCAAAATCAACGCCGGCTGACCTGAAGGTTTTTTCCTGGCCCTCGGGCACATATACATCAACATTGAAACCGGACGGCTTCATTTCCCATGCGTTGAGCAGTGTGGCATCCTTTTCTGATGGCGACTTCATGGTCCAATATATGCCCTGGGTGTCCACAACAATCCCGCACAGATTTTTCCTGATGTGGGGCGGCAGCTTGAGCATTTCTTCCATTATGACGCCCATGGTAAAGGAATTATGAACAATTATGTCATTAGCGATAAAATTATGATATTCAGGAACAGATATGTCATAGACCTCAAAACTGCCTTCAAGTGATTCGACAGAAACTATTGTGTCCAGAAAAATAGAGCTAATTAACAATGCCTGATTATTTGATTTAGAGACGTTTACGTCGGTGACAACTATCTGCGAACCAATTAATAAATCGGCAGCAGGTTTCCAACCGTGCTGGGTAAGAAGCGGGTGCTCGGATGTAAGCTCTATTTCGCGCCCTGTTGAAAGCTTTATTTTCAGCATATGATTGACGTTCCTTTTGTAGAAATGAGATTTTTTCGCAGGAACTATTCTACCTTCTTTATTTAGGGCGAGAACACGTTTGTTTATTTTTTCTAATTCTTTTATGGGTACAACTGAATTATCTTCTAGCCTAATTAAAGTAGAGCTACTTATGCATTTGCCTTCTCCTCTCTTGCCGCTTATTGTTATTATGTGCGGCCGCAGCACGTCGAGCAGCACTGGCGTTGTCATATGGGTATCTTCGCCGGTGCCGACCAGATGCTTGCCCATGAAAAGAGTTCCGGTGGTGCCGTACTTTTTCGTGTCGTCCTCGTCGCGGCCTACAATCACTTCTGGCATGTTCAATTCAACTCTGTGTAACGAATAAGTTTCCTTATTCGAAGATAAGTATCAATAAAGTATATGACAGCAGTTAATTAATAATTAATCTGCAAGGATTGTATCCAATAAAGACACGATTCGTCATACGTTTACTGGAAGCAATTCGCCTTACGCATTCGCTTAGTTCAACTTTATATGTTTAATTATTCACTATTTTCTTTATGAAAATATCAGATCTTAAGGACGGGGCCGGAAAAGTGGACATTGAGGCAAAGGTCATCGAGAAGGAAGCAGCCCGTGAAATAAACACAAAGTTCGGAAGAACCAAGGTTTGCAACACAGTTCTCGAGGACGATAGCGGCACTGTAGTTCTTGTTCTCTGGGGAGATGACATAGAAAAGATAAACCAGGGCGACACCGTTAAGATTGAGAACGGCTACACAAAGGAATGGAACGGCACGCTTCAGCTCAATGTCGGCAAGTACGGGAAGATAAGCGTTGTGTAATAGTAAAGAGCACAGATTCTGGAAATTTTTACTATGATTATTGCACTAGCTGTGGCTCCTTTTCGATTAGGATTTTAACCCTAATAAAACATGTGATTATTAAGCATCGCTGACAAATGAAATATTATGAAAACAGAATTTTATGTTGTTGGTGTGATTTTGATTGTCGGTCTGATTGCATTGGCAGCTCTGCCAAAACCTACTCCTGCTCCTACAAGCCAGACAGATACGCTCAAAAAATTCGCTTCTTATGACGAGCTGAAAAAATTTATACAATCCAGTAGCGAGACGCAGTCATATAGCGATTACGCAATGGGCGGAGTTGTGATGAGGGAAACCGCAAACCTGGCGGCAACAGACAAAAGCACAGCGTCGGCCAGCGACTATTCCACCACTAATATACAGGTTGCCGGAGTTGACGAGGCTGATATTGTCAAGAATGACGGCAAGTATATTTATGCTGTTTCCGGCAACACTGTGATTATTGTTGATGCTTATCCTGCTGAAAACGCCAAGATAATTTCCCAGATAAACTTGAATGGCACCAGCGTCAGCAACATTTTCATAAATGGCGACAAACTGGTCGTATTTGGCAACCAGAATGATTACGTTTATCCGATGCCTGCTGAAAAGATGGCGGCAACTTCGATAGCAGAAGGTCGTGGCATCGTGGGATCTTACTACAACACCCAGTCTTCTTTCATTCGAATTTATGATGTTTCCGACAGGTCACAACCTAAACTAGTCAGGAACGTGACAGCTAGCGGCTCTTATTTTGACTCAAGGATGATAGGCAACTACGTCTATGCCATGACCAACCAATACATCTATGGCGATGTCATACCTCTTCCGTATGTTATAGAGAACGGAATTGCGCTGAGAGAGTTCCCTGACATATATTACTTTCCTATTCCAGACAGTTCCTACAGCTATGTGAACATCGTGGCGTTAAATGTTCAAACAGACGAGACAACGACAAAAACGTTCATGATGCCTTCGTCGCAGACCACCTATGTTTCACAGAATAATATTTACCTTACTTACCAGAAACGGTCGAGTTATTCAGATTTCTACGACAGGATCATTGACGAGGTTATAATTCCGGCTTTGCCCCAGTTCAAGCAAAAAATAGACGAAATACGTGGCTACAATATAAGCAACGCCTCAAAGTTCAACGAAATCCAGACGCTGCTGCGGGATTATATGTCAGGACGCTCCACAGATGAAATGGATAGTCTTCAAAATTCAATGCAGGAAAAAATGGCACCAATACAGCAGGATATGGAAAGAGAGCGCCAGAAGACATTTATCAGCAAAATCGCTGTCAGCGGCAGCCAGATTGATTACAAAGGGCAGGGCTCTGTTGCCGGCAGTTTGCTGAACCAGTTTTCCATGGACGAACACAATGGATACTTCCGCGTCGCCACGACTGTTGGCGAAGTCTGGAACGGGAACTCGAGGAATAATGTTTATGTGCTTGATTCAGAGCTGAAGCAGACCGGCAAGCTTGAGGATTTGGCACCGGGTGAAAAAATATATTCTGCCAGATTTATGGGCGACCGACTTTACTTGGTGACGTTCAAGAAAGTGGACCCGCTCTTTGTAATAGATTTGAGCAACCCCAGCGATCCAAAGGTTCTTGGCAAATTAAAGATACCAGGATACTCGGATTACCTGCACCCTTACGATGAGACTCATATAATAGGAATCGGAAAAGAAGCCGTTGAGGCAAGCGAAGAGGAAGCTGGCCAGAGGAACCTCAACTTTGCCTGGTACCAGGGTATCAAGCTTTCGCTGTTTGACGTGAGCGACGTTGGAAATCCTAAGGAAATATCCAAATTCAACATAGGAGACCGCGGGACAGATTCAGAAGCACTCTACGAACATAAGGCATTCCTGTTCGACAAGAACAAGGGAATCGTTGTGATACCTATTTCACTGCGAGAGATAAACAAGGAAACCAATCCTAATCCGGGGCCTACAACATATGGAGACCAGACCTTTGAAGGAGCCTATGTGCTCTCACTGGACCTGGTCAATGGATTCAAGCTAAAAGGAAGAGTAACTCATCTGAACGATACGGAAATAATCAAGATGGGCGATTACTGGTACGCTTCAGGAAGCCAGATAAGAAGAAGCCTTTACATTGGCGACACGCTCTACACACTTTCGAACAAGATGATAAAGGCGAACTCCCTTACGGACTTGACAGAGACAAGCACAGTTGCCCTGCCTTACTAGGAATATTACGGCGGACTTTACTACGCTTTGTAAGCAGAGATCATCTACGTTATAAATATTACCTTTAAGTAGTGAAAAATCTTTAAATACTTTGAAATCCATGGATTAGAAAAGTGATATGATGGATGCAGAAGCTATTGGATTGAGAGACGGAATGAGACCAGTTGACATGTTTGATGCTGCACAAGCTCTAAAAAGAAATGGAGCATTGAGAAATGAAGTTCAAGTAAATGGAGTTAGTGGTACAGTAAGTTACTTTACACCTGATGGAACTCGGGTTTTAGATATAGACGTTGCACGAGGTTTCGTAGAACCTTATAATGATAGACTCAAAGATTTCTATGAACCGATAACATATAGACTTGTTAGGCAATAAACCAAAGAGTTTTTTTCACTTTATTTTGTTAAAAACCCTGAACTTAGCTTTTCGCTCATTCCAACTCTCTTCGGCATAAAAATCAATTTATATTGAGAACTTTGATTAACCCTATAATTTGTCAAAGTTCACAATAAGGACTTTGAATGAAATGTGTATTATTCAAAGTCCTCTATTGATTGCTGCTAATTATAGCAGTGATAATTATGGAAGATATGATAACTCTCAAGATGCTGAAAAGCGACGTCGAAGCTTTCCTTCGTGTAGTGGAAGACATAAAATTCATCAAGGAAGCCGAGAAAGGCGACAAGGAAATAGACAAAGGC
>JBAZQV010000044.1:0-6920 GCA_041645025.1 Candidatus Aenigmatarchaeota archaeon
GCTCGAATATAGGCACAGGTATGACAGCAAGCATAATAGCCCAGATGATTAAAGACAAATCAATCAACGAGTTTGGCAGCTTTTCTCCCGAGGCGTGTGTTCCTTCAGCACAATTTTTAAAATCACTAAAAAGGAAGGGCTTTCAATTTCTCAAGAACGGGAGAAGTCTAAGAATTTGAAGCTATTGAACTTCCCACAGACTAATCAATTAATTTTTACAATTCTTATTCTGAAAACTAGTGTCTTTCCAGCCAGTGGATGATTCGCGTCTATAAAGACCGTATCATTTCTTACTTCGAGAACGCGTACCTGCTGCGAGCCAGCATATAGAACATCGCCAGCCTTTGTGTCATCAGGAACATTTGTAGAAGGAATTCCTACCACATTGTTCGGGCTGTACGCGCCGTAAGCGTCCTCTGGTTTTATCGTAACGTTCTTTTCCTCACCTTCATGCATTCCGATGACAGCTGCATCAAAGCCCTTTATCATTTGGCCTGCCCCGGCCGAGAACTGGAGCTTGCCGGAGTCGAATATCGTGCCGTTCTCGAACATGCCCGTGTAATCCACGGATACGTTGTCGCCTTTTGCAACGGCTTTGCCTGTTTGAGTCTGTACGCAGCCAAGAACAAGAACAACAAAAAGCAGTGCAAGATAGTATTTCATTTCCTAAAATTGCGGTAAATAGTATTTAAGTTGACCATAACCAGTTCCACTTTCATTTAAGAAACTTTAGTTAATAGTATAATTTATGGAAAAGCAATACCAGTCAATTGAACCGCAAAGCGCGGTGCCTGCATGGATGCGCACTACATCTCGGTTTTTGGGTGAATATCTGATAATGGGAAGTCTTCTTCTAAGCATACCTTTCGGTGTTGGCAACTTTTACGGTACCTTAAATGCGCGCCATCATGGAATAAACAAACAGCAAATAGAAGAAAACGTAAAAGCAATGCGGCAACCGATCAATTTTAAACCGGATGCCAGAGAAAAGGCGCCTTTGCTTTTCTATTCGCTAAAAACAGCTGAAGTTATTTACAGAACTTTTGACAGTACTGTTGGTCAATTATCAAGAGATGCCGCTAATTTTGGCTATGATCTTTTTTGACGCACCACGCCTACATTACATAAGAATTGCGTAAAAAGTCGGGCAATCTTTAAATGTCTCGGGCGCTATTATAAGCATAATCCATCATATGATATTTTGTATGGATTATGTTATACAGGAGATGCTTCGTATCTCCTCGTATAGCAATAAGGAGGAATAGAAATGCCCATAACAATGAAAAGCTTCTCTGACATGACAAGAAAAGATGTCTTTACCCACAAGGGCGTTTACTGCGGAAAAGTCATCGACGTCGGACTCGACCTCGAAAAGTTCCGTGTTAAATCCCTGGTTGTCGATGCGGTTCGCGGCTCTTTCCTGGCTTCGCTCGTTGGTGATAAGAAAGGCGTAATAGTGCCTTTTTCAATGGTTCAGTCCATTGGCGATGTCGTCATAATAAAGCACATCTCACCGACCTCAGTCGAGACAGAAGAAGAAGCGCCGTCAAATTAAATTTTTTCTTTTTTATCTAGTTCTTGTCATTAAATTACTTTTAAGAAAGCTTTGGTTATAGTTTTTGTATGGAATACATGTCATCTAGCAAACAGGAAGCCATTCATACAAAAGGCTATTTACATGAGCTCTGTCATACTGTCGCTGATTGGTTTTCAAAGCTGATAAATGGTAGAAGCAATGAAAACGCAGAAAAGTATGAATCTCCTCCTATAATTTATTGGAACACTAGTCCTATTTGGACTCTAAGTCCTTATCATTTTGAAGCCGATCTATTCGGCATATCACCAAACCAAAGCGGTGACTACGATGGTGCAGAAGAAGGCTAATGCCTAATTTATTAGCCTAGGAATCAATACTACTTCTATGAAAATCCCTGATCATGCTGCTTACAAGATGCTGGAAAGCTATGGGATACCGGTAGCAAACTGGTCCTTTGCGCGTACTCTGGAAGAAGCCGCTATTGCAGCGGAAAATCTTCATTTTCCCCTTATTCTAAAAGCTGACTCCACGGAGATAATGCACAAAATGTCTTCTGGTTGCATAAGGACCGCCAACGATATGGATCATCTGAGGAAGATGTTCGAAATCGTCATGAAAAACGCAAGAAAACAAGCAAAGAACGTAAACGGCATAATACTACAGGAGCTCATTCGTAGCGACACGGAGAACGTTCAGGAGTTGATCATAGGCATCAAAAAGGACGCTCAGTTCGGCCTCGTAATCATGTTCGGTGCCGGCGGCCGCCTGACAGCCCAGGACGATGTCTGTTTCCGTCTGGTACCTATAACAGAAAAGGATGCAATGGAAATGCTCCACGAGCCAAAAATCTCCCGACTGATAACGCGCCACGACAAAATAGCTGACATCCTGCTCAAGGTTTCCAAGCTGGCTGAATATGAAAAAATAAGCGAGCTTGACATCAACCCGCTTCTCGTGTCCGATAAAGGTGTTTTGGCAGCTGATGTAAGAATAATAATTGACTAGCTACTTCCAGTAGGTTAAACTAATTAACCTACGAAAACCACAAAGAAACCGCGGAAAATCACCGTTTTTTCTAATACCTTTAAATCAATTAGTAACAAAAATAGGTAAGGTGGAGAATACGCTTACCTTTGGGTTCTATGGAAGAAGCGGTCAGGGAGTAAAAACCGCGATAAGAATCTTTTCAAAAGCCTGCTTTATGTCCGGCTATTACGTTCAGAGCTTTGTATTCACCAGAGGCAAGACCCTTCCTACAAGAGGTTTTGTAAAAATTGACAAGAACCCCATATTATCAAAACAGGTAGAGGACCCGGATTTTTACCTGATTTTTGACCCGTCCCTCATAGAAAAAAGTTTCAAGGACTCAAGCATAGTTATATTTAATTCCCCTGAAAAATTGGTATTTGCCCAGCTGAAAAAACACAAGATAAAGACATATTTTGTGGACGCCACTGAGATTGCACTGACCCACATGAAAGCCAACGTACCGAATACTGCCATGCTCGGAGCACTGGCAAAGCTGTTCAACAAGATTTCCATGAAGAATATAAAGGCCGCCATGGAAGATATGCAGAAAGAGAGCTTTCTGGCATTCGATGAAGGCTACAAAAACGTGAGATAATGATAAACGAAGATGATGCAAAATTCGGAATCCCTGTGCTGCAGCCAGGCCAGCAGGAGTTACCTAGTCGTATCCGTGTTCTGAAGCCGAAAATAGACCTGAAAAAATGCCAAAAGAACTACAATTGCATGGTGTCCTGTCCTCATAACGCCATAACAGTGCATGCCAATGGTTATCCGATGATTGACTATAATCTGTGCAACGGCTGTCTCATCTGCCTGCGCGAGTGCCCTGCTTTTGCAATAACTGAGGAGCACGAAAAAAGGGTGCCAAAACTATAGGTGATTTCATGTTTGATTACTCTACCAAAACCAGAGCGAGGACTTATCTATGAAAGGCGAACTTCTATCTTCTACTGATGCTGCCGCATTCGGCGCCAAGGCCTCTTTTGTAGAGATGGTGCCAAACTTTGCGAACCCATTTTCTGCTGAAATTGCCAAAAAACTGGCAAAGATACACCAGTGTGATATTTTCGACGTGCCGACAGCAGGCGACGCCTTTGCTTCTGCTCTTGGCTGCGTAGCTGCGGGAAAAAGAACATTCATTCCTGCCTCGTCGCCGCTAAGCCAGGAAGTATTTTCAGCGCCTTTCATGAGGCTGCCCTTTGTTGTGGCAAACGTAGCAAAAAGCCTCCATGGCGCAAAAACCGATCACGCATCAGTCATGGATTTGCGTGATGCCGGCTACCTGATGTTTTTCCCAGAAGGAAATCAGGAACTCCACGACACGATAATACAGGCATATCGCGTCGCCGAAGACCAGAAAGTTCTTCTGCCGGCCATAGTAAATATAGACGGCATTCCAAACTTTTCTGAAGGCGTCCAGCCGGCCACTGATGCTGCAGTAAAGAGCTTCCTGCCAAAATTCCACGGCCCGAAGCTTGACGTGAAAAAGCCACTTCACTTTAACATTCATTCCGACAAATACGACGAACTCAAGCTCCACCAGCAAAAGGCGATGGGTAATGCCATTGACCTTCTAAAGAAAATCGACGAACAATGGAGGCAGAAGTTCCGCCGCAACTATGGGCTTGTCGAGCGTTTTATGATGGAGGATGCAGAAACTGTTATAGTGATAATGGGATACCATTCTTCTACAGCAAAAGCCGCTGCAAAGAAAATGCGTGAGGCAGGCAAGAAAGTCGGCGTGCTGCGTATTCGCGTTTTCCGGCCTTGGCCAGCCAAGCTCGTTAACGAAGCCCTGACAAATGCGAAGAAGATACTCGTGTTCGATCAGGCTGTTTCCATCGGCACTGGCAGCATATTGGCAGCCCACCTGAAGCGGTCCTGCTCGTCCCTAGTAAGCATGGGCAAATATCCCAGCGAGAAAGATTTCATGGACGCCATAGCACGCGTAGAAAAGAGCGAGCAAGACTTGAAGCTGTGGTTATAGATATTTGCATACTCTTTCTCTGATTTCCCTCTGCACAGCTGAAACAAACGCAACTTCATCCTTTGCAAGCGGCTTTGATGTGAAACCATTTTGCGCAAATCCATATGCTCTATTATGTTTGATGTAATCTTCCGGGTCGTCAAAATATGCGCAAGAACCTTTGCTTGTAGAGGATACCATAGTAGCCTCGCGGTCGTATTGTTCATTGCCATTAGTTGGAGGTGCAAAATCGTCTACAAAAAATTGTTCCGTCATATTAGGTGCCCAAAAAGTTATTTTGTACCGGTGTGTTGGTTGACCAAGCCATGTCGAACATTCCCCAGAGTGGTACAAATTCAAGGCATTGATATATCCCCAGAATGAAGCGGGAAATCTTGTAAGTCCGTCCTTAACCGCGCCTTTTGTCCCATCCACAACAACGATATCCGGTCCATTAGAATTTATCCATCTTAGCGTTTCATTGGAAACGGGGTGCGAACCCGAAAACCCTTCAGGGTGGCGATCGTAGTTTAAAGAAAGCGAATACTCATGAACAACAGTAACTCCTGTTTCTACCAAACGGTCTTCTACCGGTCTGACGACAAAGTAGCTGCCATATCTTTTATTTCCGATAACGAGCAGGGGATTGCCGTTCTGTCTGGTCAAAATATAATTGAAAACCTCGGCAGCCTGTTTCGCCGTCTTCTCGACATGTGTATAAACATCGTCAGTCATTATCAAATCCTTGTCAGCCAACCAGGGAAGCTGCCTGAAACGATTAAACGAAAATAGTACGTATCCTCTTTCGCGCTCGCCGGCCTTATGGTGTGTGTATTCCAGTTCGATATGAAGCGGGTTAGCGTAATCAAACCTTCCAGCTTCTATGTCACCCTGCGCAGCTCTAAACAGCTCTACAGCACCAGTTTTCTGGGCAGCTGACCATATTTCAGGTGTAGGCAATAATTTTGCACTTTGCAACATTCTAAATGACTCTGTCTGCGGCGGCGGGAATTGCATCATAGAAGTAAGTGTATCTAGGTTTATGGCGTCGAAGAACGCCGCAGCATATGTTCTATCTGTAAATATCAAATCCAGTCTTCTAATCAAATCAGTTGACCAGTAACTGTCTACGTTTGCCGCGGCAGCTATTTTTGGATGATTTCCAAATCTTGCGCTGTATCTTGTGAGATGATTAGCCATATTTAAAAGGAAGTTCTATAACTTTTTAAAGTGTTGAAATTTCACTTTATTTGAACATTTCATCTTTTAACTTCTCCCTGACGTCTTTTACCTTGTCAAAAAGCTCCTGCAATCTCTGTTCCAAGAGAGTCTCCTGCCCTTCCAGATAATACCAAGTAGCATAACTGCCGAAACGTCTCTTTAGAATGCGCCTTTTTATTTTCGTGCCGCGCTTATTGGACATGAGAAATAGCTCGTTGTGTTTAGGGAATGTTTTTTCTATTTCTATAACAGGCATAGGACCTTTTTCCTGAAGGAACTTTTCGAACTCGTTTATGTTTCCCAGTTCCGGCTTCCTGAGACCTTTTATCCAGTGATAAGCAGCAGAATAAGAAATATCAAGCTGCTGAGCTATGTCATTTATGCTTTTGCCTTCGCTGTGCAGTTTTATAGCCTCATCGTACTTCTTGCTGTAGAGCTGTCGTCCTCTTCTCATTGGAATATCAATCACCTTTTCCGCTAACGCTTTTCTTTAGAAAAGGGTTACGCATAACCATAATTATCAATTAGCGGTTCGGGATTAAATAGCAAGTAGGCTTTCCAAAATTATAATATTTTTCTTTTGACTGGTAGCTACTTTTCTTTTTTCTAAAAAGAAAAGGAGTTAGAGGATGGCTCAAAAGCTACCCGTACGTTCATACCCGAAGGTCACGCTGGGACGATATTCTCATCGCCATCCGAAAGATTGTAGTGTAAAAAGTATTAATATGGTGTTTCTCCAAGTGTTATCATGGCAAAAAAATCAAAAAGTAATTTCCATGGAAAAGTAAGGAAACATCAACTTGACCATACTGAAAGAGTCCTGTTGGTCATAATCGGGGTATTTGGTTTCATCCTGTTCTGGAGAGGCCTTGCAATCGTCATGGGCGACATACCAATGCTTAACAACCCGTTGTTTCTTGTGCTAATCGGTTTCGTTCTGATGTACACAAGCGGTCTGCTTATAAAACTTGGGAAGTAAGATTATAGTATGTCAATAGACGTCAACATACAAGAACTCAAACCACTGAAAAACTTCGGTGACGGATGTCCCGGCTGCGGAACCATTCTGGGTCTCAAGCTGCTTTTGCAATCTTTAGACAATATAGTTCTTGTAAATGCTACCGGCTCTGTAACACCTTTCATAAAAGTCGATGTGCCTTTTATTCA
>JBAZQV010000045.1:0-6913 GCA_041645025.1 Candidatus Aenigmatarchaeota archaeon
CATAGCTGCCATCTCTAAAAATGCTTACGCACTTCAATCTACTTTAAAGTAAGAATATTTAATAAAGAAGTGGGCTCACTGCTCCTGATATCCCAGCATCTTAATCTTCAGCGCCTTTTCCAGTTTTTTAGCAAGCTCGTCCGTAGGACGCATGCCGCGTTCGACGCGTTCCAATACAGAGGCTTTTTCGTTTATTTTCTTTCCCATGTCCTCTAGGCTGAGTCCTGCTTTGGTGCGTGAACTCATTATGATTTTCGAGAAGTTGGGATCTATAGTGTTGAAATCCATCCGGTTCTGGCGTTTATCACTAATCTCCACACTTATTTCGGCCCTTTTGCCTAGATTTGAGCAGGCGCTACAAACAGACAATATGATTCCTTCTATCTCTGTTTGTACAAGCGTTGCATTACGGCCGCACAATTCGCACTCCATATTTTCCTGATTGTTGGAAAGCTTATAAATTATAATAATAAGGATATCGGTATGAAGTACGCGCTGAACAGCATAATATGCAATATCATTAGCTTCAGCCCTATTCAGATTATTATTGCCTAAAATGGCGATGATTTGACCCTGCTTCTATTCCTTCAGATTTTTGGCAGGGACAAACCTATGTTTGAGGTGAAAAAAATGCAAGTTTGTGCACATGTCGGAAGGAATAATACAAGATAGCACGTAGTCGGAGAAAGAGAATTCACAACTTACGATGGAAAAACAGTCGTAGATGGAGAATTAATTCAGAGAGGTCCTGACTATTTTGCGCGGGTTGGAAAAAGTGAATATAGAGCATGTATAATAGAATATGAAAAAGGGAAAGCGTGGCGAATAGACAGCCGTCCACTGTAATTAAGTCTTTTAATTTACTTCACTAAATTGATACGTATGAACAAGCAGCAGGAAGAAGAAATAAAGCGCTTCTGGGAAAGTCATAATATTTATGAAAAAAGCAAAAGAAGCGGCAAGAGGTTCTATTTTGTAGACGGGCCGCCATATGCAACCGGTTCAATTCACATGGGAACAGCCTGGAACAAGATACTCAAGGATGCTTACATAAGATTTTGGCGAATGAACGGATTCGATGTGTGGGACCAGCCTGGCTATGATACCCACGGATTGCCTATAGAGAACAAGGTGGAGAAGGAATTCCAGATAAAATCGAAAAGCGGCATAGAAAAAATGGGTATAGAAAAATTCGTACATGAATGCCGAAAGTTTGCAACAAAATACATAGATATAATGAATCAGCAGTTCGCTGACCTGGGTGTATGGATGGACTGGTCTAATCCCTACCTAACCCTGACAAATGATTATATAGAGGGCGCCTGGGCAACATTCAAGATCGCTTTTGAAAAGGGCCTGCTTTATCAAGGATTCTATCCGGTCCATGTGTGCTCTCGCTGTTCTACTGCCGTGGCTTATAATGAAATTGAATACACAAACGTCGCAGACCCTTCTGTTTATGTCAAATTTCCTGTCAAGGATCAGCCAAACACATATTTGCTGATATGGACAACAACGCCATGGACCCTGCCTGCTAACACAGGCATAATGGCAAAGCCGTCAGCTGATTATGTCAAAGTAAAAATAGGGGATGAAATCTTGATACTTGCAAAGGACCTTATGGAAGACGTGATGAAAAGGGCCGGAATAACTGGCTACAAAATAGTTGGTAACATGAAAGGCAAAAAACTCGATGGTCTCGAATACGAACATCCTCTCAAGGACTTGTTCAAGTTTCAGGAACCGATAAAACACAAGGTTGTGCTTTCTGAGCAATTCGTAGAGATGGAGAGCGGCACAGGCCTGGTTCACACGGCCCCTGGTTTTGGCCAGGAGGACTACAAGGTTGGCGTTGAAAACGGTCTGGCAATAGTCTCACCTGTGAAAATGGACGGCACATTCAATGAGGAATGCGGGCCTTTCTCTGGCGTGCATGTCAAAGTTGCGGACAGACAAATATCAGATATTCTTAAGGAGCGCAACATGCTTTTGCATGAAGAGAAAATAACGCACGACTACCCCATGTGCTGGCGCTGCTCTTCGCCGCTATTGGAGATGGCGGTCACCCAGTGGTTCTTCCGCGTCACGCAGATAAGGAAGGATCTTCTCAAGGAAAACAAAAAAGTCAACTGGTACCCTAGCTGGGCCGGGCAGCGCTTCGAGAACTGGCTCAACAGTCTGGGTGACTGGCCGATTTCAAGGCAGCGCTACTGGGGAATACCACTTCCCATATGGACATGTGAGTGCGGAGAAGTCAAGGTAATAGGCTCTTCTGACGAACTGCCAACAAAACTGAAGGATCTTCACAGGCCTTACATAGACCAGATAACGCTTCCGTGCAAGTGCGGTTCGCAGATGAAACGCATATCGGATGTTCTTGATGTGTGGTTTGATTCTGGTTTAGCTAGCTGGGCGCCGCTTGGTTATCCGAAGAACAAAGAACTGTTTGAAAAGATGTGGCCGGCGGACCTTAACATAGAGGGGCCTGACCAGATAAGAGGCTGGTGGAACTCACAACTTATAACAAGTGTCATAACATTTGGCAAGGCGCCTTTCAAAAACATACTCTTCCACGGGTTTGTCCTGGATGCACACGGCTCGAAGATGTCAAAGAGCAAGGGGAACGCAACAGCACCAGAAGAGGTGGTAAAAAAATACGGAAGGGATGCGCTCCGATTATATCTGTTATCTTCGGCACCATGGGATGACTTTTACTTCAAATGGACAGACGTCGACGGAATAGCAAAGTCCTTTGTGGTGATGGAAAATAGTTACAACTATGTGCACACCTACGTCTGTGGCGTGAAGAAAGTCAAGGAGCTGGAACCGGAGGATCAATGGATTCTTTCGAGACTGAACAATGTCATCAACGTCGCAACAAAAGAATTCAGGGAGTATAACATTCACAAGGCGACAAACGCAATAACAGACTTTATGCTTAATGACTTTTCCAGAGTTTACATAAAAATGATACGCGACCGTGTATGGCCTGGGTATACCGGAGATGACAAAAAAGCCGCGATGTATGCCCTAGACAATGTGGTGCGAATAACTTCCAAGTTGTTAGCGCCGATTTGTCCTTTCTTCGCGGAGCGTATGCACATAGACCTGAAGGAAAAGGAAGATAGTGTGCACATGTGCAAGTGGCCAAAGGCGCAGACTAAACTGATGAATACTCAGATAGAAAAAGAGATGGAATTCGTCAAGGAAATTGTAGAGGTTGTAAACTCTGTGAGAAAAGAAAATAATGTGAAGATAAGATGGCCAGTAGAAAGTGTTTACGTGGAAAGCGATGACGAGGTTGTTAAAAGTGCTCTTATAACATTTGAAAAAGTTTTGAAGAACATGTCAAATACGAAATACGTTTCCATGGGCAAGACAGATGGCTACAAGAAGGAATTCTCAAAGGGTAGTGTTTATGTAAGCAAAAAAGTTCTCATGGGCGAAGCTTTGCTAAGGGAGTTCCTAAGAGAGATACAATCACAGAGGAAGAAAAACGATCTGAAAGTGAGCGACCGCATAGTTCTCTACATAGACAACGAAGCCATGAGGGAATATGAGACGGAAATAAAAAATAAGGTGGGCGCGAAGGAAGTTTTCTTCGGCCTTGTTGAAAATGCCACCGGTTGCGTGCAACTCGATGACGAGAAAATCAACTTCAAGATAGAAACAATACAAAAAATTTGATTTTTATGAGAAGAGCCATTAACTTTCTGGAGAAAATAAAACCGACAGATGAGATAGTTGTTATATTCAACAACGACGGGGATGGCATCTGCTCCTGCGTGCTTCTTAACAAGTTCCTGGAAAAAACAGGCCGAAAGAAGCCTTACATTATACCGCAGCCGATGCCCATGGACAAGAACATAATACAAAGGATACAGACAACGGTACCCAACAAACTAATATTTCTTGACATAGCAGTGGACCAACAGCAAAATGTTCTGAAGAAGTTAGGCTCTATCTGTGACATCATGATAGTTGATCACCATCAGGTTTTCAAGGACATGAATCGCCAACAGACTGATGCATCTTCGCATCATACGTCTGCACTGGTACATTATAATCCAAGAATAGAAACCCATGACACCTACAGGTCAACATCTTACTGTGTCTACAAAATATGTTCCAAAATAATTGACATGAGTGACCTGCTTTGGATTGCAGGCGTAGGTATGGTATCAGACTACAACCTAGAAGATTCAAAAGACTTGGTGAAAGAGCTGAAGAAAATCTATTCTCTGGAGGAGCCGCTCTACGGAACGAAGCTGGGTAGAATAGCGGATATGATAACATCCACACGGGCTACCAACATACTTTCATGTGAGCAAATGGTTGGTGTATTGGAAAATACCAATTTCGAAGATTTTGAAAAAGCGAGGAACGCTGACAAGATGGTAGAGTCGCAAAAAATAATAGAGAATGAAATAACAGACATCCTCGCAGACTACGAGCATAAAATGGAGCGGTCTGGAAAAATAATATTTTATAACATAAAATCGAAATTCAATCTAGGATCTTCTATATCCACAAAGATAAGCGAGAATGTACAGAAGGATCTGGTTGTTGTCTATGAAAGATCAGGCAACCGGATAAAAATATCTGCCCGCAACCAGGCTAAAAATATCAACGCCGGAAAGGTTATGCAAAGAGCTTCCAAGGAAGTTGGCGGCTCTGGCGGCGGGCATGAGGCTGCTGCAGGTGCTACATTTCCTGCTGTTGAGTGGGATAGATTCAAGGATATTCTAATAAAAATGGTGAATAAGTAAGGCGGCGCCCTGGATTAGGTTAGTGTAATATAAATCATTTTTCTTGTTCTACATTCTTGCCAAAAGCATGGCGTGTTTCTCTTCGTGAGGTTCCAAATCAATCATCTGTAGGACGGAGAATCCGGCTTTCTCTACTTTTCTTTTTTCCTGCTCGTAAATTTCTTTTGGTTTTTTTGTAACGTCGATGCTCTGGGACTTGATAGAAATTAACAGGTATCCACCTTTCTTCAGAAAAACTTTACAGTTCCGCAGGGCTATTTCCGTTTCATCTGGCTGCGCCACATCACAAAAAACAACATCACACTCTTCTATCCACCGGTAGCTTTCGGGCTTCCGCGCATCTGCTTTCAATGCTGCCATGTTCCTTCGCTGGTTTGCCAAATCAATCAGCGAACGTAGAACACGCTCGGCAAACTCTATACCATACACGAAACCGTTTTTACCTATTATGTCACTGACGTGTGAAATGGTTGTTCCGGTGGATGCACCCAGATAAAGTACAATAGAATCTTGTTTTATTGGCATCTCCTTAATACCATTAACTATAGCAGCTCCAAGCTTGCTTCTTTTTGGGTCCCACTCACGCTTGTCATCAATAAGGCGCTCGTTATAAACATTTTTTCCTGGAGTAAGGTTAACAGTATAAATTCTGTTACCATCATTGAATACGCCTGGAAATAGTTGCTTCATGCATTCACCTTTTTTATTTCATCCATCATTTCACTCTTCAGATGCTGAGCATCATCTCTGCCGGAATAATAGTCGATGCGTGCAGCCAGCATAAGTTTTGATGAAAGGATACGTGCTATCTTTCCCTTATGCTCATTGTTTGCTGTCTGGATAAGATTAGAATTGTAAATTATTCCGTACTTTGGACTTTTGCCTCCCTTATTCATATGCCGGAACAGTGCTTTCTCTGCACCCAATAGTTGTATTGTGGATGCTGGCATTCTTGCCAACCTCTCCAGCGAGCCGGCTGCGGCGAGCAGGCGAGCAGCTATCAGGGGATCGACAAGTGCGGAGAAGTTATGTGCAATTTCTTTCATTGTGCTTTCTATATATTTTTCCATTTTCTTTTTTTCTCCGTTCAGGTACTGTATGGTCAGCGCGAAATTCCTTAGGGTGTTCTCGTCTAGCTCGGTGAGGTCAACACCAATACTAGGCTTGAAACCTGGCATATTCTCACGGCGTCCGTACTTTGCAACGACGTCTTCTATGTTTACGTTTTTGATTTCCGGATAGTGAAGTGAGTACCACTCATAAAGCCGCTCCGTAAAAATATTCACAGCTCTTGACAAATCGTCTAGAGAACGTATTGCCTGAACAACCAACCTGTCGCGACCTATAGTTCCCTGCAGATTCCGCTTGGATAGGGCCACGGAAAAGGAGGATAGAAATTCATTTAATTCCTCGTCAGTCATATTGCAAAGTCCTTTTGCGTACTCCCTGAAATTCTTTCTAAGTATATGATAGGCTTCGTCGGATTCAGCTGTCTTATAGCCGGAGAGGTTTGATAAGAAATCTTTGCTAATCTCTTTATCAAGGAACTTATCTATGGCGTTCTTTCGGTCCCATATTTTGTAGTAGAGCAGTTCGCCTGATTCGGAAAAGGCAAAAATGCCTATGGGCGACTTTGCCAATAGCGCTTTCATAGGTATTTAAATTCTACAAAGCTATTAAAATGCTGTTAAGTAAGGACATAAATTCGGGAAGGTCAAGTACTCCCCTTTCTTTGGGATGTACAGAAACCTTTACACGAAAAACGTCTGACGAAAAGCAGACTGACGACAAAGTCGTCGTTCGGCTAGTCGTATTTGAGAGGGGTTTGTATGGGAAATATAAGAACCAAGGATATCAAAAAAGCTGCTTTCCAACTTAAAAGAAACTACAAAGACAATCTTGGTATTGACTTTGAAAAGAACAAGCAGAAGGTAAAAGAGCTTAATCTTATACAAAACAAGCGTGCAAGAAACAGGGTTGTAGGCTATCTTACACGTATAATGAGAAATGGCAAGGACGTTTAATTCTTTTTTATGCTATTAAGGAATCTTTTGAAACATATTCTTAGCCATGGCGTATATTTGCCTGGGTTTTTTTCCATATCGCTCTTGAGTTCATCCAGGCCTATCCATTTTATTTCTTCT
>JBAZQV010000046.1:0-6814 GCA_041645025.1 Candidatus Aenigmatarchaeota archaeon
AGTTGTGCAGCAATTTCAGGCTTAACGAGCTTAAGGTTGGAAAGCCGCTCCCTTGCCTTTGAATCGAGAACCTGCGACATGACTGTCTTGAGAACTTCCTCCATCTGTTGCTGCTGCTGGGCCTGCTGCATTTGCTCCGATGACATATGGGCCATTCTCTGCTGGAGCATTTTCCTCTTGATTTCTTCCTCGTTCATTCCAATCACATCACATATTCTGGCTTATTCTCAATTCCAAGAATACTTCTAAAGGCAGCACTTATATGCTTTTTAGCTTCGTAACGTCTCTGACAGATATCACATTGAGAAACGTGTTCAGGTATGTAAGACCTCATCCTTTCCAGCCCTTCCATTACTTCAGGCGGGTATTTTAACCCGGGCTTATGAATAAGAAGTTGCGGATCATTCATTACAATACCATACCACAGATCAAATTCACCAGGAGGCACATCCAAGCATGCTTCTTTAGGAATTATAGATTGGCGCAAATTCGCCATTTCATATATAATTTCTCTAATTTCTGCAGATGTTCTTTGGTTCGCCATAGAAACTAGATAGCAAAACAGAATAAAAAGAGAATTATTTTGTGTTCTTGGCACAACTGTCCACGAACTTCTGGCCCTGTGGCGTAACCAAGCGCCCCTTCTTCCCCTCTGTTTTAACATAACCGGTCTTCTCAAGCTGCTGTAATATAGTACGTATTATCTTGCCGCCGCCCCTTGCGAAGTGTGCTGGCTTGTGGCCGCGTCTGTGCAAGCCGCCGTAATACGTGCGCAATCTCTCAGTGCCAACAGGCCCATCCAGGTAAATCTTGCGAAGCACGCTGGCAGAGCGGGCATAATACCAGTCCTGATGCTCTGGCTGCCTCTCTCTAGAAACGCCTGTCTTGACAAAGCGTGCCCAATCAGGCATAGTTATTTTGTCCTTTAATTGCGAAGACATTTCTGTTACAAGTTTTTGCTGGTCTATATCGTGTGCTGAAACCATAAGTATCAACTATGATTAGTAGAATAGGTTTTTAAACCTTAGCAAAAGACAGAAATCTCATTCTATTTGTTATGATGTTTTTTGCCGGCACGTTCAAGCCTGTAAGCTGCTATATGTGCCGGTTCATGAATCAATCCAAGACGTCCTAAAACCAATTCAAATCTTCCAACGTCATCCTCATAATCTTTTATAATTCTGCTTAGTTCGTCATATGTCATAGTGGCAGCATGATGTCTATGTCTGTCAACATGTCTCAAGTATCTTACTCTATATACATGTTCAGGGTCTCTGTGTGGCATACAGAAACTTCAATCACAAAGAATAAATATCAGTACTATAAAAATATTCGGTGAATCCTAATTTTTACTGCGGCATTTCAGTTCAGTACGATATGCCTCAATTTCCGCTGGTTCTGGCACGCCAACAGCCCTCAGAATAGATTTGAATATTTTATATTGTGAATCATACCATTTCAGATATTCCCCAAGATAGCCAGTATGATAGTGATTCGCATACTGCGTTTCTAACGCTAGGCGTGTCTGGCGACTTTGCATAAAATATGGTAAATGATGAGTAGTGCTCCCAGATCGCATAAAGAATATACATCAAAAAACTTTATAAACTATCCAAAAAATCATTAAACTATTGAGGTTTTACTTGTAAACATATCGTGTGATTTTTTTGCATCCCGGGCAGACAATCACGAGTTTTCCGTTCTTGAGTCTCCGTCTTGTCTCAGAACCAAAATAATAAAAACAGTGCTTGCAGAATTTTTTCTTCCTTTCTTCGAGGCGCACGTTATAGCGCATGCCTATCTTCTTTGCAAGTTTCATGTAGCGTTTCTGAAGATCTTTCTTGGTTGTTTTAGCCGCCTCGTCAAAAAGTATGCCTATTCGTTCCTTGGCTATTTTTATCTGCCACTCGGGCTTTGAACGTGAGCGTTCCGGCACTATAATTCCCCAATCTTTTCTAAAATAGAAGCATAAAGTTCTGTGGAACATCTCCATTTATGTCTTATCATTTCATCCAAATATTTTTTAATATCCTTTTTCTCAATCAATTTTTCTTTATATAATTTGAACAAAATAAAAATCGACCCTGCATATTCGATTCCATGCGCTTCTGCTATTGTCCTTAAGAAAGATTCGTCAATAATGGCAATGGCTTTCTTATTTTTGGCTACGGCTAAAGTTTCGGCGTCCGCCATGCTGAGTCTTCTTATTTCATTAAACTCTTTCATAATCTTATCCTGACCTTTTTCTACTGAGAATAAGCCTTGATTTACTAAACTTTTTACTAGGTACGCATCTTCTTTGCCTTTTCTCAGTCCTGTCTCAACTACCTCTTTATAGACAGAAAACGGTATTATTTTTTCATCTTTCAGCTTAGTTATTTTGTCTAGTATACTGATTCTTCCAAAGTATATCAGAGGCGTGGAATCAAAAACAAGCTTCATAATTTGGACAACTCTTTCTTGAGGTCTTCAGGAGTCATTTTAATCCAAATTACGTCAGAATTTTCTACTTTATCCGCAAACATCCATATATCAAGTCCAGCGATTTTTGCTGCTTTCGAAAATGTTACTTCGCCCTTTCCCAGTAATTTAAGTGCCTTTGCCAATTTCCACTCTTGAAGACCTGAGTCAAGAAGTTTTCTCACGGCTATAGAGCGGTCCACCTTCTCATTTTTCATAAATTCCTCTATGCCTTTCTCCATCTCTTCCGATATTCTAGCGGATAAATTTACTTCTGTCATAGTATCACGTATACAAATATATTAAATGTATACATATTTAAAGGTTTTAAAAATAGAAAAAATGCCGAAGATAGGTATCAGGCCGTGATTAAAGTTTTCTCCATCTTACGCCGTCAGGCGTGTCCTCAAGTACTATGCCCTTTGTCTTAAGCTGTGAGCGTATTTCATCAGCCGCCTTGAAATCTCTGTGCTTCCTGAACGCCTCGCGCAACTCAAGCAGCTTCTTTTCCTCTGCGGTAAGCACAACTGTTTGGTCCTGTATAACATCCAGTATGCTATTAATCTCATCAAAAAATCCATGAACTGCCTTTAGCATTTTCTTGTCCGCTTTACCGGCATCTATCTCCCTGTTTACTGCCTTCATCAGCTTGAAGATAGCCGAAAGTGCGTCAGGCATGTCCAAGTCATCATTAATATATTTTATAAATTCTTCCTTGCACTTTTTGAGAGCCGACTCTATCTTCTTGTTCTTTGCAACATCTTTCCCAGCGCCAAGCCGAAAAACAAAGTCATTTATGCTATTTACAGCATTCTGTGCATCCTCAAGCGCTTCAAGCGTGAAATTCATCTGGCTCCTGTAATGGACGCTTAAACAGAGATAGCGGAAAGCAACAGGCGAGAACCCCTTTTCCATAAGGTTCTTTAGAGTATAATAATTTCCAAGTGATTTGGCCATCTTCTTTCCATCGACAAGCATGAATTCATTGTGAAGCCAGTAATTAGCGAAGCGCTTGCCCGTGGCAGCTTCGCTCTGCGCTATCTCATTTGTATGATGAACCGCTATGTGGTCAACGCCGCCGCAGTGTATGTCTATAGTTTCCCCAAGATATTTCATTACCATAGCACTGCACTCAATATGCCATCCCGGAAAGCCCTTGCCCCATGGAGAATCCCATTCCATGTCTCTTTTGCGACCGAGCGAGAACTTCCACAAAGCAAAATCCGTATTGTTTCTTTTTTGGCCAATGTCAACCCTGGCGCCGGCCTTCAGGCCCCTGGCATCGATTTTTGCCAGTCTTCCATAACCCTTCATCTTCGCCGTGTCAAAATAAACACCGTCTTCTGTTACATAAGTATATCCTCGTTTCTCCAAAGTGCTGACAAGCTCTATCATTTCCTTTATGTGTTCCGTAGCCCTTGGCCAAGCTTCAGGTTCCTTTAGGTGCAGCTTTTTGACATCTTCCTTGAAAGCAGCTATGTAGAAGTTAGCAATATCCCAGGCTGTCTTGTGCTCCCGTTCCGCGCCGACCTGCATCTTGTCCTCGCCGCTGTCGGCATCCGACGTAAGGTGTCCCACGTCTGTGAAATTCATCACGTGCCTGACCTTGAATCCGTCTAGATCAAGAACACGCCTGAGCAGGTCCTCAAAAATAAACGACCTGAAGTTTCCTATGTGAGCGTAGTCATAAACAGTAGGACCGCAGGTATAGAGCAAAACAGTTCTGCCCTTGATGGGCTTGAATATTTGTTTTTTCCTTGTGAGTGTGCTATAGAGAAGCATAGTAACCAATTACTTGTTAATGTTTAAATCTGAGAATTTGTGAAAAAAAAACAGCTTCGCGACTTCTGTGTTTTTATACTTTTAACCTATCTTATTCTGCATGATTCACATACCAAGGCTCGTAGGCGTTAATCACGGTGGACCCAATACAGGGTTATTTGATATTGGTGAAATGAAAACAGAACCCAGTCATGAGCTTGTGGCCGAAATAAAGAGGCTCCGAAAAGGCTCAAAAGTCGGGATAGAAATCTCTGAAGAATTGCCAAAAATCGATGGAATCACACTTGACGGCGAACCTGTAGATGGCAAGCCTGGGGGCATACATTACTGGAATGCTATTATTGAAACATGTCAGAGATACGAAAAAGAAGTATGTTATCTCGGCAATTTTGATATGTATAAAACCATATGGACATTAATGCACGCGCAATTGAAAATAAAACAGAGAATATTTGAATTGGGAAGCGACTCACCAGAAGCACTGCCTCTTTTTGCTGAAAGGTATGCTGCTCAAGTCGTGGCAGAACAAGCTTTGGTTATAGGTCAAGATGAAATTCTTTTAAAAAATATTGAAAGGTACTTACCACGCATTGTTATTGTAGGCGACGCTCATGCGAATTATTTTGCCGCTACACAAGGTCAGAACAGTTTGAGTGTTGGTTGTTATGAGAGAGAAGATGTGAACGAAGATGAAATAACAACAGCAGTCTATGGCAATCCAGATGCACTTTTTTTGGTTTGTCTGACACGTTCCAAAGCCGATACAAAAGAAATGCTAAGCCAAATAGAGATTTCTTGTTATTAAGAGAACACATAAAGCGAAAATATAGAGCAGTAACAGCAAGTCGGATAGATCCAAGCAGAAAACCAGATTATATAGGTACGTGGGATCTAGAGGTACCCGCCCACGGTCTGTTTGAAGTTTATATTGATGACAGAAACGGAGATGGAGCTTTTAATGGACATGTAGAAGATGCCTATGGACAGGCAGGCATAACAGGTCACACAACTGATGGTGCAATTTCATTTACAAAAACCTATTCTAGAAATGCAAAAAGATTGGGTGGAGAAAACAATCCTGTTTTTTATGTAGGTTCAAGAACATCAGATGGATACGAGGGTAATTTTACTTTTGATGACAACGGCAGAGAAGTAGTAAAACAATTTTCCATGAGAAAATCCCCTTTTGGACAGTAAATTAACACAACCATGATTATGACTTACTCTTGCCCGGAGCATAGTTGTATTTTTTGGGTTTTGTAAGGAAAAAGTGGTACACAACCCCGAAAAGCACTGCGAGCACAAGAACTACTGCGCCAACCATTACATTAGCATCTGTCGCGCCAGTAGGCACCGAAGGAACATTAGCCGCTCCGGATGGTATGCCGGTTGAAGAACCAGTCGCATTTCCCAGACCTGTTTGATTGTCTAAAGGAGCAGGTGGCGGAGTAGGCATTGACGTAGATTCCTGGGCAGGCGTTGTAGCAGCTGCTTCTCCAGCTATTGAAAACGTTGAGAATCCGGGCGAAATTGCCTCGTAGTAATAGTAAGTTGAATTCGAGGATGTCTGGATAGTAAGAAGCTTGTCCCAGCCGGCATTGTAACGATAAAGAGAAACTTTTAAGGGATCTATGCTATTTGTTGTTGTCCAGTTTTTCGGAACCTTGAATCGTATTTTTATTAGCGAGAAATCACTGTCAGCGGCGTTTGTTTTTGTTATGTCTATGTACTTGTAAACAGCTCCGGTGGAAACAGGTTCGATGCTGCTTGGCTTCGAACCATCGGAAACGCTCATCTGGACGCTGTTTTTATTGAACAGGGTTGTCAGTTCTATTTCCGTTACTCCGTTTGTAATCTTTGTGAACTTTAATGTCAGCGGTGTGCCTGCAACTGACGAAAATGATTGCGATTCTTTTGTGACTGTAGCATTTGTAGTCGCATTAGAAGCAGCCCCGCCACCGCCAGATGAGCTTGAAGTTGTTGTTGTATTGGTTGTTGTGGTGCAGGAGGTATTTCCTGTTATTGTAAGCGTATGAGCATCACTGTTGTCGCCCAGCGCAAACACAACGGTTTTTGTCCCTGTAAAGCACGATGAATGCGTTATTGTCCATGCAAGCGACTTTGTGGTTCCTGCATTAACGGTCGTGCCCGAACTTGATGCAGGGTCGCCGGATATGGAAAGATTGGAAGTAGCATACGTAAGCGAATATGACGTAAGGATATTAGACGCCTGGGAATTCTGAACATTCATAGTAAGCGATGTTGACTGGCCTTGTGCAACAGTGACAGCAGAAGCCGAGCCTGAGACAGATAGGGAGGAAGGCGCAACAAATGCCATCGTTTCTGTTGTCGATGACTTCGAACCGCCAGACCAAGTATCAGTGACTTTATACGTATATGTGCCTGCAGAACCTGCTGTAAACGTAAAGGTCTTTGCAGTTCCTGAAGTTGTAACGGTTGTTGTATAGGAGCCGCCAGACGGGTCAGAAACAGAAAAGTCGCCAGGACCGCTGTCTTTTATGAGCTGTATCTGCACGTTGGACACATCTTCAGATGAAGCAGTACTGGTAGC
>JBAZQV010000047.1:0-6708 GCA_041645025.1 Candidatus Aenigmatarchaeota archaeon
GCTTTCTTCGGTTTGCCTATCGATATATCAAGAATATCCCCCTCTTCATCGTAGTAAAACATCATTTTTTCCATATTATTTCACCTTTCTTTATGGCATTTGCCATGTATGCTGTAATAATGAACCATGATTATTTAAGAGTTTTACCGCAACGACAAGGTAATCGCTTTTTCCGGTAAGCTTATAGTAAAGAAGCACATTCTTATCGTACACGCTTTCCTGGACGAAATCCGCATTTGTCAGTGTTTTGATAATTTCCTGCTCTTTCCCCTCGAGCTCTGGATGCCGTATTGTGATATGAATGTATCGTTCTTTCGTGAATGAAATCTTCTTTCCGAGAACGCATTTGATGTCGCCCATGTGGATAATTCTTTCTTAAGCTATAAAACATTATGGCACCAGACCCACTTAACCTCAGGTCTTGATATCTCCGGGCTCACTTTTATTTTCTAACCCTTACAATAATCCCGTGATTGAATTTTTGGATTTCCTTTGGGTCTATACGGATAAGTGCAGTGGGATTTCCGCCGCCCGCATAAACAATGTCTTTTTCCATGACTTTCGGGTCTATGAGAAATTTAGCTTGGTAGCCAAATGGTGGTGTGCCGCCGACAAGATACCCTGTTTTTTCCAGAGCCTCCTCAGGTGTTGCAACGTGCGGTTTTTCTATGTTAAGAGCTTTTGCAACTCTTTCTGTACTAGCCCTGTCAGAGCCAAGAACCATGGCAACTACTGTCTCGCTACCAACCATGCAAATAGATTTTACAAAATCATCCGGCTGCGCCCCTGTCTCGCGGCACGCTTCTTCAACAGTGTGCACAGAGTTCTCAAAATGAATATGCTCAGCAGGCACGTTGTGCTCGTGCATCCACTTTTTCAGCTTTTCTTCGTAGGGGTTCATACCTTACCTTCATATTAATTTCTTCAGAAGCCTGCGTATAGTCTCAGGATCTCCACGTCCCTGTGTCTTCTTCATGACCTGACCTACAAGGAAGTTGAAAGATTCCTGTTTGCCTGATTTGTAATCCAGAACAGCTTTTGTGTTCATGTCTATTGCTTCTTTTATTGAGTTCTCCAGAAGGTTTTCATCGTATATCCTTGTAGTAACGTCGCTGCGTGCCTCAGGATCCATTGCCTTGATAGTCATCTCGCGCAGCATCATCTCCGCCGTGTGATCCGTGATGGTTTTCTTTTCAACCATGTCAAGAAGTTTTATTATTCCGTCTGTTTTCAGCTTGCTGTCTTTAAGCCGCAAGTTATGATAGTTAAGTGTCTTTTTTATTTCGCCAGCAAACCACTTGGCAACAAGTTCTTTGTCAACATATTTTATGACTTTTTCAAATGCCTCAGCCAGGTCAGGTTCACTTACAATAGAAACAGCCAGATCTTCTTTTATCTTCAACTCCTTGACGTATCTTTTCACCTTGGCATCAGGAAGCTCTGGTATCATCGATCGTAGAATACCGAGCTGTTTTGAATCAAAGGTAAACTTCGGCAGGTCAGATTCGAAAATATAGCCATAGTCTTCTTCTTCTTCTTTTGTGCGCTGCGATCGAGTCACGCCAGCATCCGCGTCCCAGCCTCTTGTCTCCCGCACAATTTTCTGATTCCTGCGTAGAGCATGCTTTTGCCGGATGATTTCATAATTCAGTGCCTTCTCCACATCCTTGAAACCAGTAATATTTTTTATTTCGACGCGCGTTGGTCCAAGGGAAATATTTGCATCAACCCTCATCGAACCCTCCACACTCGAATCATATACATTAAGATATTCAAGTATGCTGGACAGCTTCTGCAAGAAATCTCGCGCTTCATGCGGGCTTTCAAAGTCCGGATCCGTGACAATCTCACAAAGCGGCACGCCCGACCTATTGTAATCTACCTGGACATAATCTGCTGTTGCTATCGTGCCACCCACATGCACGATTCGCGCCGGATCTTCTTCAACTTGAATTCGTTTTATTGTTATTTTTTTGATGCCCAGTTTTAATGACCCGTCATAGGCAATAGGCACTTCATATTGAGTTATCTGGAAGTTCTTTCCCATGTCCGGATAAAAGTAGGATTTGCGCGAGAAGAACGTGGGCGAGGAGACTTTGCATTCCAGCGCCATGCCAATAAGGAGTGCGAAATCCATAGCACTCCTGTTCACCCTAGGCTTGCTGCCCGGCAGCCCGATGCAGTAAGGGCAGACGTGCGTGTTAGGCTCCTTGACAAACCTGTTCGGGCACCCGCAGAAAAGCTTTGTCTGCGTGTTCAACTGCACATGAACCTCGAGGCCTATGCGTGTCATTTTGAACGCCTCTGTTCAAAAGAAGTGATCACAATTTTTATTTTACACTTCATTTTTTCAGCACCTTGTACATGAATATATTATCCATATATTTCTTGCCGCGCTTTATGCCATGCGGTACCTTACCAGCAATCTTGAAACCCATTTTTTTATAAAGTCCCTGCGCGATTTTGTTTTCGCTGTAAACACTCAGCTCAAGAATCTCGATTTTCATTTCTTTTGCCAGCCGTAAAATATTTTCGCTCAATCTTGTGCCAATGCCAAGACCAGCATACCACTGCAGGATTGATATACCATAGCTGCCAACATGCTGCTCGACTTCGGAGAATTTTTTTCCCGCAGTAGTCGAGCCTATTATTTTTCCGTCATGCTCAGCAATCAGGTAAATATATTTCTTCTTTTTTATGTCGTCAAATATTTTTGTGAACCATTTCTTTTCCTCTTTCATGCCAACAGAAGTCATTCTTGCGAGAAACGGCGTCTCCTTAATGACTTTGTTGTAAAATTTCCAAATGTTGTTCAAATCGCTCTTCTTCGGATATCTAATAATAATTGGCATCTTCTTTCCTTCCTTTTCTACGAAAAAGGTGTCTATTATTTTTCCTTCCTTGAATTTGATTTTACTTTTCATTTCAATCCCTCAAACCCTGCCGCGATGTTCAGCAGTTTTTGCTCCTGCAAATGATCACAAATCATGTGCAGGCCTATGGTGCGTCCGCAGGGCACTGACATATGAGGCACGCCTGATAGGTTAGCAGGAACCGTGAGAACATCCATCTGATAGTTCTGCAGCGGCGTGAGTTTTTCTATCTCGCGAAAGCGCGGCGCCGGCACAGGCATCGTCGGCGCGCATATTACATCGTGCTTTGCAAATATCTTTTTGAAATCTTGTGTGATTAGTGTGCGGACGCGCATCGCTTTCATGTAGTACTGTTCCCGGTAGCCTGACATGCGGGCAAATGTTCCAAGAATTATGCGCCTTTTGGCTTCCTCACCAAAGCCTTCCGTGCGCACCGCTGTAAAGTACTCATTGAAACCGCCCTTCAGCTTTCCGTGAAGCCCGTAGCGCATGCCGCAGTAACGAGATAAATTGGTAGAGGCTTCGGATGTTGCAATTATGTAATAAGCTGCCAGAGCATACTTCGTACTCGGCAAAGAAACCTCGCTAATGATTGCACCGTTGCTTTCCATTTTCTTTATAGCATCTCGCACGTTCTTCTCTACCTGCTTGTCTATGTGCTGGAAGTATTCCTTCGGTACAGCGATTTTTACACCTTTCAAGTCATGTTCCGCCTTGTATTCTTTCTGAGAAATCTGAAGGCTTGTTGAGTCACGTGGGTCGTGCCCAGCTATCAGCGAAAGCCCAAGTGCCGCATCTTCAACACGCCGTGTTATTACACCAATCTTGTCAAGGCTATTCGCATAGTCAATCAAACCATATCGGCTGACTAAACCATAGGTCGGTGTCAATCCTACAACATTGCAAAATGCAGCAGGACAGCTTATGGAGCCGCCAGTGCTTTCACCTAAAGAAATCTGTGGGTAACCCAGTGCAGCTATTACTCCTGCAGCGCCGCCAGAAGAGCCTCCGCAGGTGCGAGTCGGGTCCAGCGGATTTTTCGGGATGCCGTAGGCGCTGTTCGTCGAAAAGGTGCCGAAGCCGAACTCATCGCAGTTCGTCTTGCCGGCAATGAAGCCGCCTGCTTCTTTCACCCGTAAAACAGCCGTGGCGTCAAACGGCGGCACATAGCCCTCGAGTATTTTTGAGCCGGCGCTGCTCTGCATGCCTTGTGTGCAGATATTATCTTTTACAGTAAAGGGAAGTCCGTAAAGGTCGTGCTGCGGCTTTACCAGTTTTCCTGAAATACATTGCATAAGGCGTAATCTTTTACTGACGGTTTTTAGATCCTCCAGATAGCTAAGAACAAAGTCGCTGTAGTCAATATTTCCTCCATGCGACTGCTCTAGAAACTCGTGGACAGAAATATCATATTTCATTAGATTATTGTGTTGTTAAGGTTTAAGTTTTGTAAATAAGGCAAAAATTCGTCTTAGTTATGGATGTTTCCGCATCATCGTCCTTGGAAACGGTATAGCGTCTTTAATATTATCCAATCCGCAGATCCAGCTTACGATGCGTTCAACGCCCATGCCAAATCCTGCGTGCGGTACTGAGCCAAAGCGCCTTGAGTCCAAATACCAGTCATAGTTCTTGGGATCATCGCCCTGTTCCTTCAGCACCCTTTCCATTTCCTTTATGCTGGTGTCCCTTTCTGAGCCGCCTATTATCTCACCATAACCGTCAGGTGCAAGCATATCAAAGTTTAACGCCACCCGAGCATCTTGAGGATCAGCAGGCTTGTAGAAGGCCATTATCTTTTTTGGATAGCGGGTAACCATGACAGGCGTGTCAAAATTTTTCATTAGCTCATCTTCTTCTATTGTCCTCAAATCCTTGCCCCACTCAATATTTATTCCCTGTTTTTTCAACAGAGCAAGAGCATCTGTATATGTTATTCTGGCCAGGGGCACCTTGACTTTGCTCAGCTTTTCCGTATCTCTTTCAAGCAGCTTAAGTTCCTCTTTGTTTTTTTCCAGAACCTGCTGGACGATGAATGCAATAAGCTCCTCGGCATATTTCAGTATGTCATCCAGATGCGCCCAGGCAACTTCCATCTCGGACATATAGAACTCAGCCAAGTGCCTGGATGTCTTTGACTGCTCTGCGCGGAAGCACGGTGAGTTGCAGTATATTTTCTCCAGTGAGAATATCAGCGCCTCGGCATAAAGCTGCCAGGACTGTGTCAGGTAGGCAATATCATCAAAATACTTTACCTCGAAAAGAGTCAGCTTCCCTTCACACGCATTAGGCGTTAGTATGGGAGGCGCAACTTCGAAGAAGCCCCTTTCCCTGTAAAAATTATCTATCGCCCCGAAAATCGTCGAACGTATTTTCATTATGGCTGTCATCTTGCGCGAGCGAATCCACAGGTGCCTCTTGTCCAGCAGAAACTCCGTTGACTGGTCCTTTGCTATTGGAAAAACTTCGGCAAAATGCACAACATTGAACTCGTCCACATCGATTTCATATCCTGTTGGCGCCCGCTTGTCCTCTTTTATGTTTCCTTTGATTTCAATAGATGACTCGATAAGAAGTTTCTCTGCATCTGCCCACTTTTCCTTGCTTATCTTTTCACGATTAATGACACACTGTATAATATCAGAAGAATCGCGAAGCACGATAAAAATCATCTTGTTGCTGCCGCGCACCCGGTAAGCCCAGCCGCGCACTGCTACGTGTCCCGAGCCCTGTTTCATCGCTTCTTTCACGGAGATGAACATCAAATCAACCCCTTTTGAATAGCGTAAAGAACTCCTAATAAAGAATAAGAACATTGAAAATTCTCTTTTTTAATATGTCCTAGAATAGTTTCTCTACTCATCTGATATATTTCTATATCTTCCGACGGATCAAATTTTGTTTCTGTCTTTACAAGGCTTTCAGCAAAGAAAATATGAACCTTCGTTGTCATTTTTCCTGGATGTAAGTAAAAAGATAAAATCTTATTAATTTTCTTGGCCTTAAACCCTGTTTCTTCTTCCAATTCTCTTAATGCTGCTCTGCGTAAATTTTCCTTTTTTTCAGCATAACCACCCGGTATTTCAAAAGTAAAAGTACGGGTAGGGTTTCTGTACTGCTTTACAATCAAAATTTTATTGTCTGCCGTTTTAGCTACAACGGCAACTATATCATTAAGTTTAACATAATTAGTGAAAAACTTCCCCTTGCTAGGAATATCAACTGTCTCTTCATTAACTCCCAGAGAATCTTTTTTATAAACAACTTTACTTCTAAGTGTCTTCCATTTACCTAGCATCAAACTTCGCCTCTGCTTATTTCTTCCAGCACTTCTTTAATGCTTTCCCTGTGATTTATTGCGGGATGAAAGTGAAATATGGATTCTCTATCGCATACCATATATATCTTGGGTTTTCCCCGTAATAACCTTGAAGCAATAGCAGCGCCTAGTTCAACCTTATGCCCCGTGGAATCGCCAGAGGCAAGGAAAATAAAAACATCGCTATCCAAGACTCCGTCCATATCCTCTACAGCATACTACTTGCACATCTCAGGATTCTAGTCGTAAGGTCTGAGCGGTTTATGAGTAGTCCAGTCCGCAGATATTTGATGTCCCTCGCGCATGAACATCCTATGAACTTCCTTTGCTTGATCTTTTCTGTCAAACGGCGCTGCAATGTATATCTTCATAACAAATCAATAGAAGCAATATTTATAAAATCACGACGCTCTCGGTCCCTTGAAGAATCCCTTTTCCTTATGTTTTGTATTTTTCAGCGCTTCCTCGTTAGAGAGACACTTCTCCGGCGCATCTTCCCGCAGCACGTTCTCCATC